>JBBQYG010000077.1:0-17329 GCA_038208905.1 Candidatus Sumerlaeia bacterium | reverse complement strand
CTGGTCATCAACAGGACGTCAGGCTCTGGGCGCCAGATCGCCTTGCCGCTCAGCAGATAAATGATCGCATTCGTGTCGAGCAGATATGTCATTCCAAGCGGTCATCGCGGAGTTCGCGCTGCCACGCGACCGGATCCTCGGGCCACGGGCCGATCGTTCCGATGAACTCCTCCAAGTCGGCTCCCAAAAGGGAGGACGATTCGGGGGAACGGTTCCAAGTTGCTTCCAGAACCACGGCTTGGTCATCCGGCATATCCACCGGCTCGGTCGGCTGGAAGACGCCGCCGCGGTAGACTGCCTTGATGCTTGTTTTCATGGGATGCACGCCTCGCCGCCCGAAAGTACCCATCGGCAGGATTCAACCCAAATGGTGCTGGCTTGCCAAGCCGAATGGCGGAGGATTGCCCCAATTGGCAGCCACATCCTGCCATCGTGTCACCGTTCCTTTTCCACCCGCCCCACCGCCCCCAACTGGATCGACACCGGCGCCGCCTTCTGATGCGAAGGATTCACGATCTGGGGAGTCAGCGAATCCTGCGACGCGGCGCCCATCACCTCCGACGCCTTGCGGCCCTTCAGCCCCCGCGCGAATGCCGCGTTCATCGCCGCCGCGGCCAGCGGGCGCGCCGCGCCGTCCAGCGTCTCCCGCGCCGAGCGCAGCTCCCGGTAGTCCGTCCCCGCGACCGCCTTGCGGACGCGCGCCACCTGCTCCTCGATCACGATCAGGTCCACCTCGTCGATCAGGTCCCCCGCTTCGGCCAGCGCCTTCTCCGTCGCACGCAGGGTCATCTCCGCGTGGTTGCGCTCCTCGATGAAGAGCCGCTGCTCCTTCTCGGCAGAGGAGGAATCGGCGCTCGACTTCAGCATCGCCTCCAGCTCCGTCTCCGTCAGGCCATAGGCCGGCTTCACCGCGATGTCCTGCTGGGCGCCCGTGCGCTGGTCCAGCGCCGACACGCGCAGGATGCCGTCGGCGTCCAGCGCGAAAGTCACCTCCACGCGCGCGAATCCCGCGGGCATCGGCATGATCGGCCCCAGCTTCAGCCGCGCCAGCGGGCGGTTGTGCGAGGCGATTTCGTGCTCGCCCTGAAAGACCTGTATATCCACGTGGGTCTGGTTATCGACAAAGGTCGTGTAGAGCTCCGTCACGCTGCACGGCACCGTGGTGTTGCGCGCGATCATGCGGGAGAACGCGCCGCCATAGGTCTCGATCCCCAGGCTCAGCGGCGTCACGTCCAGCAGCAGCAGGTCGCGCCTATTTCCGGAAAGGATATCCGCCTGGATCGCTGCGCCGAGGGCCACGACCTCGTCGGGATTCAGCTCCGTGTGGGGGGTGCATTCGAAATACTCCCCCACCATGCGGCGCACCAGCGGGATGCGCGTGGAGCCGCCGACCATCACCACTTCGTCGATTTCCTCCGGCAACAAGTCCGCGTCCTCCAGCGCCTTGCGGCACGGCTCCAGCGTCCGCGCGATCAGGGGGCGGATCCACCGCTCCAGCTCCGCGCGCGTCACCTTGCGCTCCACAAGCAGCTCCTCGCAGCCATGAAGCTGCACGAAGGTTTCGTGCTCCGACGACAGCGCGATCTTGGCCTGCTCCGACACGTGGCGCAGCGTCCCCAGCAGCTCCGCGCTGCGCGGCAACGGGCCGCGCGTGGCCTCCGCCTCCGTCAGAAACTTCTCGCCGATCAGGCGGTCGATGTCGTCCCCGCCCAGTTCCGTGTCGCCGTTCGTCGCCAGCACCTCGAACACCCCGCCCTCGACCCGGAGGATCGAAATGTCGAAAGTACCGCCGCCGAGGTCGTACACCGCAAAGGTCCCTTCCTGCTTCTCCTGCAATCCATAGGCGAGGCACGCCGCCGTCGGCTCGTTGACAATGCGCAGCACGTCGAGCCCCGCCAGCTTTCCCGCGTCCTTGGTCGCCTGGCGCTGCCCATCGTTAAAGTAGGCGGGGACCGTCACCACCGCCTGCTCGACCACGACGCCGAGGGCGTCCTCCGCTTGCAGCTTCAGCGTGCGGAGGATCTCCGCCGAAATTTGGGGCGGCGTCATCCACTGGTAACCCAGCTTCACGCGCATGGCCTCGCCCGGCTCGCCCATCACCTGATAGGGAAGCCGCGTCAGCAAGTCGGCCACGTCCTCGATGGCGCGGCCCATCAGGCGCTTCACGCTATACACGGTCTCCGCCGGCCGATTTGCGGCGTTGTCCCGCGCGGCGCGGCCGACCACGACGCGCTTGCGGTCGTCCACGCTCACCACCGAGGGGACCATCCCATGCCCCTCCCCATCGCGCAGGATTCGCGGCACGCCCTCGATCACCGCCGCCACAAGGCTGTTGGTGGTCCCCAAATCGATTCCGACAACTTTTGGCATCAAGCAACCCCGCCTGTCATTTGCGGCCGCCAACGGCCAGCCCCGCCCAGCGGAGGAGAGACTTTCGTGCCAACGGCGGGACCGCAAGAGGGAGTGGGGTGCAACTCGGATACGGGCCCGAGCAATGGAAGGTTAGTCAGTAACCCCTCCCTGACTATCGCATCCAGTGCCTCGCGCACCTCCAGAATGCCCAAATTGCCTTGAACTCGACCGGCATCGGATTGGAATATCTCCCCAGTTCAATGTTGAGCCTTTCCACCGCGCCCCCAAGGATACCCTTCATTCATGACGGCCCCCATCGCGAAGATTCTGGTATTGCTGGCATGCATTGCACTGCTGGTGGGCACCGGAACAAGACAGTCATTTGCAAGTCACCCCGGCGTCGGCACAGCCCCGGCCCAAATTCAGGGCACCTCGCCATACACCTATGACTTCGCACCCTCCAACCCCTCGCACTGGGTGAAGAACTTCCTGCAGGGGAACCACTTCTTCACCAACGACATGGACTATAATCGCGACGGCCGCATCGACATGGCCGACGCCACCCATGTAGCGCGTGGCCTGACTCTCTATCGCGTCAACGCGGGTGGCGGGCAATACACCGACCCGTGGGGGAATGTGTGGGCAGCCGACAGCGGGAACTTCTTCACCGGTGGCACCACCTTCTCCACCTCCGCCGGAATCGCCAACACCTATGAGGCGCCCCTCTACCAAACCGAGCGCGCCTCGACCACTGCCAGCAACACGATCGAGTACCGCTTCGCCGCGGCGCCGGGCTGCTATGCCGTGCGAATCTACCAGGCGGAGATTTTCCAAACGGCGCCAGGTGCCCGCGTTTTCGACGTCTATCTCGAGGACATCCGCGCCTTCCAGAATGTGGACCTGGTCGCATGGGCCGGCGGCGCCAACAAGTCGATCATCCTGGGCGGCACGGCGATGGTGTATGACGGCGAGCTGACGGTGAAGCTGGTCGGCATCGTCAGCAACGCCAAGGTTGCCGCCATCGAGGTCATCCGCATCGACGAGATCGACGCCGGTCTGCCGGTGGTTTCCCGCGTGAACGTGGGCGGCGCCGACTACACCGATCCCTTTGGCCGCTTCTGGACGGGCGACGCAGCGTTCTCGCTGCCGGGCGCGATCAACTCCAGCGCCGCGGCGATCTCGGGGACGATCCTCGATCCGATCTATCAGACGGAACGCTACGTTCCTCCCGGTTCCGCCCCGCTCATCTACAGCTACTCCCCCGCTCCCTCGGGCGAGTACATCGTGCGTCTGCACTTTGCCGAGCTTTTTGCCAACGCGGCCGGCGAGCGCCTGTTCCACGTCGCCGTCGAGAACGACGCGGTGCTGGTTGACTACGACATCCTTGGCCGCGTCCCCAAGTTCACCGCGAACGTCATCGAGCACAGGGTCCGGGTCACCGACGGCTCCCTGGACATCCGCCTTTTCGAAAAGACCGGCGATCCCAAGCTCTCCGCCTTCGAGATACTCCGCCTCTTCACCGGAGAGCTGACTCCGTTCCCCGACGCCCTTTCCTGGCCGATTCTCAACGCCGGCGAAATCGGCGACACGCTCAGCGTTACATTGAGCAACACCGGCGACAGCCCCATCCGCATCACATCGATGGCCTTCCGCCCCCAGACGGGGCAGGCATTGGATTTCACTGCGATTTTCGACGGCCAGACCTATGCCGGCGACCGCACCGACCGCGTCTATCCAGTGGACGTGACCCTTCAGCCCGGTGACAACAAGCTGGTCCCCCTGACTTTCATGCCGACGGAGGAGTCCCAGAACCTCGTCGCGCTGGACTTCGCCGGCGAGAACTTCAGCGGCGCGCGGGTCCTGCTGTCGGGCGTTGTCGGCGGCGAGGGCCACGGCAGCGACGGATTCCTGCACGTGGTCATCGAGAACCCGGCCTTTGTGGTGGACTTTGATGGCAACGGATTCGAGTCGGTCGCGCTCGCGGGCGATAAGTCCCACACCCACGAGATCGGCAAGCAGCTTGTCGGCTATGAGTGGCGCGACAATGGCGGCAGCGTGTTCTCCACCGAGGTAAATCCCACGGCTAACTTCCCCGTCGGCGACCACACCGTCACCCTGACGATTATCGACAACAACAACCCGCCGCGGAGGCTCTCGGACGATGCCTCGTTCCGTGTCTTCTCTGGCGGAGACATCCCCGGCGCCATCGCCTTCTACTACCAGAATCGCACCGCCGCGCCAGAGTTCATGCTGGACTCCGTTCCGCCCAGGGCCGACTTCGTCGAGCGCACTGGCACTTTCCGCGTGGGCGAGAACGGCGGAAAAGTCGGAGCCTCCAACTACACCGGCGACATCATGGTGATTCTGGGCGGGCGAATCCAGATATCCGCGCCTGGAACCTACAACTTCGAGGCAGTCGGCGGGTCCGACCGCCGCCTCCTCGTCAATGGCGCGCCCCACGAGGGCGCCGTTTTCCTCAACTCCGGGGAGCACAGCATCGAGGCGCGCTTCTCACTCAACGACGTCGGCCAGATGCCCATCTTCGTTCGCTATGGCTCCGCGGGCCAGACCCTCGCGGAGATCCCCGGCTCGCTCGTTTTCCACAGCGAGATCGGCCTTCCGCCGGTGATCAACAGCATCTCTCCACTGGAGGGAAAGCCTGTCGGCGGCGAGTTCGTCGAGATCGCCGGACTTGGTTTTCTTCCGAGCGAATCCGTCGAGGTGCGCTGGGGCAACTTCGCCATCGGCCGCCAGTTCATGAACATCACGCCGGAGAAGATCACCTTCTTTGCCCCGGGCGGCGTCGGCCTTGTCACCGTCGTCATCCGCACCCCCAACGGAGACAGCAACGCCGTCCGCTACAACTACACCGAATCCGCGCCCGTTCCGGTGAAGTTCGTCGGCGGCGACTGGTTCGACCTTCCCAGCGTAACGCGCATCACATGGGGGCCCGACGGGCGCCTGTATTTCGCGACGCTGAACGGGACGATCTATGCCAGCACCATCGGCGACAACTACGAGATAACGAGCACCCAGACGATCGCAACGATCGCCGGGCTCTACAACAATAACATTCTGGGCATCGGGTTCAATCCTTCCGAGCCTTCCAATCCTGTCCGTATCTACGTTGGGCATAGCCAGCTCTACGCCAATGGCGGATCGTGCTTCACGGGCTTCTCTCCCTATTCCGGCCAGATTTCCGTACTGGAGGGTCCCAATTTCTCCACGGCGATTCCCATCATCACCCAGTTGCCTGCTTCCAACCACGACCACGCGGTGAACCACATCGAGTTCGATAACCTGGGCGTGCTCTACGCCGCCATCGGCGGCAACACCAACGCGGGCGTGCCCGACTGCGCACTTGGTGGCCTCGACGAATCGCCCTTCAGCGCCGCCGTCATCGTGGCCGACGTCCGCAAGCCGGGGTTCAACGGAGCCATCCAGTATCAGTTTGGAAGCGGCGCCCTCAGCGACGACCAGTCGTTCGGAAAGTTCGTTGATCCGATCGCCGGAGTGGATGTGTTTGTCTATGCGGCGGGCCTGAGGAATGCGTTCGACATCCTGTGGTCAACCAAGGGCCTGCTCTACGCCTTGGATAACGGTGGCGATCCGGGATTCGGCGCATCCTCGACCGGGCCCAATTCCCAGTCCGGCGCGCCCGACGCCCCCGACGAGCTGGAGCTGCTCGAAGGCGGCAAGTACTATGGCGCGGCCAACCGCAACCGCGGGCGGTACGACTTCCGCCAGAACATCTACCATCCCGGCAGCTCCTTGAACTCCACCAGCGACTACACCGCGCCCCTGTCCACCTTCTCCTACTCGACCAACGGCCTGGAAGAGTACCGCGCCAATACCTTCCGCGGGGCGATGCGTGGCAATCTGCTGGCGCAGGTGTATAACTCCGAACTCGTCCGCATCAAGCTCTCCGCCGATGGACGCGTGGCCACGAACCAGATCCAGTTCCCCGTGGAGGTCAAGGCACTGGACCTGATCACCGGCCCCGGCGGCACAGTGATCGCGGCGGACTACAACAACAACAAGCTGAAGATCTATTTCCCCGACGACGCCGGGGTGCAGGGCCTGACGGTGTATGACATCTATCCCTGGCGCACGCGGGCTTCGGGCGGCGATCCCTTCGTGATCGGCGGCGTGAACTTTGGCGGCAATCTGGCCAACGTGACCGTCACCATCGGCGGCGTCGCGGCCCCGCTCACCAGCGTCTCCCCCACGCGTATACGCGGCATCGTGCCCGCGCGCCAGAATCCACCGAACTCGATGCTGGATGTGGCCGTGACGGTTGATGGCGTCACCATCTTCCTTCGCGAAGGCTTCCGCTACGTGGCGGATCGCTGAGCTTGGCAAGGCACCCGGGGCCCCGAGGCCCCGGGTGCCCCCCAGCCTCGCGTCCGGCTTGACCCCCCACGGGATGCCCGGGGACCGTTCTCCATGCCCCGCGCGTTGCCGTCCCGCCGCGCGGAACCCACCCGGAGAAACGACCAACGATGGCTGAATCCTACGATGTCGCCGTAATCGGCGGAGGCCCCGGCGGATACGTCGCGGCCATCCGTGCCACACAGCTCAAGCTCAAGACCATCGTGATCGAGCGCGACCGCCTTGGCGGCATCTGTCTCAATTGGGGCTGCATCCCCACCAAGGCCCTCCTCAAGAACGCCGAGATCTTCGAGAAGATCCAGCACGGCGCCGAATGGGGCATCAAGGTCGAGAATCCCCAGTTCGACTTTGCCTCCATCATCAAGCGCAGCCGCGACGTGGCCGACCGCATGGCATCGGGCATCGACTTCCTGATGAAGAAGAACAAGATCACCTCCCTTCAAGGCTTCGCCAAGCTGACCAAGGACAAGAAGATCGAGGTCACCAAGAAGGACGGCACCAAGGAAATCGTCGAGGCCAAGAGCATCGTCATCGCCACCGGCGGGCGCGCGCGCAGCCTTCCCGGCGTCGAACTCGACGGCGACAAGATCATCACCAGCCGCGAGGCCATGTCACTCGCCAACCTTCCCAAGACCCTCGCCATCGTCGGCGCCGGCGCCATCGGGTCGGAGTTCGCCTACTTCTACGCCATGCTCGGCACCAAGGTCACCATCATCGAATACCTCGACACGATCCTCCCCGTCGAAGACCGCGAGATGAGCAAGGTCGTCACCGCGTCCTTCAAGAAGAAGGGCATCGATGTCGTCACCGGCGCCGCCGTCAAGAAGGTGGAGAAGACCGCCAAGGGAACCAAGGTCACCTATGAGAAGGACGGCAAGCCCGTCACCCTGGAGGCCGAAAAGACCCTGATGGCCGTTGGCGTCACCGGCAACGTGGAGGACATCGGGCTGGAGGCGGTCGGCGTCACCGTGGAGAAGAGCCACATCAAGGTGGACAAGGTGGCGTTCAAGACCAACGTGGCCGGCATCTATGCCATCGGCGACGTGATCGGGCCACCGTGGCTCGCGCACGTTGCCTCCGCCGAGGCGATCCACTGCATCGACGGCATCGCCGGCGTCCACACGCGGCCCATCGACTATAGCAACATCCCCGGCTGCACCTACTGCCAGCCCCAGGTCGCCAGCGTGGGCCTGACCGAGGAAAAGTGCAAGGAACAGAAGCTGGACTACAAGGTGGGCAAGTTCCCCTTCAACGCCAGCGGCAAGGCCGTTGCCGCCGCCGAGGCGGAAGGCATGGTGAAGATCATCTTCGGCAAGAAGTACGGCGAAATCCTTGGCGCCCACATCGTCGGCGCCGAAGCCACCGAGATGATCGCCGAGCTCACCCTCGCCAAAAGCATGGAAGCCACCCTCGAGGACATCCACGACTGCGTCCACGCCCACCCCACCCTCAGCGAAGCCATCATGGAAGCCGCCGGCGCCGCCGACGGCCTGGCGATTCACATCTGACGACAGGGAATGGGGAACCGGGAATAGGGAATGGGCGGGAACCGCAGCCAACGGGTTCCCGCCCATTCTGTGTCTATACACTGCTCCAATTTTCCCCGTTCCCCATTCGCCATTCCCTATTCAACATTCCCCCTCGCCACAATCTCCGTCTTCGACTTCAAGCGCACCGGAATGTTGAACGTCTGGGGCACGGCGGGGGGCTCGGTCGGAACCTTCATGGCCATCTCTCCGCTGATATCCTGGCTCTGGCTCGCCTTGGTGGGCACGCCGAGCGAAAGGGGGATCGTGGCGGTGAACTCCTGATTGCCGTCGGCCTTGTAAGTCAGCGTCGTCCCGCCGAACTCGATCGGCTCGGCGGATTCGTTGGTCCTGACGATCGACGTGCCACCGATGGTCACCGCATCGGCGGTCACCTCCTTCAGCGTATAGACGCTATCGGCCACAAAGGGCATTCCCTTCGTGGTGGTCACGGTGCTCTTCCACGTGTCGCCCACCTCGACCGGCTCCGCGGGCAGGATCGCCGCATAGAGACCCATCATGTCGCGCAACGTGTCCTCGTTCAGCGCCCTGTCCACAAAGTCCTTCGCCGCCCGGCTCGCCTGGTCGCTGGAGTATCCGGAGGGATCGAATAGGCCATCGGCCAGTTCCTTCATGCCCTCCACGCGGCGAATCTCTCCCCGCGGGGTCAGCACAAGGCGGACTTCCTTGCCCACCAGCCCGGCAAACGCCTGGGTCAGCGGCGTATTCTCCTCCGGCGGCGCGGCGGAATCGAACTTCGTCGCCACCACCGGCGACTCGAAGTTCACCAACACGCGGTCATACACCACCGACACCGTGCCGTTCCCCTCCGCATCCACCTCCGCCACCTTCACCGTCGCGTGATAGGTGATCGCCTGGGGAACTGTGGTGGACTTCCCCATCACCGACAACGTGCTCTCACCCACCGTCGCCATCACCAGACTCGCCGAGGCGTCCTTCTTGAAAGCATACCGCAGCGTCTGCTTCTCCGCCAACGCCACCGACAAGCCTACGGGCAACATACCGGCGCATATCGCCATGCGGACAATCAGGGAGCATCGAATCATCGTGGGGATCTCCTAAGTGGTATGAGAGACATCGAATCAGACCAAGGGGGATGGAACAAGGGTTAGTCGCGTCGGCAGGTGATGCCGGGCGGCCACCACCCCCGCAGGAATGGGGCAATCCCCGGCCACGGTTCCGTGCTCGGCTGCCTGCGAGCAATTCGGACACGCAGGAGTCCGCGGGAAACCGAAATTGCCCACGAATGTCGAGCCTAAGTCAGTTGTTTCAAGGGTTATGAAGGTATGGCGGAGAGGGGGGGATTCGAACCCCCGATACCGGAGTTCACCAGTATGACGGTTTAGCAAACCGTTGCCTTCAGCCGCTCGGCCACCTCTCCGCAAGGCAGGGAGGAGTACCGGGGGGGCGGGGGGTGAAGTCAACACGAAAGGTCGGCGGTTTTGGCGGGTCGGGGGTGGCGGGGTGGTTTCGTGGGTGCAATCCTTGAGCGTTGGGCGCCTGCTGGCGTGTGAATTGTTGGAGGTTTCGCACAGGCGGGCGATGTGCGTGACGGCTGCCGGCCCTTCGAACCGCTTCCCTTGCCAACCGGCGCCCGCCGCGCCACCGTCTCGCCGCATTGAACGGGGGCTTTTTGAGTCATGGGCAACGAGTTGCGGGAAGCGGTCAGGCTCATCAAGGAGCGGGCCGACATCGTGGAGATCATTGGGCGCGTGGTGCCGCTGAAGCGGCTGGGCGCGTCGTTCAAGGCGTGTTGCCCGTTTCACGCGGAGAAGACGCCGAGCTTCAACGTGTTGCCGGCGCGGGGGCGGTATCACTGCTTCGGGTGCGGCGCGGGAGGGAACGCGATCGACTTTGTGATGGCCCACGAGCGGCTCGAATTCATCGAGGCCGTGGAGAAGCTCTGCAAGGAAGTGGGGATCGAGATGCCGACGCGGCGTTTCGACCCCAAGGACGGTCCGGAGCGCGACGCGGAGGCGAAGCTGCGCCAGGCGGCGCAGGCGGCCAACGAGGAGGCGCTGGCCTTCTATCGCGGCATCCTGCTGGAGGGGCGCAATCGGATGGCCTCGGACTATCTGCCGGAGCGCGGCATCACGGAGGAGCTGAGCGAAAAGTTCCAGCTCGGCGCCGCGCTGGAGGGGTGGGACACGCTTCGCCAGCACATGAACCGGGCGGGATTTTCGGACGGGCTCTTGGTGGAGGCGGGCCTGTGTGTGAAGAGCGAGCGCGGGGGCGTGTATGACCGCTTCCGCAACAGGCTGATCTTTCCGATCTTTGACCAGAACGGGCGCGTGTGTGGGTTCGGCGGGCGCCAGTTGACGAAGGACGAGAACTCGCCGAAGTACCTCAACTCGGCGGAGACGGTTCTCTATCGCAAGAGCAATATGCTCTATGCGCTGAACCTGGCGCGGCCCTCCATCGAGAAGTCGGGCTATGCGATTTTGTGCGAGGGCTACATGGACGTGATCATGGCCCACGCCTATGGATACGAGCAGGCGGTGGCCAGCCTTGGCACCGCGCTGACGCCGTCTCAGGCGAAGCTGCTGAAGCGCTTCGCCTCGAAGGCGTTCTTCCTGTACGACGGCGACTCGGCGGGGCAGAAGGCGATGCTGCGCGGGGGGGAGTCGTTGCTGGCGGCGGGGCTGGACACGCGGACGATCACGCTGTCGCCGGAGGACGATCCCGACACGTTCCTGAGGCGCGAAGGGGCGGCGGCGCTGCGGCCGATGATGGACGACGCGCGCGAATTCTTCGACTTCGCGATGGGCGCCCACGCGGCGACGCTCGACATCGAGACGCTGGCGGGGCAGGCGGAACTGGTCGAGCGGCTGGCCCCCATCGTCAACGCGATGCGCAACGAGGTGATGCGCGAAATGGCCGTGGCGCGGATGCTGAAGAAGCTCCCGGGGCTGCCGAGGGAGGCGCTCCTCAGCATCCTGACGCGCAAGAAGGCCGAGACGGAAAAGCGCGAGGAGCAGATGCGCGGCGGCAGCGCGGCGCCGGAGCGTCCGCTGTTTGTGCCGGACGAGGAGTCGCGTCCCGACGGCGCGCCGCCACCGCTGGACGGCATGGAACGCGGCCTGTTGAAGCTGATGCTGGAATCCGCCGCCGCGCTGGGAATCGTGCGGTCGCAATTGCAGTATGACTGGATCACCGACCGGCGGCTGGCTCCGTGGATCTTTCACTTCTACGACCATCCCGGCTATGCGGAGACGCTGCTGGACGAGATGGACCTGGGCGGCGAGTATCCCGGCGACCGCGTGATCGTGAACGGTATCCTGGCGTGGGATACCTCCATCGGGGAGGACGCCGAGGCGAGCGCGACGCAGCTCCTCCGCCGCCTGCACGAGCGGCACCAGAAGACCCTGGCCCAGGCGCTGCTGCGCATGATCGACGAGCACGAGGTCTCCGGAGAGGCCGCCAACCGGTTGCTTTCCGCACTGCACCATGAGAACAAATCGCGGGTGGAGCATTCCTCGCGCCACTTGCGCACCTATGACTACAAAGGCCTAACGGCCCGCCGCGGCCGCCTGATCGACCGCAAGCCCACGCTTCGCAAACCCCCGGAGGACTGACCCGCCTTGCTACAGATTGGCATGATCGTATTCCCCAAGAGCCAGATCACACCCCAGCTCTATCGCGTGGCCGACATCGCCGGCCAGCACGTGGACCTGCACCCGATCACCCTGGGCGCGCTGCCGATGCAGTCGCCCGTTTCCGACCTGCGCCGCTATCGCATCCGCCCCACCGACGAGGTGACGCGCAACGACCGCCTTGCCCGCGTCATCCGCACGACGAATCCGCTCTCCGCCGATCTCTATGTGTACGAGATCGAGGTGGACGACGAGACGAGCACGGTGGCGGAGTTCGAGCTGTCTATACACGAGGGCTCCCTCGCCGCCGACCCCGCCGACATGCTGGGGCAGTTCGACCTGGCGCCGTGGCGGCTTGTCTCCGCGCGGTCGCGCCTGCTGAAGACGTTCTTCGACGCGACCGCCAAGAGCCTGGGCATCGTGGGATACAACGGCGCGCGGATGCTGCCGATCCCCCACCAGATCAACGCCGCGCGCTATGCGCTTCAGTTTGGCCGCGTGCGCTTCCTCCTGGCCGACGAGGTGGGCCTCGGCAAGACGATCCAGGCCGGCCTCATCATCTCCACACT
Source organism: Candidatus Sumerlaeia bacterium (assembly GCA_038208905.1). Lineage (GTDB taxonomy): Bacteria > Sumerlaeota > Sumerlaeia > SLMS01 > SLMS01 > JBBQYG01. The sequence goes on along the minus strand of JBBQYG010000077.1, from coordinate 4,876 downwards.
GCGCAAGTACTTCCCCGACTGGACCGCTGCCGTCTTTGTCCCCGAGTCGCTGACGGCGCAGTGGGCCTTCGAGATGTATGGCAAGTTTGGCAAGACGGTCTTCGCCCTGAGCGAGGAGATGGACGACAACGAGGACGAGGTGAACGCGGAGGCCGGCGTGATCCTTCCCCATGAGCGCGCCCGCGGCTACTCGATCCGCAATGAGCCCGAGATCCTCGTCGTGGACGAGGCCCACCGCGTGCTCCGCGATCCCGCGCTGGTGCAGGCGCTGATCCGCCTGAGCCGCAAGGCCCACGCCGTTCTGCTGCTGACGGCGACGCCGGTCAGCGACGACGCGCGCAACCTGCTCCAGCTCTTCCAGATTCTCGATCCCGAGCGCTATGGCGACATGGCGACGCCGGAGGAACTCCGCGAACAGCAGGAGCGCCAGGGGCGCATCGAGGCCGTGCTGAAGGCGCTCCGCGACGCGCGGCCCAACCTGAAAACCGTCGAGCGGCTGTGGAAGGAAACCGGCATCGCCGACGCCGAGGTGGCAGCCCACATCGCCGACGCGGAGGGCCGCCACGAACTGCACCGGCTGGCCGCGCTGATCGTGGACAAGCACTATCCCGGCGCGCGCATGCTGCGCTATCGGCGCAAGTTCCTGGCTCAGGACAATCCGCTCCCCTTCCGCATTGTTGATTCCATCGACTATCGCGTGACCGCGGAGGAGGACGCCTTTCTCGGACTGCTGCGCGAGTGGCTGAAGCTGGCGGGTGCCGATGGCCGGTCGGAGGATACGTCTATACAACGCATCGCCGCCGCGCTGGTTCAGGCGTCGCACTCGTCGCCCCTTGCCGCCGCCGACTGGATCGCGGCCCGGCGCGGGGAGCTGGAGCAGCGCGACGGCGTGACGGGCGATCCGATCCGCCTTGCCAAGCGCGTGTTCAAGGAACTCCCCCTGGTCGACGGCGAGGCCGCGATCCTGGACCGCATGGCCGCCGCCGCGGAGAAGTGGGCGCGCGCCACGCGCTCGCTCGACGCCACGGGCCGCGCCCTTGCGCGGACAACGCGCTACGAGGCGTTTCTCAAGTTCCTCAAGGAGACGCTGGCGGAGGAGCCCGACGCCCACATCCTCGTCTTCACCAGTTTCGAGTCCAACGTCCACCCGCTGTGGCTTCTCGTGCGCAAGGCCCTCAACGATATCGCCGAAGTGTTTGAGATGACCGGCATTCAGAGCCGCGTGGAGCGCGAGAAGAACGCCTTCGAGTTTCAGGAGTTCCCCAGCGGAAGCGTCCTCGTCAGCGACGAGCTCGGCGGCGAGGGCCGCAACTTCCAGTTTGCGACGCATGTGGTGCATTTCGACCTGCCGCTGGCGCCGTGGATCGTGGAGCAGCGCATCGGCCGATGCGACCGAGTGGGCCGCGAGGAGGAGCTCGACGTCCACTCCCTCGTGCTCGCCGCGAAGGGCCAGCTCGACGAGGCGTTCTTCGATTTCCTCAGCGACGGCGTGGGCGTGTTCAACGAATCGATCGCCCCGGTGGAGGGCGAACTCGACCGCATCGTCCTTCGCGCGATGCAGGCGTGCCTGGAGGAGGGCGCCACGGGCGTGCTCTCGCTCATCGAAGACACCAGCGAGCAGCTCGTCGAGGCCCGCGACCGCGAGAACGCGGAGCTACTCGTCCGCGGCGCCGTCGGCGTGGAGGAAGCCCGCCGCATCGCCAAGGAGCTCGACGACCGCGCCGAACTGGAGGCGCTCCGCCAGTCCTCCATCGACTATGCGCGGCTCTTTGACTCGATGGTGGACGAACAGTCCCGTGGCCGCGTGGCCATCACAGTTGGCGAATTCCACAGCCTTCACGGCGTCCCCGGCGTGCGGGGTGAGATGGTCGGCTACTTCGACCGGCGCGAGGCCGTGCGCCACGAGCGGCTCGAATTCTTCTCCCCCGGCCACCCGTTCATCCGCGCCCTCGCGCGGACGGCGATGACCGACAGCCCCGACCGCGCGGCGATCATCCGCCGCAAGGGCATCAGGGAACCGGCGCTGGTCTGCGCCTTTCGCGCGTCGATCCCGCCGGAGTTCTTTGGCGCCGTGCGCAAGCTGCCGATGGACGTGCAGCCGCCGCTCCTCTCGCGCAGCGCCGCGCTCTTCGCGACCCGCATGGTCACCATCGTCGTTGACCTCCACGGGAACCCCGTCGAGGGCCCCGCGCTCGCAACGCTCCTCGCGCCGTTCTCCGCCGAAGATACCGATCTCTCCGCCGATCCCAAGCTGCTCGACGCGATCCCCGGCGGCTGGGACGACCGCATCGCTCGTCTCAGCGAGGACGCCCTGGAACTCGCCGCCGCGCGGCTTCAGGCCGACCTCCCCGCCCGCCGCGCCGAATTCGAGGACCTCCTCTGCGAAGTCTTTGCCCGCGTGGACACCGAACACGGCCTCGACGAAACCAGCATCGCCGGAATCATGGAGCACTTCGAGGAGCTGAGCCTGGACCTCGATAGCGCGGTGTTTGTGGTGGGAGGTAAGTAGGGGGGACTGGCGCGGCCGGTGTATCTTACAGACGGTCGCAGCCGGTTCAACTCTCAAACACGGCATTCAACACAGAGAACACAGAGGGCGCAAAGTCGGATGTGGAGAGACTGGCGGGCGTATTGGGAAGTCCCATGTATGTATCTGTGAAATCTCATTCTCGTCGAGTCCGCTCCCGCGAGCGCGCCGTAAAGGCTGCGCATAATGGGCGAAAGCTCCTCCGTGCTCTCGGCCTTCGGAAGCGCCAGAACTACAAAGTAGTCCGTCACGACATCGGAAATAGACTTCCCATTCTTCTCTGCGTGGGCTCTGGCCCGGCGGATCAGCTTGGAGTCGAGTCAGAGAGTTAGTTTGATCTTCATGGGGGCCTCTTGACGGTTGCGGGATTCACACGGTGACATCGGGGCCGCGCCTGTCAAGCTCCGGCGCCTCGGCGCGCCCCTACTTTCCCCTCGCCGAACCGACCCCGTTGAGCTACACACCCCACATGGACATCAACCTCGCCACAGCGCTTCCCATCGAAACCCTGGACCTGCTGGGTCATGGGGTGTGCGTGCTCTCCACGGAGGGCGACGTGCTATCGGCGAATCGCGCGCTGGCGGAGATGGGGGTGGCGCTGGTCACCGGTGAGCCGTGGCCAGGGTTGCCGGAAAAGTTGGCGGCGGCGATGGAGGGCGTGCTCGCCGGTGGTGCGGCATGTGTGGTGGAGCGGGCGGAGTTGGCGCTGGCGGAAGGGCGGCGCGGCACCTTCCGCGTGGTCGCGATTCCATCCTCTGGCGGCGGGGCGACGCTGGTGCTTCAGGAGGCACGGCCCGACGCGCGCATCGTGGAGCGCTTCGAGCGCATTCTGGACTCCACCCCCGATGGCTTCTTTGTGATCGATGCGGATCGGCGCGTGGCGCTGTTCAACCGCGCCTGTGGAGAGATCACCGGTCGCGATCCGCGAGAGGTGGTGCGCGATGCCTGCGAATGCAGCGACGTGATCCACTGCCACACGGAGGAGGGCGAGAGCTATGCCACGTCCCTCTGTCCGGCCAAGGCGGTCTTTGGCGGAGAGCGCGCGCACCAGCGCGAGGAGATGCTCCTCACCAACTCCGCCGGCCAGGAGCGATGGATCGAGACGACGTATTCGCCAGTGCTGAACGCCGAAGGAGAGGTCGAGTATGTGATCGGCATCCTTCGCGACGTACACGACCGCAAGCTGCTGGAGGAGCGCCTTCGCCAGACGGAGAAGCTGGCGACACTGGGCCGCCTGATCGCCGGCGTCGCCCACGAGATCCGCAATCCGCTGGCCATCATCCAGTCGAGCCTGGACATCATCGAGAATCCCGCGCGTCCCGCGGAGCAGCGCCAGGAAGCGGGCTGCTTCCTCCGCGCGGAGGTGCGACGCCTGGACGAACGCCTGCGCGCGTTCCTCGCGTTCGCGCGTCCGCGGGATATACGCCTCGCGCCGATGGTGCTCGCCGGCCTCGCGCGCGACCGCGCGGCCTCGCTCGCGGTCATCTTTCCCGGCATCAAGTTCCACCTGGAGGCCTCCACACCGGAGCCCATCATCATGGCCGACGCGGAGGCGCTGAACCAGGTCCTCTCCAACTTTGTGATGAACGCGGGCGAAGCACTGGAAGGCCCCGGCAACATCACCATCCGCACGCGCCAACAGGGCGATTTCGCCCTCCTCGAAGTCGAGGACGACGGCCCCGGCGTCCCCGCCGACCACGCCGCCCGGGTCTTCGATCCCTTCTTCACCACCAAGCCCGAAGGCACCGGCCTGGGCCTCTCGATCTGCTACCAGATCACCCTCGCCCACCGCGGCTCCATCTCCATCGCCCGCGGCCGCAACGGACGCGGCGCCTGCTTCACGCTGAGGCTTCCCATGGCGCGGCGGTTTGAAGGGGGAACGGGGAATGGGGAGTAGGGCGTTTTTCCCATTCTCGTCCCCGAATCCGCCGACCAGCCGCGTTGGCGGAGCACCGATGCACGACCTCGGCGGGCGCCGCATTGTGAAGTCCGTTTGCAACGGACAGCGCGCGCGCGACCTCTTTACTGGACTCACCGAGGAGATACGCAAGGCGTCGGTTGGAACCCACGGCAGCTCCGAAAGTCTGCACGCGCCCGCGTCGCGCATTGTGATGTCGCGTCGACCCGCAACCCGCGCCGTAGTCCCGAAGGGACGAAGCACGCATAGCCCCGGGTGGAGCGCGACCGTCAAGCGCGGAACCCGGGGACCGCGCCGCCTCACACGCCACCAGCCCCCAAGGGGCGACACCGGGCACTGCAATTCGCGGACAATCGAGCACAACACGCTCTCCGGCGGCAGCATCGCGCGGAGCCGGTCTATAAATATATCCGGCATCAAGCCCTCCGCGA
>JBBQYG010000076.1:0-17561 GCA_038208905.1 Candidatus Sumerlaeia bacterium | reverse complement strand
GAAACAAGTTGAAGTTGAATTCGACGTTGTAGGTCGGCGCGGCCTGCTTCGTGGGATCTTGCTCCCAGACGGGGATCGAGTCGCGGTAGCGTCCCCTCGGATTGAATGAAGTCAGGATATTGACCTGAAGCAGGGCGCTCTCCCCCGCCGCGATGGATAGCTCATTCACCGTGGCAATCGCGATCCCATTGTCACTTGACCCGAAATTCGCGACTGTGGTGTTCGGGCCGATGTTCTCGATATTCACGAAAACCGGCGGGGGGTTGGTCCCCACTTCCACATCCAGATCGAACTGCATCGGCGTGACCACGAGCTCTGCAGACCCTGTAGCCGCCGCCAAGTGAAGGATGAGGAGAAGGACCAGTGAGCGAATGGACTTGGGGACAATAGTGCTGCGCACTAAAATAGGCATGGAGGGCCTCCTTCCATCTCGATGTTAGGAAGAGTCCCTGTTAATTTGTTGGCCGTGTAAACCAAAAAAGGCTCCCACTCTCCCGATGTGTGGGAAAATGGCGGTTGATCGGGCGGCAGGGGTGAGTCGGTGGAGGGAGTACGAAAGGGCCGCAAGGCGGAGGATCAGCTCTCGTCGAATGAATCGCCGTTGGCAGTGCGCATCAGATCCTGAGCCAAGTCAACAACCAGTGGCCTGACTAAGAGCAGTCCCGCGGTGCGGACCAGTCGGCGGGTTAGCGAGGGGCCCACTAGCATGCCCGCGGCGATTCCCACCGCCGCCGCAGTGCCGATGGCAGTGCAGGGATGCTGAGCTGCAAACGACTTGATTTGTGGGATGAGCCCTTGCGCCGAATCCGCAGATGCGGCCGTTCGGTTCAGAGCCTGATCGCGCTGAATTCGCAACTGGGCGAGGTTATGTTTCGGTGTTGTCATTTCAGCCTCAGTGTTGTCTGCCAGTGGTAGATCGACCAGGCAGCTATTGAGTTAAGTAGAACGAGGGCGAGAGGCGGTGCGAATGACAGCCCGGTGAGCGATCCGATCGCCTGCCACACCGTCACATTGACGAAAATCCATGTTGCGAGCGCGAGCAGGCCCACGATGGCGAGGGCGCCAAAACGCAGCGCCAGAATTCGCACGGAGCCAGCAAAGACATAGGAGGTGAGTCTCCACTGGGCGCGGATTAGGTCCGCTACTTCGGCGAAGACTCTCGAGCCGGCGGCCTGAACACTCTGAATCAGGCGATTCAGATCGTCGAGAGCCTGTGGCTCCCGCCCCCCCTTGGGCGACGAGCCGTTAAGCTTGGGCTCGCCGCCCGCTGTTTGATCAGTTCGGGGCGCTGACATGGCCTAGTGGCGATGTCCGCGGATCAGGAGGCCCACGAGCAGTCCGACGCCCGCGGCAGCTAGGAGCGTGGTGCCGGGGTTCTTGCCGACATAGGCCTTCACGGAATCATGGACGTCGTTCAGTGAGGTGTCCGCCGCCTTGTCCCAGACTTCATGCGCCTTCTCGCCGACCTCGGCAACCTTGGCCTTGGCGGTTTCATAGCCCTCGCGGACGGTTTCCTTCATGTGCTCGACGGTTTCTTCCACTTCATGTGCGGCCTTGACAGTGTTTCCCATAAGTGTGACTCCTTTGGCAATGTTGAGTTGGGGATTACCTTCTCATTCATGCTTCAACAGGAACCATTTCCGTGCCAGTCCGTATCAGGCCCCGCGATGCTGCGACAGGAGCCGCCTTAGCGCATATTTCGGGCAAAAAATGAGGTTTTCATTCTCCGCTCGACGCGGCCTTGTTCGGGCATTTCTCAGGAAGATTGCCTCGGCAACTGTGCATTCTGCAATCCGGAAGGCATGGGCGAGCAGGATTCGGCACCCGCCGGAACGAAGATCGGTTGCCTGACGATTGGGCCGAATGGGCTCGTTCCTTGCCCCCGGTAAATCGACATTTCTAAACACCTCCGCCGGAGCAAGTCATGAAAGAGCCCCAGAATTTCGCAAATCACAAGCGTATCGACCCCATCTACCACTTGGTGGCCTCGCCATTTGTCCTTCTTGGCGGTATTGCGGCTGCGGTCAACTTTGTCCTGTCGGTGACGGGTGGCGCGCCCGGGAGGGAGGTGGTGGGCGCCTTTGCCATCTTACTGGTAGCCACGGGCCTGGTGATCATCACGATTCGTGTTCGCATCTATGCGCTGATGCTTCAGGATCGGGTGATACAGACAGAGGTCGCGTTGCGCTATGCGGAGACCACGGGACAAGCTTTCGCCCCCATCGCGGCAAGGCTTTCCCGCCCCCAGATCGTTGCCCTCCGGTTTGCCGGCAACGAAGAATTGCGCTACTTGGCGCATCGGGCGGCCGAGGAGAATCTGGCGCCAACTGAGATAAAGAAGGCCATCCGGCATTGGCGTCCCGACGCGAGCCGCGTCTAGACCCGCTTTTGCCGTTGCCCAAGTCTTCACCACGCAAAGAGTGTTTTTCCCGGCAGGACTGCGGACTCAGGAGCCCTCCTCTTTATGCACTCGGACGCCGACGCGGAATTGCGGCGCACCCTCGCGGCGCACGCGAGATCGTTCTACCTCAATGACTGGATGGTGGGCACGTCGGGGAACGTCTCCGCACGCCAGGGAGATTCCTCCTTCTGGATCACGGCAAGCGGTCGGTCCAAGGGCGAGTTGGCGGAATCCGATTTCTTGGAGGTGGGTCTGGACGGCGGTGTTCTGCATCGATTTGCGCCATCCGACAAGCCTTCGGCGGAAACGGTGATCCACCGCGCTCTCTACTCCATCGTGCCGGAAACTCGCGCTATCTATCATGTGCATTCGGTGGAGGGGAACCTGGTCTCCGGTTGGGCCGAGGGGGGGTCGCTCGTCCTCCCGCCGCTTGAGATGATCAAGGGTTTCGATATCTGGGAGCAGGACCCCCTGGTCCCGATCCCCGTCCTCCGCAATCATCTGGAAGTCCCGCGAATCGCGGAGGAGATTCGCAATCTCTTCACAGTCGGCCCTCCCCGCATCCCTGTCCTCGTGATCGAGAACCACGGAGTCACCGTTTGGGCGAGGAACCCCACGGCCGCGCGCAATTACATCGAGCTAATCGAGTACATTTTCCGTTACATGGCGATGAGGGGAAGGCTTTAGCCGGGGATAGGACGGTGAATTGCAGGAAACAACAGCCCTCACCGCATGTTCATCCCTCAAACCTCATCCCTGCCGGTTCAGTCCACCCATCTTCCGGGAAGGCGTCCGGGGGCGTTTGGAACGGGTCCGCTCGATGGAGGCTTTTGAGTGGGCTGGGGTGGCGCCTCGGTTGGTGGCTGAGGCGTGGGGGGCTGCGGGGAGGGGGGCTGCGGGGAGGGGGGCACGGCTGTTGGGGGCGGTCCCTGGGTCGGTTGCGCCGGCGCGATTGTCGGGGCGGCAGGCGCAGCGGTAGGCGGCGCGACGGTAGGGGCGCCGGCACCGGACTTTGCACGCTCGGCTTGTCGTTTCTTGTACTCCTCGTCAAAGGTATCGAGAGCACTGCGCTCATCGGTGGAAGGGGCTTCGCTGGGAAGTGGCGACGCGGTGGGCGCGGGCGTGGCCTCCCGTTCCGCATGGGAAGGTTCGAGGTCGGACTCGGGCGGTAGCCTGACGAGATCGGTGACGATTGCTTCCGTGGGCGCGGGTGTGGGAGTGGGCTGGGGGCGTTCGCCGAAGACAATCACTGGAGGCTTTCCTTCCTCCGCTCCGCTCATCAACGCGCCGCGAATGATGACGGCGAGTACAGCCATGGCTCCAAAAAGCAGGATAGCCCCCACAGAGAGCAGAACCAGCACCGGGTTTCGCAGGCCCGCGCGCGTGCTCACGTTTGGCGCGGAGCCATCGGCCAGCCGGGTAGCCTCCACGTTGGAAGAAGGCACCGCGCCTGCAATGACCGTCTGAGCACCCGCGGAGACCACGGTGCGCGCGCCATCCGCCGCCGCCATAGCCTCCGTGGTGTCGATCATGGTGCTGCTGGGCCGCTTGGCTTCGAGAATCTGAATGCGGCTGGCGGTGAGGTGCGTAAGGAGACTGTTGAGCGCGTCGCGCATCGCGCGTGCCGAGTGGTAGCGCTCGGCGGGAAGCTTTGAAAGCGCCTTGAGGATGATGCCGCCGATCGGCATCGCCTCCGCGGCTTCCTTGGGAATGGAAATCGGCGGGGGCATCTTGACGAGGTGGGCGTTCATCACCTCGGTCAGTGTGCCGGCAAACGGCGGATGCCCTGCCACCATCTGATAGAGGATCACGCCGAGGGCGTAGATGTCGGTGGCGGGCGTGGCCTCGCCGAACTGGGCGGGATCGATCTGCTCGGGTGCCATATAGAGCGGCGTGCCCGGCGTACTGCCTCCTTCCCGCGTGAGTACCGGAAGCGCCGTGTCGGCCTGATGGCGGGCGATGCCGAAGTCGAGGAGCTTGGCGACGAGTTTCCCCTCCGCGTCGCGCCGCACCATGATGTTTCCCGGCTTGATATCGCGGTGGATGATGCCGTGGGAGTGGATGTGGGAGAGCGCCTGAAGCACCTGATCGGCGATGTTGATGATTTCACCAATGGTGAGCGCGCGCCCCTCGGCGGCGGCGCGCTCGAGGAGCGACTTGAGCGTCTCTCCGTCGATGTACTCCATCACGATAAGAAGTTCGCCGCCCGCGAGGTCGATGCGTTCGTAGAGCGTGGCGATGTGCGGATGCGCGCCAATGCGCGCCTGAAGGAGCGTCTCGCGCTCGACGCGCTGGCGGATCTCGTCGTTCTCGAGCAGACCGGCCTTCACGCGCTTGATCGCAACGGGGCGCTTGAGGGTGGTATCCTCCGCATAGAGCACGTCGCCCATGTTGCCTGATCCGAGTGGGCGGACGTTCTGGTAGCGTGGCGGGAGCATGAAGTGGGAGGGCGTAGCCTAGCTTGATTATCGACGGTGATCAAGGCGCCGCAGGACCGCGCCCGTCAAGAGCAGCCAGCAGGCAGTCTGCAAGGCAAGGGCGACGAGGCTCCGTGTATAGACCCCGGTTCCAAAACGGAATCCCGCCATATCGGTGACGAAGGCGCCCGTCCAGGCGAGCGATTCGCGATGGGGCTGGTCGTAACACGCCGTCATCAGCATCTCCAGCCCCCACCGCGCGGGGAACGCATCGGCGAGCCAGCGCAGCGGCGCGGCCATGCCACCATAGAAATCGGGAGCCAGCCCGCCGGAGAGTACGAGTTGGGGAAGCACCGCGACGAGCGCGAGCACGACGGAGAACTGGCCCGGAGTGGGATCGAGGGCACTAAGGAACAGGCCCATCGCCCCCGCGGTACAGGACATTGCAAGCAGCGCGAGAAACACACCCAGGACATCGACATCGTGCAGCCCCGGTTTAAGGAGGCAGAGCCCAAGGAAGATCCCACTCTGCAGCGCGAGCACGGCGAAGAGGAACGGCAGTTTGGAGGTGAGATAGTCAGCGATGCGAAGTCCGGCGAGCCTCTCTCGCAGGTAGATCGACCGCTCCGTGGAAATGTCGAGACACGACATCAGCGTCCCCGTGAAGACCGCCGTCATGACGAACATGACGAGGACGCTGAGGGAAACAGGGAGGCGTGACGGTCCCTCGTAGCGGATTGCATAGACGATCTGCGCCGCGTCACGCTCGTCGGTCTCTGGATTGGGCGACAGCACGGACTTGAGGCCGGGACCCACGCGAGGATCGATGGACTCCGCGATTTCCGCACGTTGCCTATCTGCTTCCTCGTTCGACAACGATCCCGGTACCCGCAGCGTCAGCGTCACGAGCGCAAGGATGATGGGAATGGCGAGATAGAGAAGCGCTCGGCGCGGCGAGGCGAGCTTGACGGCGATATGACGCAGCGCCTGGGTGAGAATCAACCTCGGCGAAAGGATCGCCCCCCAGGCGAAGCGCCGCCGCCGCTCGCGTGGGCGCCGGAGCAGTGACTCGTAGTAGGAGCGGCCCTTTCGCCCGGCGATTGCGTGGGTACCGTCCACGTCGGCGGCGGGGCCACCCTGCTCCATCACCTCGTGCAGGTGCGCAGCCATCGGGGAGCAGGTCTCGCGGACGTGGCGGCGATAGAGCGGCGACTCGAGAAACCGTCGCTGGTATTCCGCGGCGCGCTCGTCGGCAAGCTGCGGCGACGGCGCGGTTTCCTGCCCTGGCTGGATGCCCTCCAAGAGGTCGAAAATCTGCGTCGCGCGCTCCAGCGGCTGTGCATCGCCGAAGAACACGAGCGCCTCGGCGGGCGTGCCGAAGAAGACCAGCTTTCCGCGAGAAAGAATCACCACGCGGTCGAGCAGGTCCAGGCTGTACAGGATGTGCGTGGTGATCAGGATCGTGGAGCCCAGGCGCGTCATCTCGCGGAAGTGGCGCATCAGGCGCTCCTCGGTGCTTGGGTCCAGTCCCGAGGTGGGCTCGTCGAGAAAGAGGATGCCGGGGCGCGTGATGAGTTCGCAGCCGATGGAGACGCGCTTGCGCTGGCCACCGCTGAGTTGGTGGATGCGGCTGGCGGCGACGTGGCTGAGGCCCAGCGTCTCGATGGTAGTATCCACAAGATCGAGGCGGTCGCGCCTCGTGACGTCGGCGGGGAGCCGCAAACGGGCAACGAAATCGAGCGATTGCCGCACGGTTAGATCGGTGTGGACGATATCGTCCTGTGGGACGTAGCCGATGGCGCTGCGGAACATCTCGATGGAACGATGCAGCGGCGTCTCGTTCACGAGAACGCAACCCGATGTTGGGGGCGCGTAGCCGTTGAGCGCCTTGAGGAGCGTGGACTTCCCCGCGCCGCTGGGGCCGAGCAGCCCCACGAATTCGCCGGGGCGGATGGAGAGAGCTATCTCGTCGAGAAGGCGGCGGTGGTTGGCCACCTCGCGCACGAGGCCCACGCATTCAAGGGAGATGTCCTTGCCGATCTCCCTCGATACGACGCGTAGCGCGCCACCTTCCGCGGGCTCCACGCGTAACGCCGTGGAACCGACCGTCACGACGTCCCCGGGTTCCACGACGGCATGGCGGACGCGCACGCCGGAAACGAACGTTCCGTTGAGGCTGCCGAGGTCGCGCACCTCCACGCAATCGCCGCTGCGGCGCAATTCCGCATGGTGGAAGGACACCATCGCCTCGAAGGGGAGCGAGATGTCGGATGCCGCCGCGCGTCCGATCATCCAGCGATCCTGCGCGGGGAGGAGGAAGGATTCTGCGCCGTCGCCGGACCGCTGGGCCTGAAATCGCAGGGCGAAATTGTTGGCGTCGCCGAGGGATATCACGTCGCGATGGGACAGCACCGCCTGGGGCACGCGCCGGCCGTTGACAAAGGTGCCGTTGGTGGACTGGAGGTCCTCGATCGCCCACGCGCCTCCGGGCCCGGGAACGATGCGGCAGTGGCGGCGGGAGATCGTATGTCCGGTGACGATGACTTCGCAACTCGATGCGTCCCGACCGACAACGACCTCTCCATCGGAGAGGTCGAACTCCCGGTGCATGAGCGCGGGATTCAGGGATACAAGGAAGGGCATGGGGGCGGGTTGCCAGAAAGCGAGAGCGCCCCCCGGTGTGGGGGGCGCTCTCGACTTTCCTCTACTGCGGCGCGGCCGGAGCGGGCGCCTTGGGCATGAACTCGTCAGTGCTTGAGGAGGAAGCCTTGCCGCCGCCCGCCTTGGGCATGAACTGCTCCAGATCGCCGGAATCCAGGTAGGGGTTGCCGTCGGGGATGGGCTTCAGCTTGCCGTTGAGCTTGACCATCGCATCGCGGATCGGCGGAAGCGGCGGCGGCTGGATGGCGGAGAACTGGGCGGACTGATAGGTGATCTTGCCGCTGCCGCGCGGATACTCGACGCCGACCATGAAGTCGTGCTTGGCGCCGTCCACCGGAATGTACGCGCGGAAGGTGATGACATAGTCGCCCTGGAGGATGTTGCGCTGGATGTCCTCGACCTTCCTCTGGAGGGCCGTGCCGTCGGTGCGTACATCGTAGTAGCGGCCCAGCGAATTCTTGCTGAGCGATTCCAGATTCACGAGGTGGGACGGATTAATCTGTGTATAGCCGAAGGAATAGATCGGGATGGGGATCGCAAGGTTGGTGATGCGGTTGTTGAGTTCTTCGCGGCTGAGCGCGCTCCCCTCGTCGAATCCGTCGGAGATGACGACGATGGAGTTGGAGACGATCAGGTTGGCGTGCAGGCTTGTGGCACCGCCCTGGGACGACGTGCCGCACATGGCGATGGCGGCGGCGACGGAATCATAGAGACGCGTGCTCAATCCGTCCGGGCGCATGTCGGCAATGCGGCGCGCAAGGGCGCCGCCGTCCTTTTCGAACTCGGAAACAACTTCCCAGCCAGTGGCCGTGTCCTTGATGGCAAGGATCGCGACCTCGTCCTGAGGGCGCTTGCTGTCCACGTAGCGGGCGGCGGCGCGCAGGGCATAGCCAAACGGCTCGCCCTCCATCGTCTTGCTACAATCGATGACGAGGACGGAGCGGAACGCCTCCTGCCGGTTCTGAAGTGTCTGGATCGTGTACTGGAGTTTGAGCGGATCATAGGAGCGCCCCGCCACCATGAGCCCGAAGTTGAGCTCGGTCAGGTTGATCAGGGGATCCATATTCTGGTCGAAGGTGCGGAAATAGACCTGAGTGAAGGGATATAGCGACGAATCAACACGGTAAATCTTGAAGCCGTATCCGGTGACGCCCTGATTCTGGGCCCGCGCCGCGGAGGGCGCCAGCGATACGAGGAGCGCCAGAGCGAGTACCCAGACAAAGATCGATAGTCGTTGAGCCATCTTGAGATTTCCTTTCGGACTTGCCCGGGGCTGTTCCCCGCGTGAGGGGGAGCCGGGGCCGGGGGGGGTGCGATACGTGGGGTGATGCTTCCATTCGGACATTACAGACTGCGCGGCGCGAGCGGGAGTTTGCATCGGGTGCTATTTCTTGTCCTCGCGGGCACTGGAGTCCTTGGGGAGGAACTTGACGAGGGGCCCCGGGGGAAGCGATGGGTCCGCGTTGGGGAGTTGCTTCAGCTTCCCGTCCAGTGCCGTCATCGCGTCCACCACCGGCTTGAGCGGCGGCGGCATGAGGGCCTCGAACTCGGCCCCCTGATAAGTAATCTTGCCGCTCCCCTTGGGATACTCGATGGCGAGCTTGAGGCGGTGCTCCTGCCCGTCCACCGGGATGTAGGACCGAAAGGTCAGCACGTAGTCGTTCATCAGGATGTTGCGCTGGATGTCCTCGACAACCCGCTGCAATTCCTTCGTGTCGGCGCCGACCGGAAAGTACTGGCCGAAGGAGTTCAGGCTCAGCGATTCGAGATTCGAGAGGTGAACGGGATTCACCTGGGTATAGCCGAGCGAGAAGACGGGAACGGGGACGCGAAGGTTGGTAATGCGGTTGTTGAGCTCCTCGCGGGAAAGAGAGCTGCCCTCGTCGTTGCCGTCGGAAATAAGCACGATGCTGTTGGAAATAATGTACTCCGCCTCGGCTGTGGTGGCGCCGCCCTGGGAGGTCGTGGCGCACATCTGCATGGCCGCCGCGACGGAATCATAAATGCGGCTCTTGAGGCCGTCGGCCTTCATATCGGCGAGGCGCCGTGCGAGGGCGGCGGGATCGCGCTCGAAAGGCGACACCCTCTCGTAGCCGCGTTCGTTGTCCACGATGGCGAGGATGGCGATCTGGTCCTGGGGGCGCTTGCTGTCGACGTAGCGCGCGGCGGCGCGCAGCGCCTCGGCGAAGGGCTCGCCCTCCATGGTCTTGCTACAGTCGATGACGAGGACAGACCGGACGGCTTCCTGCCGGTTCTGGATGCTCTGGACCATGTACTGGAACTTGGTGGGATCATAGGCTCGCCCGCGCACCATGACGCCGACATTAAGCTCGTTGAGATTCACCAGCGGGCGCAAGTTCTGGTCGAAGGTGCGGAAGTAAACCTGCACGAATGGGTACAGGCCGGACTCGACCTTATAGATTCGGAAGCCAAAACCCTCGAACTGGGCGGGCGCGACGACCGGGATAAGCAAACTTGCGAAAAGAGCCAGTGCCGTGGCCAGACGGTGCATCGGCGCCAGAAAAAAACGCTGCATGGGTGGAACCCTCCTTGCGGCGGAGCAACGGCCGAGTGGCTCGGCACTCGCCAACCTAGTCGATTGTAGCTCGTTGTGCATCTTTCGGATGCAAGCACTTGCGAGGGCGCCATCGTCAACAGGATTCGGGATTGGCCGTCGCGCTCCTTGCGCCGGTGGCGATTCCCGTTGCCTTCTCTCGCATTCAGCGCGGGCGGCTCAGCTCGCGCTGCCCGGGAAATGCGCCTGTGAACCAAAAGCCTCTAGGTGGAGTCGAACGCGATCAGGTCGCCTGGCTGGGCGACGTGGAGCGGCGCGCCATCCTTCCCCTGAAGTGGGTGGCGTTTGCCCTGTGTGGGGTTCACTGGGTCTGGCTGCGCGGGTGGACGCCGCCGGGCCCCGAAGTTTTCGGCCTGGCGATTTTCTTCCTGGGCTCGCTGGCAGCGGAGCACTACTTCTTTGCCCGCGACCGAATCACGCCGCGCCAGGTGCGCCCGTTTGTCCTCGGGTCGTTCATTGTCGATGCGCTGTTTGTGACGATCCTGATCATCATCGACAACATGGATCGCGCGATAGAGCCGGCGCTGCCGGGAATCAGCGAGTACTTCCTTCTCTATGTCCTCTTGATCCTCCGCGGATTCGCCCTCTTTCGGACGCGGGAGGAGAACCTGTTCGGATTCCTTGTAGCGTCGCTTCTGTTCGTGGGCGCGGCCTGGCAGGAGATCGCCACCGCGCCGGTCCTGCAAGTCCCCGCGATGGCCCAGCGGCTGGCGCTGATGTGGGGGCTGATGCTGCTGACGCAGGGCTTCGTGGGCCTGGTGAACGCGCAGAAGGAGGAATCGCTCCGCGCGCGCGAGCGGTTGCTGAAGGGCGAGTCGCTGGCGTCGCTCGGTGAGATTTCTGCTGGCGTGGCCCACGAGATCAACAACCCCATCGGCATCATCAAGGCCTATGCGGAGTACCTTGAGCGCGCCACCAAGCCCGACGATCCGATGCGGGAGGATTTCGAGATCATACGCCGCGAGGCCGACCGCTGCCAGGAAATCGTCCGCCGCATGTTGGACCTGACGAATCCACAGGTGAAGCAATTCGAGCGCATCGACATGGCGGCGCTGGCGCGGGAGACTGCCTCCTTCGTGTTTCACGATCACGCGGAGGGCGCCATCGTCGCAGAGGTTCTGGTGCCATCCGCTCCCCCGCCGGCGATGGGCGACGCGGTACAGCTCAAGCAGGCGCTTATCAATATCCTGATGAACGCGAAGCAGGTGCTGGAGGAACACGGTGGCGGCGAGCGGCGCGTCGTCATTCGCGTTGCCCGCGGGGCTGGGCCGCGCCCGCCCGTGCGCTTGGAGATTCGCGACAACGGACCGGGTCTGTCGCCGCAGGATGCGGACCGCGCCTTCGAACCTTTCTATACGCGGCGAAGCAAGGGAACTGGTCTTGGCCTCGCGATTACGCGGCGCATCGTGGAGGCCCACAGCGGCTCGATCCGCATCGCGGGGCACCCCGATGGCGGCGCGGTGGTCACGGTGGAGCTCCCCATCGCCGGCGAGGACGAATCGTGACGAAGAAGCGCATCGACGTCCTCCTGGTGGAGCGCGGCCTCGCCGAGTCCCGCGAACGGGCCCAGCGCCTTATCCGCGCGGGCCTTGTCTATACGGATTCGGAATGCCTCGACAAGCCCGGCCGCGCAATCGACGAGGAAACCACCATCACCGTTCGCGGGGCCGATTGTCCCTACGTCTCTCGCGGCGGGCTCAAGCTGGCGGGGGCGCTGGACCACTTCGCTCATGATCCCGCAGGGGCGACCGCCATCGACCTGGGCGCGAGCACGGGGGGCTTCACCGACTGCCTCATCCAGCGCGGGGCGGTGCGCGTCTATTCCATCGACGTGGGAAGGGGGCAGCTTCACCAGAAACTGCTCCTCGATCCCCGCGTCGTCTCCCGAGAGCGCACGCATCTGGACGACCTCTCACCCGCCGATTTCCCAGAGCCAATCGACCTGATGGTCGCGGACCTCAGTTTCATCTCCCTTCGCCGCGCGTATCCGGTGATTCGCCGTCTGCTCAGGCCTGGAGGCCGCGCGATCACACTGGTGAAGCCACAGTTCGAAGTGGGGCGCGAGAACTTGCCCCGCGGCGGCGTGGTGGAGGACCCAGCCATGCGCGAGCAGGTCGTGGAATCGCTCTCCAACGCCGCGCTCGATGCTGGGCTGGCGGTGCTGGGCCGCTGCGAGTCACCTATAGCGGGGGGCGATGGAAACATCGAGTTCTTCCTCTTTCTGAAGCAGCCGCCAGAGGCTTCCGACTAAGGCGCTCGGCGCCGATCCCGCCGATTCGATGTCTTTTCCCGCTGGACATGGCGCCCGGCCCCGGGGTTTGCTCTCCAAGTTCAGAAAGGCGAAATCGAACATGACCCGACAAGCACGCATAGACAGGGACCTCCTCCTCCAGCTACCCAAGGCGGAACTCCACTGCCATCTCGACGGCTCGCTGCGGATCGAGACCATCATCGAATTGGCGCGAGACCGCAAGGTGCGCCTTCCCGTGGATGATCCCGCGGAGCTGCGCAAGCTGCTGGTTCAGGACAACGCCGCCAATCTGGTGAACTACCTCAAGGCGTTCGACA
The DNA here is from genome assembly GCA_038208905.1 of Candidatus Sumerlaeia bacterium. Classification (GTDB taxonomy): domain Bacteria; phylum Sumerlaeota; class Sumerlaeia; order SLMS01; family SLMS01; genus JBBQYG01. The sequence continues at coordinate 4,939 of JBBQYG010000076.1, read as the reverse complement.
TCACGCTGAGCGTGATGCAGGACTCCGACGCGCTGAAGCGCATCGCCTATGAGTTGATCGAGGACGCCGCGGCGGAGAACATCATCTACATCGAAGTGCGCTATGCGCCGATCCTCCACCAGCGCCTTGGAATGCGCCTGACGGAGATCGTGGACGCGGTGCTGGATGGCATGGCAGCCGGCGAGCGCGAGTTTGGCGTGAAGTGGGGCCTGATCATCTGTGGCATGAGGAACGCCGACCCAAAGTTCACGCTTCAGATGGCGGAGCTTTGCGTGATGTACAAGCACCGCGGCGTCGTCGGCTTCGACCTGGCCGGCGCAGAGGCGAGCTATCCCGCCAGCCGGCATAAGGACGCCTTCGAGCTGATCCTGAAGAACAACGTCAACATCACGATCCACGCGGGCGAGGCATACGGACCCGAGTCCATCAGCCAGGCCCTCCACGATTGCGGCGCCCACCGCCTGGGCCACGCCGTCCGGCTGAAGGAGGATGGCGATCTGCTCAACTACTGCTGCGATCACCGGATTCCCCTGGAGATCAACCTCACAAGCAACGTCCAGACCGGCGCTGTCCGCGACATCAGCTTTCATCCGCTGCGCATGTACTATGACTTTGGGCTGCGGTGCTGCATCTGCACCGACAACCGCCTTATGAGCGGCACAACGGTGACGGACGAACTGCTGAAGGCCCACACGGAGTTGGGCTTCACCCTGAACGAGATCAAGGACCTGATCGTGTTCAGCCTGAAGTCGTCGTTCCAGCATCACCGGGAGAAGGTGGAGATGATCCACTCAACCCTCAAGCGCCTGAAGGAATTCACCCTCGACCCAGAAAAGCCCACCACCGGCGCCGCCGTGGCCGACATCCCCACGGAGCAGTTCACCGGCTCGCGCGTGGGAGTGTGAACGGCAATGATGAGGCAGGAGGGATGAGGGATGAACGGCAACTACCGGTGATGCCTTCGGCGTTGCAGTTCAATCCTCCTACCTCAGCCCTCATCCCTTCAGTTTTTTGAGCGCGTCCCGGGCCGCCTCGTTTTCTGCGACCTGCTTGCGGGGGCCTTCGCCGCGTCCGAGAACGCGGCCGTCGATGGCGACCTCGACGTGGAAGATCTTGGCGTGGTCGGGACCAGTCTCGCCGACGACGCGGTATTCGGGGGCGCGTTGGAGCTCCGCCTGAACGTGCTCCTGCAAGGCCGACTTGTGATCGACCAGGACGGCGCCTTCGTTGTGGGCCAGCGCGGGGACGATCACCACGCGCCAGATGACCTGGCGCAGTTCCTCCCACGGAAAATCGAGATGGAAGGCGCCGCACACGGCCTCGAGCGTTGAGCCGAGTGTCGAGGCGCGCTGTCGCCCGCCGCTGCGATCCTCGCCGGTGCCGAGGAGGAGCAATCCCCCGAGGCCAAGGTCCTCACCCACGCGGCCCAGGATGGCGCGGCTGACGAGTGCCGCGCGTACCTTGCTGAGACCGCCCTCGTCGCTGGCGGGATTCTCGCGCAGGAGGTACTCCGTGCACGCGAGGCCAATCACGCTATCGCCCAGGAACTCCAGCCGCTCGTTGTCCTCGTCCAGATTCGCCTCGGTGCGATGGCTGCGATGCAGGAATGCACGGTTGAGGCGCTCCCAATTGACACGGTCGGGATCGAGGCCGAAGCGCTCCACGATGGGGCGCAACACCGCCCGGCGGTCATCCGATACGGCGAACGTGCGGCGGTCGGGGGGTGCGCTCATGAGCTTGGAGACCTTGCGTATGCGGTTTCTGCGAAAAAATTGAGGCCAGTTTCGGACCAGCCAACCATCAGAGTGATCGAGGGGGAGGGAAGGTTGGGCCCTCCCGCGATTTTTATCCCCGCCGCCGCGCGACAAAGGTCATGGTTCCGCCGCGCCCCGCCAGTGACTCGATCACCGAAAGCACCACAGACGGCCCCGCCAGCAGAAAAACCAGCGCCAGGTCCAGCAGCCGCGTTCCCGAATTGTGCGCCGTTCCCTTTAGCGCCGCGTAGGCGCGGTCGCGCGGGAAGCCGCTCGCGTTCAGGAAGCTCTGGAGCCAGCCGTAGGGATTCTGCTCCAGCGACCAGGTGTGCCGATGGAGCACTGAAAACTCGCGCGACGACAGCAGGCCCTCCAGCGACCGCACCCCAAACCCGTGCAGGTGACGCGGCGGATCCAGGTGGAACCAGTGGCGACCGTGGCGCTCCGCCTGCCAGCTCTCGTGGTTGGGCATCGAGAGGAAAAGCAACCCCTCCGGCTTTAGCAGACGATGGATCTTCTCCAGCGTCTCGGCGGGCTGCGCCAGATGCTCGAACACATGCCAGAGCGTGATCGCGTCGAAGGAGCCTTCCGCCAGGTCGATCTCCAGCAAGTCGCCAACATGCACCGGGATACCCGCCTCGGCGGGAATGCGGCGGGCACTCTCGGGGGTCCACTCAGTCCCCTCCGCGCGAAAGCCGCGGGCCTTCATCCCCAGGAGGAAGCCGCCGTTCCCACATCCCACGTCCAGCACCCGCGCGTCGGGCGCCAGGCGCGCCGAGACCATGCGCGCGCGGCCCTGCTGGAACCACTCCACAAGATCCGCGAGCGGACCCACGAACTTTCGCCGCGTGGCCCCATAGTACTCCTCCGCGTAATAGCGCGATAGCTGCCCGGGTGTCGGCATCGGGACCAGTGTATAGACGCCGCACCCCGCGCACCGCGCCAGCCGGAACCGGTCGTCCCCCTCGCACTGGATCGCCGCCACCACCCGCGCCTCGCCGGCCCCGCACCAGCACGCGCGATCAACGGTTTTCCGGCTCACTCGGTCGTCCCCGGACCGCGACTCCGCCCGGGGATGCGCGCGGGGAACAGCTTGCTGAACCGGAACCCTAGCCTCGCCAGCGCGCAGTCCCACGATGTCGCGATCACGCCGATGCCGTAGGTGCAGCTCCTCCGGAAGTTGATGCTCGACGCCTCCGCGAAGTACCGCGTCGGGCAACTCAGCTCGCCAATGCGCCACTGGAAATAGAGGAGCTGCGCCAGCATCTGGTTGTCGAAGATGAAATCGTCGTCGAACTGGTCGAAATCCAGCGCCTCCAGCAGCTCCCGGCTGAACGCCCGATAGCCCGTGTGGTACTCGGAGAGCTTCTGGCCCATCAGCAGGTTCTGGGCGAGCGTCAGGAAACGATTGAAGATATACTTATAGACGGGCATGCCACCCCGGAGCGCCGTCCGCCCCAGGATCCTCGACCCCAGGATCGCGTCATAGTGCCCACTCGCGATCATCGCCGCCATCGCGGGGATCAGGCGCGGGGAATACTGATAGTCGGGATGTACCATCACCACGATATCGGCCCCGCGGGTCAGCGCCTCGTGATAGCACGTCTTCTGGTTCCCGCCATAGCCCTTGTTCTTGCGATGCACGATCGTCCGGATGCCCAGCTTCCGCGCCAACGCCGCCGTATTGTCCCGCGACGCGTCGTCCACCAGGATCACCTCGTCCACCACCCCAAAATCGATCTCCCGATGCGTCCGCGCCAGAGTCTTCTCCGCGTTGTACGCGGGAAACACAACGATGACCTTCTTTCCGTCGATCATGGGAGGGCGGGGCTTCCGGGAGGCGGTGTCGCGAGGAGGGGAAACCGGGGCGGTTGGGGGGGCAAGGGGGGATGGTGCGGACAGTTTTTTCCGCCCCGCGGCTCATCCGCTTGCGGTCGGGGTACAGATCGGCCAACATGAATGGCAATTCAAGGCTTAGAGGGGGATTCTGCGGTGCCTACGCTCGATTTCAAGGGGAAGCAGTTCGTCTACGCCCACCACCTGACGGTGCCGTTCCGGTAGCTGGAAGTGGACGCCGCGAAGTCGCTTCCGGCCAAGGGGGGCAAACCCTCGCTCGACGACAACCTGGTCATCCACGGGGACAACCTGCACGCCCTCAAGGCGCTCCTCCCCACCCACGCGGGCAAGATCGACTGCATCTTCATCGACCCGCCCTACAACACGGGGAACGAGAAGTGGTGCTACAACGACGCCGTGAACAGCCCGTTGATGAAGGAGCGGCTGAAGCAGGCCAGCCCTGTGGACAAGGAAGACCTCGAACGCCACGACAAATGGCTCTGCATGATGTGGCCGAGGCTGAAGTTGATGCGGGAGTTGCTGGCGGAAGACGGGGTGATTTTCGTAACGCTCGACGACAACGAGCAGCACCGAATGCGCTGCATGATGGACGAGATTTTCTGCAAGGAGGGTTCCTTCTACGCGCAGATTGCATGGCAGAAGAAGTACGCCACAGCCAACGACGCGCTGGGCTTCTCCCCGATGTTCGACCATGTGATCGTGTATCGGAAGAGCGACGAGTTCTCGCGCGGTCTGCTTGAACGGACCGATGAGAACGACTCGAATTACCGGCTGGAGGATAAAGACGGGGTCTTCCGGCTCTCCGATTATACCTGCAACAAGACGGCAGAGGAGCGCCCGAACCTCTACTACCCGATCATCCATCCAAAATCGGGTGAGGAGGTATGGCCGAAGCGGACTCGCGTCTGGGCTTATTCCCCCGATGAACAAAGGAGGCCTATCTCGGATGGTTTGATATGGTGGGGAAAGGACGGCGAAGCTAAGGTTCCGAGCTTTAAGCGATACCGCCACGCCCTCAATCGGGGCGGGAAGACTGTTCCCAGTACTTGGTGGCCGCACGAGTTCGCGGGACACACCGATGAGGCGAAGAAGCGGAAGCTCTTCGAACTACTGACGGCGCACTCCGCAGGAACGGTGCGCGCGGGCGAGTTGGAGCTTGGCGTCGATGACGTGAAGCTCCGGTTCAAGATGCTCATGGAGGACTCTTGGCGCGACGAAGTGGACGGCGCGCTTGCGAATGATTGAGATATCTTGATCTCCGAACATTCCCCCCCCCCCCCCCCCAAAAAAACCCCCCCCCCCCCCCCCCAACAACACCCCCACAATAC
>JBBQYG010000075.1:0-17642 GCA_038208905.1 Candidatus Sumerlaeia bacterium | reverse complement strand
GACTCTCGAAAGTCCTGTCGTATTCCAACGTAGCTTGGGCGTCTCGCCCGAGCCCCGTCGCCCCCACACGCGGGCAAGATGCCCACGATACTCTTTTACGGCGTCCTCCATCGCGACAAGACTTTCGAGAACCGCTCTATGCATGTGGAGTTCTCGGAATTCCCAAAGTGTATAGACACGCCTTACCGATACGGATCCCCCTGTGGATACGTCTCCGGCGGATCGACCTCGGGAATCGCGAGCTCCTCCCTTAGGCGGTCGAGTTCCGCGTGCAGCCCCGCGGCGATTTCGGCATAGGCGGGGTCGTCGTGGAGGTTCTTCTGCTCGAGCGGGTCTGCCACGGTATCCACCAGTTGCCACTCGCGCATGTCCTCCTCGTAGAAATGCACCAGCTTGTATCGGTCCTCCACCACGCCATAGTGCTTACGCACCGCGTGCCAGCCGGGGTACTCGTAGTAGTGGAAGTAGAAGGACTTGCGCCAATCCTCCGGCGTTGTCCCCTCCATCAGCGGCACCATCGAGCGCCCGTGTGTTCCCGCCGGGATCGGCGCGCCCGCGACCTCGCAGAGCGTCGGCGCCACGTCGATCACCGAGACCAGATCCCTGCACTCCGAACCCGGCGCGATGTGGCCGGGCCAGCGGACGAGGAATGGCGTCCGCATCGACACGTCGTAAATCCACCGCTTGTCGAACCATCCATTCTCGCCGAGGTAGAATCCCTGGTCCGACGCATAGACAACGATGGTGTTCTCCGCGAGGCCGTTGGCCTCCAGATAGTCCAGCACGCGCCCAACGCTTTCGTCCACGGCCATGACACAGCGCAGGTAGTCCTTGATGTAGCGCTGGTACTTCCACCGCGTCAGGTCGTCGCCCGTAAGCTCCGCCGCGCGAAAGGCGGCGTTGCGCGGGCCATAGGCCGCGTCCCACACGGCGCGCTGCTCGTCGTCGAGGCCGGGCATCGCCTCCAGCTTCAGGTCGCGCGCCGTCATTGTGTGGGCGATGGTCATGTCGGCCAGTCGCGCGGCGCGGGGCATGCCGTCGTAGTTGGCAAAGAGTGTCGGCGGCTCGGGAATCGTCACATTCTCCAGCGCGTCGAAATGCCGCGGCGCAGGCATCCACGGGCGATGCGGCGCCTTGTGCTGCATCATCAGCATGAAGGGCTTCTCCGCATCCTTGCGACCACCGATCCAGTCGATCGCCATTTCGGTGAGAAGGTCCGTTGTATATCCGTGATGCTGAACCTCTTCCCGGGTGCCGTCGCCGTCGGCGTCGGTCAGCATCTTGGGATTGTAGTAGGGCCCCTGGCCGATCAGCACGTTGGAATAATCGAATCCCGTGGGCGCCGTCCCTTCCCCCAGGTGCCACTTGCCGATGAGCGCCGTCTGGTAGCCCGCACCTTGTAGCGCCTGGGGAAACGTCCACTGAGTGCCGTCGAAATCGCCGCTGCCGTTCCGATACAGCCCGTTGCCGTGGGAATACTTTCCCGTGAGCACGCTGGCCCGCGACGGGCCGCAGATCGGATTCGGGACAAGGCACCGCTGGAACAGCATCCCCTCCCGCGCGAGGCGGTCGATGTTGGGCGTATCGATCAGGTCGCCGGAATAGGCGCTGACCGCCTGCCATGCGTGGTCGTCGCTGAAGATCCATACGATGTTGGGCTGCTTGGCCGCGCTTGCAGAAGCAGCGAGCAGTGTAAACGCGGTGAGGACGGGAAGAGACAAATGACGCATCGGACGAAGTACCTATCCACGGCGGAGTCGTTGGACCAACCTCGCCCCAGGGGCGGGAATCTCAAGGCGAATATCCCGGAGAGTTATGACGCCACCGCCGATTCGACGTCAGGCCGTTCTTGCGTCCGTTCGTCCCGTGGCGGTTTGCTCCCTTCCATGATCGACCCGGCCTTCTTCCTGACGCGGCGCGGATTCCTGCTGACGCTGGCCATCGTGGCCGTGTGGCGGATCGTGTGGCTGCCGCTGAGGGAGCTGGCGCCCGACGAGGCCGTGTACTGGGTCTGGTCGCGCAACCTGTCGCTTTCCTACTTCGACCATCCTCCGATGGTGGCGTGGATGATCCGGGCGGGGACGTTGATTTTCGGAGAGACCGAGCTCGGCGTGCGCATCGTAGGGGTGCTGCTGGCGCTGGCGACCCCGGTGGTGATCGCGGCGGCAGGCCGCTGGGTGTCGCCCGATCCGCGCGTGGGCTATGGCGCGGCGATGCTGTGGCTGGTGTCGCCGCTCTCGGCCATCTCCGGCACCATCATGACCCCCGACACGCCGCTGCTGTTCTTCGGGGCCTGCGCGGTGGCGCTGGCGCTGGCGATCTTCAGCGAGGCCATCGACGGCGCGGCCCCGCCGCGGCGGTGGCTGTGGGTTCCCTTCGGCATCGTCCTGGGGCTGGCGTTCCTCTCGAAATATACAGCCGTCCTGCTGGTGCCGCCGTTTGGAGTGTTGCTGGTGGCGACGGCGCGGGGTCGGCGCGAGTTGCTGACGCCGTGGCCGTGGATGGGCGTGGCGGCGGCGATGGCGGTGTTCTCACCCGTGCTCGCCTGGAACGTGCAGCACGATTGGGCGTCCTTCGGATTCCAGCTTAACCAGGGGCTCGGCGAGGCGGAAAAGCCCGAGATCCTCGCCAACCTCGCCGAGTTGATCGGCGGGCAGATCATCGCGTGGACGCCGTTCTACTGGCTCCTGACGGCGCCGATGCTCGCGCTGGTTATGCGCCGATGGAAGTCCACCGCCAGTGGCGTCCGCATGGCGGTGGCCCTCGGCGGGTTCCACCTCGCGTTCTTCCTGTTCAGCGCGGCGCGCAAGAAGGTGGAGATGAACTGGCCGATCCTCGCCTATCAGCCGCTGGCTCTCGCGACCGTGTGGTGGGTCCTCATGGAAGGCGCCCCCGCGCGGAGGCTGAGGCTCGCGACATGGGCAGCGGCGATCGTCGCATTCTTATCCGTGCTGGTGTGCTTCACGCCAGAGCTGGCCCGCCTTGCCGGCGTGAAGGGAAAGAAGCTCTACGAAGTGGTCGGCTGGCGCTCGCTCTCCGCCGGGATCGCGCCGCATATCGCGCCCGGAACCACCCTCGTCGCCCGCGATGCGCGCACGGCGTCCATCCTCGCCTTCTACCTCCCCGGCCAGCCCCGGGTCTGGATCGTCCGCAAAACGCCGGAGACCAACTCCTTCACCTTCTTCGATCCGTCGCCCGACCTCTCCACCCTGCAACGCGCCGTCTTCTTCAACCCGTCCATGAGCACCGTCACCAACAGCTTCCCCGTCTATACGGAAATTGAAATCGCAGGCGAATGGCGCGGCAAAATCGTGAGGACGATGAAGGTGGTAGCGGCGGAAAGGCATGGACAAGCAGCGAACGACAGGGAACGGCAGGGAAAAGGGGAAACGGCGGGAAAGGCGGAGTAACAGAGGGAAGGCGACTGGCAACGTTTCTGGTTTTTCCTGGCCCTATTCGGCACACGCCAAACGGCATTCACCACCGAGAGCACCGGGCCATTCCGCGGCGATTATATATATGCATGTACAGACGAGTCCATACATTCTCCTCTCGCAAATATCCTGAGACCACAGCCCGCTACCCTCAGTTCCGTTCTCTGTGTGCTCTGTGGTGGATGCCGTTCTACTTGTAACGCCTCCCGATTGAGACACCCGTCCGTGGAAATCGGGAAGCTGCCATAGCTTCTCTTCCGCCGTTCCCGTTGTTCCCGCCTTTACCGCTGTTCCCTTTTTGCCAGTACTGCCGCCACCGCGTCCTGCGTCTTTCCGGTCTGCGGAATCGGCGGGGGTGGGTCGTTGGGCTGGCGTTCCCAATCGGGATCCCCCTCCAGCGTCCGGCGGATGTAGCCGTCGAAGGCGGCGGTTCCCTCTGCGAGGAGCTCCGGAATTCGTCGCGCGGAGCGGCGGCGTTCCCATCGGCGGAGGAATGCCGTGGTGGCGAGCAACAGGAGCACGATGGCCAGCCAAAGGAAATAGAATCGCTTCGCGTGGAGATAGTCCACAAGCCAGCCGTATGCCGCTGGCGGACGCCCAAGCCAGTTCAGGAACTCCACAACCGCAACGACTCCAACCAACGCCAAGAGCACGAGCCCCATCATGAGTGTTCCGCGAATGAGGTCCCGCACGATACTGGAAAAGTGCCGTGTGATCGACCGCGACCGCCAGAATCGGATTCGCGGCTTGAGGGACTGCTCCGCCAGGAGGTTGCCCAGGCAATCGGGGATCGCCAAGCTGGTCTCCGCGACAAGGAGCAGGATTATCGCGCCAAGAAAGACGGATTCGCCCAGCCCCAGCTCCAGAATCCGCACGAGCATCAACATCAGCCCAAATCCCAGCACCACGGGGAGGGGCGCGATACTCCGTAGCATCACGCGGTGGTCCTCCAGATAGATCGCCGCAAGGATGTCACCGCCGCGCACCCCGCCCATATAGAAGTCCATCGACATCCGCGGATCGCTGTACGCCTTGCGGAACACGCGGCGGGCCTCGAAATGGTTTGAGCGAGAGAGAGGAATGAGTCCCCATATCAGGGGGAGTGTGAACGTGAAGCAGAGCATCATGGTGGCAAGGGGCTGCGGGATTCCGGTCTCCGCCACGACAAACCGGACAACCCTCGGGTAATCGAGCGCCATGAGCATCGCCGCAGCGAGCACAACCCAGCGCAGAACCGAGAACGTGCCCTCAGCGCGGAGGAGGAAACGACCCATCGCTGTCCGCGCCGCCCGCCCAAGCCTCCGCCGCGCGAATGCTTGGTAAACGCCATTCTCCCCCGCCCCCGCCACGATCGGGTCGCGGCGCGCCAGCCAAGCGGGAAAAGGCTGCTCGTCGGGTTCCATAGTGCCTTCTTCTCCCCCGGCGCTCGCGAGGGCAATGCGCAATCGCGCCAAGAGAGTCGTTCTTGAATGCCCTTTCACGATTGGGAACGCCGTAAAAGAGGAGCGTGGGCGTCTCGCCCCGCGCGCTAGGCAGACGCGGCCACGCGGAACCCGGGCTGCCGTGCTCCGCGCCGATGCCCGCGGGGGCACCGCCTGTTGGCCCGCGATTCTCAGCAATCGCGATGCGCAAACTCAGCCGTTTCCCAGCCTGCCGCCATTCGCGGCGTGTGAATTGAACCGGATGATCGCATCCCCATTGCCCCCTTCGGGCCCGGGTGGGGAGCTTCTGAGCGTCTTCGATTCAGGTCTCTTTCCGCACCGGCGTCTGTCGTATAGATGTATATCTATCAATCCCTCCACCCTCTCCATGATAACTTTCCACGGAGTCACCGCCCCATGAAGTCCCTCCTAGTGTGTGCATCGGTTGCGATGGTCGCCATCGCGGGGGCCCAGCCCGCGGCTTGGGAGTCGCGTGGAATTGGCGGGGGTGGAGCCCTGTTTGCGCCGAGCTTTAGTCCGCACAATGCCAGCGTGTTCACCATCGCGACGGACATGAGCGCGCTGTTCCGCAGCACGAACCAGGGCGCCTCCTATGACGTGGTCCCCTTTACCGAGATTCAGGGGAACCGGCTGGCCATGGTGCAGTACACCAGCGACCCCCTAATCGCCTTCTGCATGGACTATACGGTGATCGACGGCGTGGACTTGGTCCGCCCGACGAAGAGCACCGATGGCGGCGTCACGTGGACGCCGCTGGCGGCGGAGCCGACCGATGGCGAGGCCTTTGGCATGTGGGTGGACCCCACGAGCGCGACCCGCCTGCTGGTGGCGAGCTACAACGCGCTGTATATCTCGACCGATGGCGGCGCCTCCTTTCAGCAGCGGTTCAGCTTCGCCAACGACGGCAATGGCCTCTATGTCGGCGGGGTGTTCTGGGACGGCGCGGATATCTATGTCGGCTGCAACGCGGGGCTGCTGCACTCGACGGATTCGGGGGCGACGTTTCCCGCATCGGCAGTGGCAGGAATCCCGGCGGGGCGGCGAATCCTCTCGATGTGCGGCGCGAGAGAAGGCGGCACAGCCCGGCTCTTCGCCACGGCCACGGCGGAGAACACCTATGGCGGCATGTTGATCGAGGACATCTTCTGGCAGCATCAGGATGTCTATACGCTCGACCTTGGCGCGGCGAGCTGGACGCTGCGCACCGCCGGTCTTCCCACCGATCCCCAGGACGGCCTGGCGCTGATCGCCTGTGCCGTGAACGACATCGACACGGCCTTTGTCAGCGGTCAGCGCGGAAGCGTGGGGGAGCTTCCCATGATCTTCAAGACGACCAATGGCGGCGCCAACTGGGGCAGTGTGTTCACCGATGCCAACAACGCCAACACCGCGACCGGCTGGGGCGGAGACGGCGGCGACCGCGGATGGTTCTATGACGGCGGGCCCGTGGGTTTCGCCGTGGCCCCCAATAATCCCCAGTTTGTCGCGTTCAGCGGCTATGGCTTTGTGCACCTTTCCACCGACGGCGGCGGCACGTGGCGCCAGGCCTATGTAAATCCCGCCGACCAGAACCCGCCCAACGCCGACACTCCACCGGGCCGCGACTATCGCGGCATCGGACTGGAGGACACCTCCGTGTGGAACCTCACTTGGTTCGACTCCAACATCCTGTGGGGAAACAGCACGGATATACGCGGCATCCGCAGCACCGACGGCGGCGCCTCTTGGAGCTTTGGATATACGGGCCACACGCAGAACACTTCCTACCAGACCGTTGTGCATCCAACGACCGGCGTGGGATACATGGCGTCGTCCACCGTTCACGACATCTATCAGACGACCTACCTGACCGACGCGCGCCTCAATGGCGGGGACGGGCAGGTGAACTTCACCACCAACAAGGGCGCCACGTGGCAGTTGCTCCGTGATTTCAACAATCCGGTGATCGACGTGGCGCTGGATCCGAACAACCCGACGCGTCTATACGCCAGCGTCATCGACAGCGTGGAGGGTGGTATCTACGTCTCCGACAATATCGATCAGGGCGCATCCTCCACGTGGACGAAGTTGGCCAATCCCCCCCGCACGGAGGGCCACCCCTTCATCATCCGCGTGCTGAACGATGGCACCCTCGCGGTCAGCTACTCCGCCCGGCGCACCAATGTCTTCACGCAGAGCTCCGGCGTCTTCGTGAGCGACAACGACGGCGCAAGCTGGGCCGACCGCAGCCACGCCAACATGACCTACTACGTGAAGGACCTGATCATCGATCCCCACGACGCGGCGCAGAACACATGGTATGCCGGCGTGTGGAGCGGATACGGCGGGCCGCTCTCCACCAACAATCAGGCGGGCGGGCTCTATCGCACCACGAATCGCGGCGTGAACTGGACGCGCATCTGGGAGTCCCACCGCGTCTCCAGCATCGGCATCCATCCGACCAAGCCCAACTGGGCCTATGTGACAACGGAGGCCGAGGGCCTCTGGCACACCATCAACCTAACCGACCCCACGCCGACACTGACCCAGGTGGCGGGCTTCCCCTTCCGCGAGCCCAAGCGCGTTGCGTGGAACCCCTTCGACCCGGGCGAGGTCTGGATCGCCAGCTTCGGCAACGCCCTGCGCGTGGGGCGTGAAGTCGATGGTTCGACCGCGTCGGGGTGGAGCGTTCACTGAGGCGCGGAGCATACTAGCCACATCCCCCTTGCGGTTCCGCCCGCCCCGGCACGGGGATCATCCCCGCATCGCATCCGCATAGGGGTTTTCCATGATGGCTATCGCGCGTAGCTCGTTTGCCCCACTTTTCGCTCTCGCTGCGATTCTTCTCTCCCTCTTCTCCCCCGCCGGCGCGGCTGTCACGATCGACTCCCCCCTCGCCGACTCCACTTGGACAACGACCTCCACGATCACGCTGCTGGCGCGTGTGGATGGCCCCTCGAGTGGGACGCTCTCCGTCGAATTCCTCGCCAATGACGGCGGTCTCGGCAGCGACTCCGCGGAGCCCTACTCCCTCGCGTGGACACCGCCCGGGCGCGGTGTCTATACGCTGGTCGCGCGGGCGACCTCTGCCGATACCAGCACCACGGATTCGTTCCCGATTCAGATTTCCGTCGGCTTTCCGTCACGCGACTGCCTGATGGTGGTGGGGTTCCTGCCGCTGATTCCCGGCGACGTGGCGACCGCCGCCCGGCTGGAGACATGGGGCTATCGCGTTATCCCTATCCTCGCCGCCAGCGCAAACACCGCCAGCGCAAACGGCATGGCGCTGATCTTCATTTCCGAGTCGGTCTCCTCCAACAACGTCGGCACCAAGTGGCGCGACGTCACCATTCCCGTGTTCTGCGCGGAGGACTACAACTACGACGAGTTTGGCATGACGGGCCTGGTGATCAACACGGACTATGGCTTCATCCCCAACCTGACGCGCATGACGATCGTGGAGGGCAATTCCCCCCTCGCCGGTGGCCTTCCCCCGGGGACGTTCGACGTGTTCACCAGCGCCGGTCGCCTGCAATGGGGAATCCCCAACGCCAACGCAACCATCGCCGCCACCATCGAGAACGAGCCCACCAAGGCCACCATCTTTGGCTATCGCACCGGCGCCATGATGAGCGGCGGCATCGCCGCCCCCGCGCGCCGCACCGGCTTCTTCCTCCAGACGTTCACGCAGGAGATGACGCTCCTGACCCCCGCGGGCCTCGAACTCTTCGACGCCGCCACGCGCTGGACGGGCGGCCAGGAGACCGACGACCCACCGCCCACGCCGTTCTCGATCTTTGCGCTGACCAGCCCGGAGGGTGTCTCGACCGTGACGTGGATCAGCAACGGAGCCAACCCCGACGGCTTCGAGCTGGATGCCTCCTACGACTTCGTGAACTTCCACCCGCTGGGCCGCTTCGTCGGCAATATCCGGACGATTTACCACGCACCCGCGGGCCCCGCGCCGCGCTCTTTCCGGGTGCGGAGCTGGAACGGCAACGGCTTCTCCGCCTATGCCGCCATCGCACCGCCGCCACAGGCAGAGGCGTGGCAGGTGCAGTAGGGCTTCGGCGGAAACGACTCCGGTTTGTCGCGCCTGTTCATCGCAGTAGTAATGTCCCACTCGCGCGCTTCAGGGTGGGCTTGCACCGCTGGGTGGGGACGAAGCTGATCGCCTTCACCCAAGTGGAAGCGTGCAGGTGATTCGTTTCATCCGCGCTTACCCAGCAAAAGGCCGACGATGACGATCCTTTATTGCGCTCTTCTACTGTTGATGGCGCTAGGACTGGGGACGATGGCACTCGTCCTGTTCCGAGTCGAGGCGGCATGTCGTCCGATCACATCGCGAGCGGAGCGGCTCGCGTGGCGGCTCGCCCTTGGATTCGGAGCGATGGGATCGCTGGGACTGGCCGGAGCCGCCGCGGGGATCCTGACCAGATCGGTCTGCTGGGTGGTCATCGTCCCGTGTGCCTTGGTGGGTGTGGCGCAGTTGCGACGGGAGGTTTCCTCGCTCGCCGCGATTCGATCCACGAGGGCGACACCGGGCGACATCGCGGGCGCCCTGGTGTTCTGCGGGCTCGCGGGGATGTTGCTCCTGCTGGCCTGGAACCCACTGCTGCTGATTGATTCCTATGCATATCACATCACCCTGCCCAAGCAGTACTCGATTCAGGGCCGCCTGTTTGAGACGCCTTACGCGCTGGCGCCAAACTTCCATTTCCTGGGGGATATGACGGGCTATTGGGGACTCGCCATCGCTCCTTGGAATTTCATCCCGCCCAAGGTGTTCCAGGTCTGCTGCTGCATTGCGATGGCCGCCGTGATGGTGACGGAACTGCGCCGCGCCGGTCGGCCGGGACTCGGCTGGATTGTTGGCGGGCTGTGGCTCTCGGCTCGGGAGATTATCGAGTTCGCGCCGTCGGCCCACGTGGACCTGAGCATGGCGATGTTCGTATTCCTCGGCGCCGTCGTCGCCGCGAAGTCCTTTCTGCTTGGGCATCGATACCGCCCCAGGTGCCTGTTCCTGGCCGGAATTTTTCTAGGATGCGCCTGTGGCACCAAGATCAGCGGGCTTCCAGTTTCTTTTCTGGCCGGGCTTGTTGTGGTCGGGTTTCTGCTGCTTGGGTGGAAGCAGTGCCGCGCGCGATTCCCCATCCGGATCACATACCCCCTTCGGGAGGCTGTTGCCTTCGCGGTCGGAATCTGGATTCCGGTTATTCCGTGGATTGCCAAGAGTCTGTATCTGACCAACAATCCCTTCTTCCCCTTCGCGCTGGACTGGTTTCACACGGCGCCGGCCTATCAGATGGTTGCCGCGGACTTTCTCGCCTCCTACGGAGGCTTCGCGGGCCCCACGCTGCTGGGATTCGATTGGTGGATGGACCTCGCCAACAGGACGATCCTCATCCTGAGGACAAGCTACTATCTGGATACCTACCGGTTTACATCCGGCTTTCTGGTGGGCGTCCTTCTGTGGACGTGGGGGCGCAGGCGACGACGCCGGGATATGCAGTTTCTGGTCGCCTTGGGGATTGCCTGGTTCCCGCTCTCGGTGCTGAGCCCCGCCTGGCGCTTTGCCCTGGGCATGACGGGCGTCCACCTGCTGGTCGGCGCGGTGTGCATCGGCCTTTCAATCCCGGGCAACTTTCCCAAGCGCCTTCCTCGATGGCATTCGCTCCTGCTGGCGGCGATCCTGGTTTCGTTCGGCGCCTGGCACATCCCCCACATGGCGGAGCGCATTCATCCCCACTACGTTTCGAGGGGGCCGATCCCTTGGGGGCTCTATCTGAATCGCTCGGATTTTGAGGCCTATTGGCGGACGCGCGCGGATTGGCCAATCATCGACGCGCTCGACGAAGTGAAGCTCCAGAAAGGGGGGCGAGTCCTGGTGACCGAGCCAGTCTATCCGATCGCCGCCACCGAGACGCCGCTCCTCCCGCTGCTCAACATCCACGGAAAGAATGTGCTTCGGATCATCACCGAGGAACCGGGCGAGACCGCGGATTCTCTGAAGGCGTGGCTGGCAAATCAAAGGGTCGAAGCCATCCTGACGGAGGACGCGACATTCTCGAACGAGCAACTTCTCCTGTTCAGGAATCAGCACCTGCGCGAGGTGGCGCGCCAAGGCGCCCTGGCGCTCTATTTGATGAATCCATAGAACTGGCCATCCGCGCGTGGACCCCGCCCACGCTGTCTAATTCGTACCCGCTTTCTCGCTTCCCAGGACGCTCCGCCAGGAAATCACCCCGTCGCCTTCGCCCGCCACCCAGCGCAGCGCATTCTGATAGTTGTGCTCGAGTCCAGGCGTCAGCTCGGGATGGGGCCCAAACAGTACGACGCGGCCCTTGCCGTAGGGCGCGGCGATGATGGCGTCCTTGCCGATAATGGACTCGCGGTTGACGGGCTCGCCGGTCAGGTCGGTCCTGAAGGTGGCGAGCGAAACATAGGGCGGCAGGTCGAGCCCCTTCTTGGACGGCACAAAGACGGGTGCGTTCTCGAATCGAATGCGCAGGGGCTTCGCCTCGTCGCTCCCGGTCGGCTGAATCTCCACGAAGCCCTCGCCGCGCGCCCAGTTGTCGGAATCCCAGCGGCCCGCGTTGATCAGTTCCAGGCGATTCGTGTCCTCGCTGTATCCATCCGACAGCAAGTAGCCGCCCGCGCAAATGCCGATGACGCCGCCGCCGCCCGCCACGAACTCGCGGACGATGGGGCTGGCCGCCGCGCCGAGCGACCGCGCCAGCCCGCCCCCCGTGCCGCCGGGAAACACGATCGCGTCCTGCGCGGAGAGCACGCCCGCCACGATGTCCTGTGCCGTGAGGCGCGACACCGCCATCCCCGCCGAAGTCGCCGCGTCGGCGGCCTTCGTGATATACGGCTCCATCGCGCCCGCGTCTGCATAGATGGCAATGCGCAGTGAATCGGCGGCAAAGAGTGGCTGCGCAAAAGTCAGGGCCAGGATTGTAACCAGGATGGCAAAGCGCATTGGGCGACCTTCGCGGATAGGGATGGGGCGATGATGCGTGGGCCAATGAAGTCAGCAAGGCGAAACGGAGCGCAGGAACTCCTAGATATCCTCAAGCAAGCAGTGCCATCGCCGGAGCAGATACTCCGTTCACCCCAACGGGGGAGAACCGGCGCCACGAGAAGGTTGCCACGAATGGACACAAATGACTCGGCGATGAATCGAATCGTGGTCCGCGCAACGTCGGGAGAGAATGGCTCCATCCATGTGGAGATTCCCTCCCCGCGCTACACCCCCGGCGAGCCGCTGGAGGTCAGCATCGCCCCGCGGGATCCGCGCAAGCGCTATGAGATCAAGTTCAAGGCAAGGGCCTCCATTGCGTCCACAATTCCCTTCGACGGCGATGCGGTCGAGGTGCAGCGCCGGATGCGCGACGAATGGCCAGACTGATTGTCCTCGATACGAACGCGCTGATTACATGGCGGCGGGGGGCTTGGCGGAGATTCCGGCCGTTCGCATCCCACGCCGATACCGCCTCAAGCTCGCGGATGCAATTATCGCAGCTACCGCGATCACCCCCGATGCGGAACTGTGGAGCAGCGGGCAGGTATTCTCAAGGATTCCGGGACTGAGATTGAACGCCTCGCTGCGGCGCCAATAAATGCGGCGGAAAATACGCGGGCAGGATGCGCGCGCCACCCACGCTCAACCGATCCTTGCGCTCCCTCACGCGAAGTGCCACCCTTCGGCGCTGCTGATCGCCCGAACCCTATTTTAGCGGAGCTTCCCCGCCATGCGCCTTCTCCTGTCCCTCCTTCTCGTATCGCTCGTGTCCGGCTGCCAGTGGATGAAGCCCGGGGCGGGCGGTTCGCCGGTGGCGGTTTCGGCCACGCCAGCGGTCATCGATGGCCAGAAGCCCAAGATCGACCGCGACGTGGACCCCAAGTTGGCGACCACGGAGCCGGAGTCGGAACTGGATTGGTTCGACGCGAAGGAGTTCCTGGTGGAGGGCAAGGGGTGGCCCGACACCAACGGCCCGTGGGAGCGGTTGCCCGCGCGGGCGGAGTGGACGGTGACGCCGGCCGTGTGGAACCTGAGCAAGCAGACCGCCGGCATCAGCGTCCGCTTCATCACCGACTCGCGGATCCTCGGTGCCGCGTGGGATGGCGGAGAGGCGATGAACCACATGGCCGCCACCGGCGTCAGCGGGCTCGACCTGTATAGACGCACGGCATCGGGCTGGGAGTTCGCCGCCGTGGGTCGGCCCAAGCCCGAGCGCACCGTGGCGACGCTCCTGAAGGATCAGGAGCGGACACCCGTGGAGTACCTCCTCTTCCTTCCCCTCTATCAGAAGGTCACCGACCTGAAGATCGGCGTGGAGAAGAGCGCGATCCTTGGCGCGCCGGCCAAGCGGACCACCAAGCCGATCGTGTTCTATGGCACGTCGATCACCCAGGGCGGCTGCGCCTCGCGCACGGGAATGTGCCACACGGCGCTGCTCTCCCGCTGGCTGGATCGCGAGGTCATCAACCTCGGATTCTCCGGCGCCGGAAAGATGGAACCCGCCATGGCCGACCTCCTCGGAGAGATCGACACCGACCTCTATGTCCTGGACGCCGTTCCCAACATGACGCCGGAACTCGTGGAGGAACGCGCCGCCGACTTCGTCCGCCGACTGCGCAACTACAAGCCCGAGACGCCGATCCTCCTGGTGGAGAACCCCAGCGAGTGGCGCAAGAACACCTCCAACATCAAGCTGCGCGAGGCGTTTGCGACGCTGCAGAAGGAGGGCGTCAAGAACATCACCCTCATGTCCGCCGACGTCCTTGAGCCCGGCCCCGAGGAAGCCACCGTGGACGGCGTCCATCCGACGGACCTCGGGTTCTATCGCTATGCCCTAGCCTTCGAGCCGAGGGTGAAGGCACTGTTGCCGAAGAAGTAGCATGGCGCGGGCGAGACACACTTCCCCTCGGGCAGCGATTTCGTCACCTGCAAGGCTGCCCAATCGCTGCGGGAGCGGCGATACAATCGTAGCCCCGGACTACTGCAAGGCCGAGATGTGCGAGAGTGGCCGCGCGGGATGTTCGCTTGCGCTACGTCCCCGCCTGTGCGACACAAGATGAAGCAACCGCTGTCCTCGCCGAATGTCGGCGGGCGGCGGCTACACTCCGCAGTATTGCATGAGGCACGCGAATGCCGGCGAAGCGAATCAAGTCTCCGCGCTCCGAAGACACCGCGCCGGATCTGGTCGCTGAACTCGCCGCCGAACTGCGCGCCGGGGATACCTCCGATACGGGCGGACCCGATGTGATCATTGAGGAGATAAAGGACAGGGGACCGTTGCATGTCTTCGTGATCTGGGCCAAGTGGGAGCCACTGGATCACATGACGCGCTCTGACCTCGTCATGAAGGCTTGCGATGCCGCGCTTTCCCCAGCGGAACTTCGCCGGATCACTTTTGCCAACGGGATGACTCCTTTGGAATACGCCAACACCTTGGGAAATCGATGAACACAGATTCCAAATCAGGATATCCGGTGACGCGCCGGTTGACAGTGCTGATCGCCGCTCTCCTTGCCACCTCCGCCTCCGCGGAGCGTGTGCGTTTTGAGATCAGCCAGCCAACCACGTTTGGCACCAGCGTCTTCGTCCTCGGCGATCATCCGCTGCTGGGCGGGGGGAGCGTGGTGGACGCGCTGAAGCTCTCTCCCGAGAGCTACCCCGTGTGGTTCGTCGAGGTGGATTTGCCGCCGGGGACGACGGTCGCGTATCGGTATCTATTGCGAGAGGATGCGGCGGCGCGTCTCGGCGATCCCACAAACGCGACGTTCATTTCCGCGAGCCCGCTGACGGCGACCACCGGCGGCGATGCCCCCGCGCGGCGTGGCGGCGCGATGCGGTACTTCAGCGGGGTTGCGAATCCAGTTCTGGAGATCCGCGACGGCGCGGCCTATCGGCGGATTCCGTTTTCGAGAGAGGCCGACGGCCGCGGGCCGGGCGAGTCGCTGTGGCGCGCGGCGCTCGATGGCCTGCCGCCCGTCGGCGGCGACTGGGAATTTCGCATCGACCTCGGCAATGGCAGCTACGACGTCGCGCCGTATGGTCCCCACTATATCACCACGCTTGCGAGCCCGTGGTTGCAGGATGGCGATCTCTTCGACTATCGCCCGGCGCCGTTGGTTTCGGCGCCGCGCGTGGTCAAGCAGTCTGGATTCGCGGGGAGCCTTCCCACGCGCGCGCTGTATATCTATCTGCCGCGCGGATACGACGAGCACGCAGACCGCGACTATCCCGTGCTGTATATGCACGATGGACAGAACTGCTTTCAGGCGTTTGTCGGCGATAGCGGTTTCGGCGCAAGCTGGCGCGCCGACGAAACGGCGACGCTGCTGATTCGCCAGGGCCGCCTGCCGGAAATCGTCATCGTGGGCGTAAGCCACGGCGGAAGCGAGCGGATCCCCGAATACCTCCCGCCCTATGGCGACGGCCTGTTTCAGTCGCGCGCCGCCGCGACCGCGGCCTACTACATCAACGAGGTAGCCCCCAACATCGCCGCCAACTATCGCATCCGCCCGGGCCGCGACAACGCCGCCACGATGGGCTCCTCCATGGGTGGATTTTTCAGCACCTATCTCGCGTGGGATTTCGCCGCCTTTGCCCGCAGCCACGCGGCGCTCTCCCCCGCCTACTGGACAGGCGGAACAACGGGCGACCTCGTCTATACGCATCTCGGGGAAGACGCCCCGCGCGACGTGCGATTCTACCTGGACAGTGGCACCGCGGGAACCAGCGGCGACGGAACCGTGGACACGCTCCGCGCGCGCGACGCGCTGATCGGGAATGGCTACGCCATCGGGCCCGACTTCCTCCACCTCGTCTCCCACGGCGACGCCCACAATGAAGGCGCCTGGGCCGGGCGCCTTGCGCCGATCCTGCAGTTCTTGTTTCCCGTGCAGGATTCGGCGGAAGAAACCTGGCTCCTTCACTGAGCGAAAGAACCCAATCGCCGCGCGCCGCCTAACCTCCCGGGCACCCTGGCAAGTCGTCTCGGAGGTGCCGCAGCAATTCGCGTTGAGACAGCGTGCGCGGCGCGCGATGCCTCACCATCCGCCACAGGGAGCGCCCATGCCCCGCATCCTCATCATCGAAGACGACCTTTCCTTTGGCCAGCGGCTGGCGCGCAATCTGGCCCTTGACGACTTCGAGGCGGAACACGCCGAGGGCGCGGAGCAGGGACTCGCTCGCCTGCGCGCGGCGCGCTTCGACGCCGTGCTGTGCGACATCAAGATGCCGGGGATGAGCGGCCTCGATTTCCTCTCCAAGGTGCGCAGCGGCGCGGAGGAGGACCTCGACGCGACCCTCCCCATCCTCATGCTCACCTCGATCACCAGCGTCGATACCGCCGTGGACGCGATGCGGCGCGGGGCCAGCGACTACCTCACCAAGGAGTCCGGCCGCCCCGAGATCGCCATGCGCCTGCGCCGCGCGCTGGAGCAACGCGACATCGCCCAGGAAAACGTCCTCCTCAAGGAGACCATCGCCCGCACCGACGAATTCAGCGAGATGGTCGGCGCATCGCAATCCATCGAGGACATCAAGGGCGAGATCGCCGAAGTCGCCCCCACCGACGCCAGCGTGCTCATCCTCGGCGACACCGGCGTCGGCAAGGAACTGGTCGCGCGCGCGATCCACCGCGCGTCGGGGCGCTCCGGGCCATTCGTGGACATCAACGGCGCGCTGCTCCCCGACGACACCACGATCCAGAGCGAGCTCTTTGGCCACGAGAAGGGCGCCTTCACCGACGCCCACGCGCTGAAGAAGGGGAAGCTCGAGATGGCCGACGGCGGCACGCTCTTCCTCGACGAGATCGGCGAGGTCTCGATGAACGTGCAGGCCAAGCTGCTCCGCGTGCTGGAGACGATGACCTTCACGCGCCTCGGCGGCACCAAGCCCCTCAGCGTCAACGTTCGCATCGTCGTCGCCACCAATCGCGACCTCAAGGCGGAGGCCGACGCCGGGCGCTTTCGCATGGACCTCTACTACCGCCTCAACGTGTTCCCGATCCGCATCCCGCCACTCCGCGACCGGCGCGACGACGTGGGCGCGCTCACGCGCTATTTCATCCGGCGCTTTGCCGAGAAATACGGCCGCGCAATGCCCTTCATCGAGGCCGGCGCGCTCCGCCAGCTCCAGCAGTACGATTGGCCCGGCAACATCCGCGAGTTGCGCAATATCTGCGAACGCCTCGTCATCCGCGCCCGCGGACGCGACACCATCGCCACGCCCGACGTCGATGCCTGCGGCCTCGTCTCGGCGCCGCCACCGGAGGACACCCTGCTCAGCATCCCCGACGCCGGCATCGACCTGGACGAAATGGAGAAGCGCTACGTGCTGGAGGCGCTCCGCCGCACCGACTGGAACCAGACCGACGCGGCCCGCCTCCTCAACATCAGCGTCGATCGCATGAACAACCGCGTGAAGAAATGGAACCTGAAACACGAGACGTGGAGAGTAAACAGGGGGGCGGAGTAGAACAATTGCGAGTCTACCGCGGAGCACTGTCCCATGATGCGCCGCGCGGCCCGAGCCGCTGGACTTCAGGCTCTGGGGCCGCAACGGGCGCGGCCAAGGCGGCGCCGCTCATCGACGCAACCCGCCACCTCGTCCTAGAGGCCCCCCACCCCAGCCCCCTCTCCGCCGACCGAGGCTTCTTCGGCTCCCGCCACTTCTCCCGCGCCAAAGAATTCCTGCGGACGCACGGCGCGGCGGAGATTGTGTGGTAGGGAAATTGGGAACAGGAACCGATTATCGTCGATGCGGGTGGCC
>JBBQYG010000074.1:0-17841 GCA_038208905.1 Candidatus Sumerlaeia bacterium | reverse complement strand
GGTCCCCCAGCGATGTTTGAATCGCCGATTTTCATGCTGCTGGCCTACTTCACGTCGATTGCGTTCACCATCGTCGCGGCCACGATTCCGCCGGGGGCTGGAAACCTGGTGGCGGCGATCTTCCTCAGCAGCATGGGCTGCTACCTCGGCGGCGAGGAAGCGGAAGACTCCTACGAGCAGGAGATCGCGGACGCCGACATCTGATGGCGCCGCGCCGGTCCCCGATTTCACCTTTTCAAGATCGACGGAATTGAGCCGCGCCACCGCGCGCGATGCGGAGTTGCGCGCCGTGCTGGAGGACTGGCACGGGCGGTTTCACCGTGCCGAGTTCCTGGAGGGCGACCCGCTCCGCGTGGCGTATCGCTATGACGATCCCGCCGACCGCGAGGTGGTCGCGCTGCTGGCCGCCGCTTTTGCGTCGGGGAATATCAAGGCGATCCTTGCGGTGCTCGATGCAATGCTGGCCCCCATGGGGAATCACCCGGCGCGGTGGCTGGCCGGGCACTCGGCGACTGATCTGCGCGGCACCATGAACGGCGTGCGGCACCGCTGGGTGCGCAGCACCGATGCAGAAGTTCTCCTCGCGCTCCTTGGTGGCGCCCTTCGCGAGCACGGATCACTGGGCGCGCTGTGGCAGTCCGTCGATGACCGGGCGGAGCGGGATACCCTCCCGGCGCTGGCGCGATTCACGGCGGCGCTGCGCGGGTTTCCCATCGAGCCGCTCGCCTCGCGGGAGCGCACCATCACGCGGGCCTCGGGCAAGACGTCGGCGCTCGCCAGCATCGAGTCGATCCTTCTCACCTCGCCGGAACGCGGCTCCGCGTGCAAGCGCATGCACCTCTTCCTCCGCTGGATGTCGCGTCCGGCGGATGGCGTGGACCTTGGCCTGTGGACGCCGTTTCTATCACCCGCGCGGCTGGTGATGCCGGTGGACACGCACGTGCTCAGGATTTGCCGGGGGCTGCGCTTCACCCGGCGCAAGGTCGCCGACGCCCGCGCCGCCCAGGAGATCACGGCGCGATTCCGGCGCATCAATCCGGAGGACCCGTGCCGGTATGACTTCGCGCTGGTGAGGGCTGGAATAGCCGAAAGGTGAGCCGCGAATCACGCGGATTGGTACTGCAACGGTGGCTTCGGCGCCACTTTAGGCTGTGTTTGACAATTGCATTCGGCTTTCCGATGGCTGCGAACCTTCGTCCCGGCGCGTCGCGATTCCTCAACGATGAACCACATCGCCTCGTCATCGGCGGCATCGTCATGACTCGTTCTCGCTCAACGGACCAGCTCGAAGCCATTTATCAAACACAGCGTAAACAGCAAACAACGGCTTGGCCGCTGATGGCGCGGAAGAAGATCGATCTTCGCGGACTGACCGCAAGGCGCGCGCGTACGCGCCCCCTACTTCTGCGTCTGATCGATCACCTTGGATTCGTCCCAAGTGATCTTTTCGTTGCCGAAGGCGTCGGCCTGGTTGGGCATGACGGAATCGAAGACCTTCATGCCCATGCCGGTGGCGATCATGATGATGCCGAGGAGGAATCCGATGACGCAGGAGGTCATCCAGCCGTCGGTCTGGAAGTCTGGCGCAAGGGCGGGAAGGATGAAGTGCGCCATGACCATGCCCAGAATCGAGGCCATCGCCATCGCGGGTAGTGCGGCGTTTGTTGGCACGCCGGTCAGCCCGGCGACGGTGATCGAGAAGAGGAGCGGCGTGGGCGCGATGAACACGAAGAGGATCCAGCTGGCGAGGGAGCCGATGCGTAGCCACTTCCGCATCGCCAAGCCCGCCAGCAGCATGGTGACGATGCCGATTGCGTAGGCCATTCCGAGGAAGGCGGGGTTGGGAACGACGATGTTCATGGCGGACTCACTCTCCTGTTGGCTATCGTTGCGAAAACATCGCGAGCGGGGGAAACGCCGTAAATAGGAATTGTTGAACGGCCGGGCATGGGGAATGGGGAATGGGTGATGTACCGCACACCGGCCCCCTCATGGCCGTGGAGCGAGTTGCCACCCGTATGCCGGGTTGTTCATCCCGTTCCCCATTCCCCGCCGTCAGGCGCGAGACGTGCTTGCCCCCCTGCCGGGGGTGGAGCCCACTCCTGCCAAGGTAATTCCCGAGGAACGGCGGATCGCAATGATTTCTCCCAGAATGATGGACGTGCCGATGGTGATCGAGCAGACCGACCGCGGAGAGCGGGGGCTCGATATCTTTAGCCGGTTGCTGGTGGACCGGATCATCTTCATCGGCACGCCGATTAACGACACGGTGGCGACCCTTGTCACCGCCCAGCTTCTCTTTCTCGAGGTTCAGGACCCGGAGAAGGACATCAACCTGTACATCAACTCGCCCGGCGGCAGCGTGACGGCCGGCCTGGCTATCTATGACACGATGCAGTTCGTGAAGCCCGACGTGGCGACCACGTGCATCGGCCAGGCGGCCAGCATGGGCGCGATCCTGCTGGCGGCGGGGGCCGCGGGGAAACGCTTCACGCTCCCCAATAGCCGCATTATGATCCATCAGCCCTCTGGCGGGATGCAGGGTCAGGCCACGGATATCGAGATCCAGGCGAGGGAGATGCTCCGCATCAAGTCGATGCTGAACGACATTCTGGCCAAGCACACGGGTCAGACGCTGGACAAGATCATCGCCGACGCCGAGCGCGACTACTTTATGTCCGCCGAGGAGGCGGTGGCGTATCACCTGGTGGACAAGGTGGTTGAAGGCAAGCGGGGAATGAAAAAGCAGGGATGAACGGCAGGGGCAGGGATGAAGTCGATGGGTTGATGTATTGCGCGATGGCTGCGCCAGAGAGAGCACCGGCACCGATGTCTGATGGCAACAAGCACCACTTTGTCGATTACGTCCGCATCCACATCAAGGCGGGTGACGGCGGGGTGGGCTGTATCAGTTTCCTGCGTGAGAAGGGTAAGCCCTTTGGCGGCCCCTCCGGCGGGGATGGCGGTCGCGGGGGGCATGTGTACCTCGAAGCGAACGCCGAGATGACCACGCTGCTGGATTTCAAGCTGCGCCCAAGCTGGGTCGCCGGTCGTGGCGATCACGGCCAGGGGAAGCAGATGAGCGGGCGTGGCGCCGACGACATTGTGTTGAAAGTCCCCCTGGGCACGAGCATCGTGGACCAGGAAACCGGCGAGGAGATCGGCGACCTGACCATCCCCGGAGAGCGCCTGATGGTGGCGCGCGGCGGCGACGGCGGGCGCGGCAACCAGCACTTTGCCAGTGCCACGATGAAGGCGCCGCGCAAGGCCGAGGCCGGCTGGCCGGGGCAGGAGCGCCACCTAGTCCTCGAGCTGAAGGTCATCGCCGACGCCGGGCTGGTGGGGCTCCCCAACGCGGGGAAATCCACGCTGCTGGCCGCGATCACCAGCGCGAATCCCAAGATCGCGCCGTATCCCTTCACAACGCTCTCTCCCAATCTGGGCGTGTGTCTCGCCTCCGATTTCCAGACGCGCATCACCGTCGCGGACATCCCCGGCCTGATCGAGGGCGCCCACACCGGTGCCGGCCTTGGCGACCGGTTCCTGCGCCACATCATGCGAACGCGCGTGCTGGTTCACCTGGTCGGACCCGAGAGCGGCGAGACCGCGGAGGGAGAGATGACGCTGGTGAATGCGGACCCCGAGGCGCTGCTGTATGCCTACGACCTCGTCTGCGCGGAGCTGAGCCAGTACAACCCGCTCCTGCCCAAGAAGCCCACGATCGTGTGTCTCTCCAAGATCGACCTGATGACCGGCGAGGAAGTCGCCGCCATCATCGCGGCCTTTGCGGCGCGCCGGATCGAGATCCTGCCGATCTCGGCCCGCGATGGAGTAAACAGTACCCAGCTCGAGGATCTGAAGATGCGGCTGGAGAAGATCGTCCTCGCCGACCGCGCCCTCACCGAACCCGTCATTATCCTCCAGGAGCCTCCGCCGAATGATGCCGATCCAAGGTAGCGCGGGCGTCTCGCCCGCGCCGGCCCTGCGCGCTGTCCTGCTGCTCGCCGCCGTCCTGCTTTTCGCCGGGTGCGGACCGCTCTTCCAATTCCGCACGAGTTCCGCCATCGAGCAGAACCGCCTTGGCCGCGCGCTTTCCGCCAATGCCGACAACGTGCACGCGCACTACCTGATGGGCCAGGCGAAGCTGGACGAGAACCAGACCTACGAGGCGATTCGCCACTTCGACGAGGCTCGCCGCCTGAAGCCCGAGATGGAGGAGGCTTGGAACGGCGCGGGCATCGCGCGCCTATCTGGGCGCCACTATCGCGGCGCCACGGCGCTCTATAACGAAATGGCCCAGAAGTTCCCCCAGAGCGCCACCGCCCGCGAGGGCCAGGCCGCCGCCGCGTTTGCCCGGGGCCGCATCGGCGACTGCCAGAAGTTTGCCCAGGAGGCGCTGCGGCTGCGCTCCGAGTCGCCGCAGGCGCTCCGCCTCCTCGGCGAGACGTCCTACGCGCTGGGCGAGTACGACGCCGCCATCAACTACTGGGACCGCGCCATCCAGGCCGACCCATCCCTCGCCAACGGACTGGCGCCGGTGATCAAGGACTTGAGGATGTATCAGGGGCGGTACGGGAAGAAGTAGGGATGAACGGCAGGGATGAGGGATGGGGCGTCGCGCATGTACAACGAATGCTGTTAACCACGGAGCGCACGGAGTACACTGAGAGGGTCTCCTGCCCATCCGGTGAAACGATTGGCGCAATTCCTCCCGCAAGTGATTGAACGCGATCACCCTCTGTTTTTCTCCGCGACCTCTGTGACTCGGCGGTGAATCTTTTTTTTCTCGCACTCCCCGCCCCTGTTTACTCTCCATGTCTCGTGTTTCGGATTCCACTTCTTCACGCGGTTGTTCATGCGATCAACGCTGATGTCGAGGGGGCGGGCCGCATCGGTCTGGTTTCAGTCGGTGCGGCGGAGCGCCTCCAGCACGTAGCGCTTCTCCACTTAGGCTGTGTTTGACAATTGCATTCGGTTTTCCGATGGCTGCGAACCTTCGTCCCTACGCGTCGCGATTCCTCAACGATGAACCACATCGCCTCGTCATCGGCACCATCGTTATGACTCGTTCTCGCTCACCGGACCAGCTCGAAGCCATTAATCAGACACAGCCTAGTCCAGGTCGATGCCGGCGTCGGGGATGCTGAGCAGGGTGTCCTCCGGTGGCGGCGCCGAGACGAGGCCGCATGGGGAAGCCGGAGGGCCCCCTACCACGCAATCTCCGCCGCGCCGTGCTTGCGCAGGAATTCGTTGGCGCGGGAGAAATGGCGGCAGCCGAAGAAGCCCCGGTCGGCGGAGAGGGGGCTGGGGTGGGGGGCCTCGAGGACGAGGTGGCGGGTCGCGTCGATGAGCGGCGCCTTGTCGCGCGCGTTGCGGCCCCAGAGCATGAAGACCAGCGGCTCTGGCCGCGCGGCGAGAGCCTCGATGGCGCGGGAGGTGAAGGGCTCCCACCCGCGTCCCTTGTGGGACTCCGACGCGCCCGAGCGCACGGTGAGCGCGGTGTTGAGCAGGAAGACGCCTTGGCGCGACCAGCGCTCGAGGTTGCCGCCGCGCGGGGGCGGCGTGCCGATGTCGCTCTGGATTTCCTTGAAGATGTTCTGGAGCGAGCGCGGGATTTCGACGCCCTCCTCCACGCTGAACGCCAACCCATGCGCGTGGCCCGGCGTGGGATAGGGGTCCTGCCCCAGAATCACCACGCGGACGGCGGCGAAGTCGGTCAGGGAAAACGCGCGGAAGATGTTGGCGGGATTCGGATGTATGCGGTGCTCCGCGATCTCCGCGTCGAGGAACGCGATCAGGTCGTGCATATACGGCTTGCCGAATTCGGGGCGGAGGATCTCTCGCCACGCGGGCGCGGGGGCTCCGGATTTCCACTCGGCGGTGATGGAGGGCATGGTGGGCTACTTGGGCATCGCGGGAGGATCGCCGACTTGCACCCGTTGCTTGCGGGCGCGCGCAGCGGTCTCTTTCACATCCTTGAAGAACTCTTCGTCGCTCACGTGCTCGGTGAGCCACTGCCATCGATCCTTGGTGTAGTCACCGTTGCCATTGGACTGATCCTGCAAATAGCGAGCGGGCCCAGAATAGCCCAAGTCCATCGGTGGGGCGTCGATAGCGGCCTGGCGGAGCTGGTGATTTGTCGTGTCCGTGGTGTCCTGAGCCATGGCGAGTCCTCACTCAGGAAATGAGTCCCTGTTCCCTCAGTTCTTCCTCGGCCACTCGCGCATCCGCGAAAACCTCCTCGATGGACCCGTACTTCGGTAGGATATCCCAACGGTCGCGGGCGTAGTCCCCCTCGCACGGCGTGATTGTCCGCTGGTACCTAACGAGGCCGACAACTCCGAGTTCTCGTAGGATGGCATCGTGAGCGGCAGCGCGGAGCTGGATGGGTGTCATCTCGACCACTGATCTCATGGCTCACCCCCTTGTCTCATTTCCCGCAGCCACCTAAAGGGCGGGGCGATGGGAACACCCACAATCTGCAGGATACGGCGCCCCTTGCGCAATAGTTCATCGTCAACTGTCAGAAAAATATTCGCTGCCCCGACCGCCGCTCCGGCGACGTGGGCGACATCCATCTCCTTCGATCCCAATGGTTCGAGGCGTTTGGCGCACTGTAGTAGCTCGTCGCTCTGTCGGACGTGGATTTCCGCTTGCCGCAAGAAGGCAAGGCACGAGAGCCGCCTATTCAGGTCACGTCCCCTCTGCAATTCGAGCTGGAGAAAGTCCCCCCAGATGAGCGTCAGCTCACCCGCCAGGACCTGCTCGAGGATGACTTGAACAGCCAACGCCTCCTACCGCACCCGCTCCTGCGAAGGGTCGTCAAAGAGCCGGTTGCAGCAGCGGCTGTCCATGTATATACGTACCGCTTCGTCCCTCCCCGATCAGTCCCGGTCGAAGGGACGATCCGGTCTTTCGAGCGGCTGGTCCTTGAGTTCTTCCTTCTTCTCGTTGAAGAGGGCGTCGAGCTTGGCGAAGCGTTCGGATTCCTTTTTCTTGGCGTCGGCGAATTTCTGCTCGGCGCGTTCGTGGGCGGATTTGACTTTCTGGCGGGCGTCCTCGAAGCGGTCGCCGGTGGTGTCGTCGATGATCTTGCGCTGGACCTCGATCACCTCGCCGGTCTTGGGATCCACCATCAGGATCAGCTTGCAGTCGGGGCATTTCACGGCGAGCAGGTTGGACATGGCGGCCTAGCCTTTCTCGACGCGGTAGTTGGGCGCGTCCTTGATGTATTCGATGTCGTGGGGGTGGGCCTCGCGCTTGCCGGATTCGGTGATGCGGATCAGGCGGGCGCGCTCCTGAAGCTCCGTGATCGTGCGGCAGCCGTTGTAGCCCATCGACGCGCGAAGGCCGCCGGCGAACTGATGCAGCACCGCCGACACGGGGCCGGAGTAGGGGACAAGGCCCTCGATCCCCTCGGGCACCAGCTTGCGGTCGGTCACGTCCTTCTGTCCATAGCGGTCGGCGCTGCCATAGCGCTGGGTCATCGCGCCCAGGGAGCCCATGCCGCGATAGGCGATGTACTGGCGTCCGCCGATCACGACGCGCTCTCCGGGGCTTTCCTCGGTCCCCGCGAGAGTCGAGCCCATCATCACGCAGTTGGCGCCCGCGGCCAGGGCCTTGGGCACGTCGCCGCTCTGCTTGATGCCGCCGTCGGCGATGACCGCGACGCCGGTGCCGCGGAGGGCACGTGCCGCCTCGTGGATTGCGCTGAATTGCGGAATGCCAACGCCGGTGACGACGCGCGTGGTGCAGATGGAGCCGGGCCCGATGCCAACCTTCACCGCGTCGGCGCCGGCCTCGGCCAGCGCCTTGGCGGCGTCGCCGGTGGCGATGTTGCCGGCGACGACCTGGAGGTAGGGATACTTTTTCTTCACCCATTTGACCATCTCGATCACGCCCTTGCTGTGGCCGTGGGCGGTGTCGATCACGACGATGTCCAGGTGTGTTTCCAGCAGGCACTCCACGCGCTCGTGGTCCGCGGGCCCCACGGCGGCGCCCACGCGGAGCGAGTAGCGCTCGTCCACGCACTGCATTCCGTTCTGGTCGTGGATGATGCGGTGAACGTCCTTGAAGCAGTACATGCCGACGAAAACGCCGTGGCGATCCACCACGGGAAGGATGCTGATCTTGTGCTTGAGGAGCGTCTGGTAGGCCTCTTGAACCGACGCGCCCACGGGCGCCGTCACGGTGTTGGTTACCATGATGTCGCGTATGCAGACATTGGGCTCGTCGGCATAGCGGAACTGGGAGCCGGTGACGATGCCGAGGAGCTTGCGGTTTTCGTCGAGCACGGGGAAGCTGGAGAAGTGGAATCCCTTCTCCTTCTTTAGCGCCTCCACCTCGCCCACGGTCATCTCCGGCGTGATCGTGCGCGCCTTCACCAGAAACCCGTTGAGGTAGTACTTCACGCGCTTGACTTCGGTGCGCTGGGTCGCGGGATCCAGATTCTTGTGGATGATGCCGATACCACCGGCCAGGGCGATGGCGATGCCCATCTCCGCCTCCGTCACCGTGTCCATCGCGGCGGAGACGAAGGGGATGTTCATGCGGATTTCCCGCGTCAGGCTGGTGGAAAGATCGGCCTCCGGCGGGAGGAAATCGGCGTACTGCGTGACCATCGACACATCGTCGTAGGTCAGGCCGACGTGGCGATGGTGCTCCATGAATTCGTCGAGGTGAGTGTTGACTGGCAAGCGTGTGGCTCCTTCGCCCGTTTCCCGATGGGCGCGCCCGCGACCCCCAGAGGTCAAGGTGGAATCAGGCGGGCGGGAAAAGCTCCCGGAGCACGATGCCCACGTCGGGAAACGCGGCGGGTGACACGGTGCCGCGCCGCGTGACGCGCTCGACCGTGCGATAGCCCGTCGGCGACGGATCGCGGTGGACCTCCGCGGCGCGCGACTTCGCATCGATGATCCAGTAGTCGGGGATTCCGGCCTTGGCGTAGAGGCGGGTCTTCACCGTGCGGTCGTAGGCGAGGGATGATTCCGCAATCTCGACGATCAGGTACACGTCCTTCGGCTGGGGGTGGCCGCCCAGATAGCAATCCTTCCTGCGGCGAACCAGCATCAGGTCGGGCTGGGGAAGTGAGCGCCCGGAGAGCAAGGTCGGTGATTGCGAGGATATTAGAGCGGTTCTCGAAAGTCTTGTCGCGATGGAGGACGCCGTAAAAGAGTATCGTGGGCATCTTGCCCGCGTGTGGGGGCGACGGGGCTCGGGCGAGACGCCCAAGCTACGTTGGAATACGACAGGACTTTCGGGAGTCACTCTAGAAGTCTCCCCTTCGCGTGGGGAGCCAGGATGTCAATCGGCGCGATCAGAAATCCAGAGTGCCTTGGCCCGATTGGCGACATCGCTTAGATCGCCCCCTCGATCAGCTCCACGCGCTCGCGCTCGCCGATGATGCCGGCCTCGACCATGCCCACGAATTCCGCGCTCGAAAGGGGGCGGGGCATAGTGGCAACGGACTTGGGAGCAAGCGTGGCGACTGACATCGTGATCGTCCTTGCGAATGCAGGGATCGTTGCCGGGAAAGGGCGCCGCTGTCACTCACAATTGCGGCGCCATTAATTCAGGCCGACGCGGATTCCGGTCAGAATGGCGCCACGGTGCTGCCCGACTGCGCTTCCTTGCCGCGGAATGATTCGAGGTCTGGCGTCACCTTGCCGTCTCCATCCGCGTCGATGTAGATCGGGCCGGTAACGGCGTAGGTAAGCTGCCCGCGCGGAAGGTCGCGCTGGGTTGACGGCATGACGAGCGGGTTGACGGGATCCTGCTGGAGCCCGGGGTCGCCCTCCACCAGGATGGTGAGGATCGAATCCGCCGCCACGTTCAGCTTGAACTCCGCGGCCTCGTCATTCCGCGGAAAGACCAGGCCCGCCTCGGGATCGGCGGAGGCGGCGGGGATGACGAACTTGCGGGCAAAGGCTCCGTTCAGATTCACGGACACGGAGGAGACATTGGCCCAGTTGGGCGAATAGACCCTCACGCTCACCGTCAGTTGCTTGTCCTTGGGCACCACGGTGTCGCCGATTCCCGCCTTGCCGTCCACCAGCAACTCGATGAACGGCCCGTTGGTCACCATCACGCGGCCTTCGCGGATGCTCTTGGCCAGCTCCGCCTCGTCCAGCTTGCGGGGGGAATCCTGGCTGCTCTTGATGTACATGCGCGGATAGCCGGGCTCCTCGTTGTAGGTGCCGGCGGAGTGACTGTTGCCGAAAATCGCGAGGCGCGGCGACTCCCTGCCGATGAGGCCGTACCATGCATCGACCGATTGCTCGACGATGGCCTGGCGCTTGCCTTCCCAGATCTGGAACGCGTCGATGCCCTTCACGTCCATCGTGCGCGCGAGTGGAAAACGGCCTGTCGCCAGATCGTAGTCCTGCATCGCCAGAATGCCGATGGCGGGAAAGATGGGGCGGTTGGCGACCAGCACCGCGTCGGAGCAGACTTCGCGGATCTTGCGGATGGTCTCCGCGGGGGTCTTGGCGGCGAGGATCGCCTCTAGGTCGATCGCGGGGCCGTCCTTGCAGAGGCCGGTGGGAAAGAGGAGGAATTCGCTGCGGGGCGACTCGACTGTGGAGCCGATGCGCAGGCCCGGCGATGCCTTGATGCGGTCGCCGGCTGCGAGGGCGTCAACCACCGGCTGCAAGTTCGTGATGCGGTTCAGATCGCCCGTGATGACCCAGTCGAGCCCCTCGGCGATGGCGCTGACGACGCGGTCGCGTGGATCGGTGCGCGAGTGGGGGGAGCGGTTGGTCTGCACCACGTCGGCGGAAATCCAGCCGTCGGTCTTGAAGGCGCGCTTCAGGTCGAATCGCACGGACTCCGACCGCGAGGCCTGGAGCCGGACGCGGGCCTCGGCGGTGTGGTACTCGTTGCCGTGGGAGGCGACCACGCGGTAGTCGCCGGCGGGAACTTCCGCAAGGCCCTTGCCCGTGAAGGTGTACATGGCCGCGCCGCTGGCGAGGCCGCCGGGGGGACCAAAGTCGGGCTCGTTGGTTCCGCGCAGCGGCTGAAAGGAAATCTTCGCCGGGATCGGCTCGCCGGTCTCCGCGTCGAAGGTCTCGTAGGTCACCGTGGAGGGCCGCGACACGGCCACGTCCCGCGCGGCCACCTTCCCGGCTTCCACGCGCAGCGCGATCGGAGAGGTATCGCTCAGGCGCGAGGGCGTGGCGGCGGAGACACGGTATTCGCCCGGGGGCAGCAGCGTGCTGAAATTGCCCTGTGCATCCGTCACGGCATTGATATAGGGCCGGAGCATGTAGCTTTTCGGCATGTCGGGGCGATCGACGATCGAGAGGCGGACTTCCGCGTTGGGGACCAGTGCGGTGTCGGTCACGCGCCCGTCGGCAAGCTGGGTGCGCTCCACGATGCGCCCGCCGATGCCGCCATAGGCGGCGGGGCCCTTCTGCTTCAGGGTAAAGGCGAAGAGCTGGCTCGGATCGGTGGAGTTGGTCAGGATCCACCGCTTGATCGTCTCGCTGCCACCGGGCTTGATCGTCACGTTCTGCTTGTAGGCGATGGCACCCGACTGCTGGGCGTTGCGATAGGTGAAGAAACCCTCCAACGGCTTGATGAAGACGAAGCTGTCCTGCCGGCGGGCGAAGAAGAATTCGCACTCGTCCACGATCCCCGCCTTCATCGAATACCCGGAGCCCGAGAGGAACGGCACCATCGCGCCCAGGCCAACGTGGTCGCCCAGCATCGCCAGCTCGACGTCGGCCTCGCCGGTGTTCTTGAAGGTGGTCGTCGCAAGGAGTCCGGGCCAGTCGCGCCGCATCTCGTAGGTGCTCTCGATGGCGATCTGGGGCTTGCCCAGATCGTGCCCGCGGACGGTTACGGTCGCCGAGTCGCCGGAGGGATCGGCGGCGAACTCCATCGCCGACTGGAAGACGGTGCGCCCCGCCGACGCGAAGTCGGTGGAGGGCTGGAAGACTTCGAAACTTTCCGGCGCGGAGGGCGCGGGAAAGATGTCCAGGATACTCCCCTGGCGCGCATAGTTGGGCTGGTCCCCGGCAGTCGTCGCGGCGCCAAAGGTGAACCCCGCGTAGTCGTTGCGCAGGACAATATCGCCGAACCCGCCGTGGGTCCAGAAGTCGTCGGGGATCAGGGCAAAGTCGTCCACGGGCAGTACGCGCACAGGGCCGAGCGCCGCCGCGACGGGAGCGGTGGCGGCGATGGCGGCCTGCTCCTGGGTGATCTCCGCGGGGGGCGGGGCGTCCTGGGCCCCGGCAAGGTGCGCGGCACCCGCCAGGATGGCCAGCGCGGTGGACAAATGCCGTCGTGGATGCATGATCTTCCTTGAAGTCGGGTTGGGGTCGCGGGCCCCCGGTGGGTGGCCGTGCAATTCCTCAGCGGCCGGTCCCCACTGGGGGCCCGGGAGAAAGACCGCCGGGCGGCGCCGATTGTTTGCCGATGGCCCGAAACATGCCAGAGTGGGGGGAGTCCCCGCCCTTGTGGGCTTGTGTCGCCCCCGGAGCCGAGGGACGCTAGGCAGGCCCCCAACGATGCCGCAAGAGCGAACTTCCCACCCGTGACAACCCCCGCCGCCGCAGTCCCCAAGCCTTCCCAGCAGTCCGACAAAATCCGGTCCATGTTCGACCAGATCGCCCCCCGCTACGACCTGCTCAACCACGTCCTCAGCGGCGGAACCGACATCGCCTGGCGCCGCCTCGCCGTGAAGGAGGCCCTTCGCCCGTCCATGCGGCGGGTTCTCGACTTGGCCTGCGGCACCGGCGACATGGCGATGGAGATCCGCCAGCACGCCCACGCCGGATGCGAGGTGATCGGCGCCGACTTCTCCGCCCCGATGCTCCGCAAGGCCCAGGTCAAGGCGCCCGACGGCTCCATCGCGTGGATCGAGGCCGATGGGCTTCGCCTTCCCTTTGCGTCGGAGAGCTTCGACCTCGTCACGATCGCCTTTGGCATCCGCAACATGGAGTCGCTGGAGGGAGGCCTGCGCGAGATGCGCCGCGTCCTGCGCCCCGGCGGCACCATCGCCATCCTGGAGTTCAGCAAGCCCGAGAACGCCATCGTCCGCGGACTCTACATGCCCTACTTCCTCCACGTGCTGCCGCGGATCGGCGCCCTGCTGTCCCAGAAATCCGCCTATCTTTACCTTCCCTTCTCCGTGGTTCACTTCCCTGGAAGGAAGGAACTGGCCCGCACCATGCAGCGGTGTGGCATCGGACAAGTCCGGCACTGCGCCCTCAGCCTTGGGATCGCGGCGCTCCACCTCGGCGTTCGGGAATGACAAATGGCTGAGAACGGCAACCACATCGTGGTGGGAATCAGCGGCGCCAGCGGCGTGCGCTATGGCATGAGGCTGATCGAGCGGCTGGTGGCCCTGCGCTGGCACGTACACTTGCTCGTCACGCGGAGCGCCTGGCGCGTCATGCAGGAGGAGGAGGGCCTCGCGGGAGTCGGCGCGTCGTCTCCGCTGACCTCGTGGCTGAAGATTTCGGAGGAGGACGCCGCGGCGCTCGTGACCCTCTACAATGTCGGCGACATCGCCGCGCGCCCCGCCAGTGGCACCTTTCGCGCGCGGGCCATGATCGTGATGCCCGCCAGCATGAAGACCTGCGCCGGCATCGCCCACGGGTACTCCGACGATTTGCTGTCGCGCTGCGCCGATGTGTTCCTCAAGGAGCGCCGCCCCCTGGTCATCGTGCCGCGCGAGACCCCCCTCAGCGCCATCCACCTCCGCAACATGCTCACCCTCGCCGAAGCCGGCGCCCACCTCGTCCCCGCCATGCCCGGCTTCTACAGCGACCCCCGCACCATCGACGACCTGGTGGACTTCATGGCCATGAAGGTCCTGAACCTGCTGGAAATTGACCACCAGATCGGCATGGAATGGAAGGGGCCGCGGGGGGAGCGGTGAGGGGGGCGGGGCGGGGTATTGGATGGTGGATGGTTTTGCCGGGGGTGTGGACTTTGATGACCGCATTGACCTTGCGGACCTCATTGGCAGTTGGGTTATTGCGGTGATATCGGGCGGGTTCCTTTGCATTCGGGATAGGCGGAGCAACCCCAGAAATCTCCCTTGGCGGACTTCCGCCGCCGCGCCGGTTTCCTAAAAGGCCGGAACGCGTCGCGCTCGTCGAAGAGTTCAGGCATCTCAGAATCCCGGGTAGATTGGGGACCGTATTGACCGCGTTGACTCCACGGTCAGCGCGCCTCTGCGCTACAATGGGATCAACCCTGTCAACAAGGTCACTATAACACGGGGGCCAAGAACCCTTTGGATACTACTCCGGCCCCACGCCCACGGCGATGCGGGCGACGGCCTCGCGGGAGTAGCCGCGCTTGACTTCTTCCTCGAAGAGCACGGCGAGGCAGGAGACGCCGGAGCTGACCTTCTGTCCGGGCTGGACCTTGACGGTGGAGTCGGTGGGGAGGAAGACCTCCACGCGGGAGCCGAACTGGATCAGGCCGTAGCGGTCTCCGCGCTCCAGCCGGTCGCCAACCTTGGCGGCGCAGACGATGCGGCGGGCGATGGCTCCGGCGATTTGGCGGACGCCGACGATGCCCATGTCGGTCTCCAGCCAGATGGTGACGGCCTCGTTCTCCTCGGAGCACTTCTCGTTCAGGGCGTTCATGTAGCGGCCGGGGCGGCGCTCGACCGCGACAACGGTGCCGCCGATGGGGGCGCGCTGGACGTGGACGTTGAAGACGTTGAGGAAGACGGCCACGCGGCGGGCGCGTCCGCTGGGCATGCGGTCACAGGGGACCTCCACCACGGAGGCAACGCGCCCATCGGCGGGCGAGCAGATCGAATGGGGGATGCCGGGCACGCGACGCTCGGGGTCGCGGAAGAAGTAAATCGTATAGAGCCCGGCGATTCCCGGGAGGATCGCGGCCCACCAGAGCCCGATGCCGACGAGCAGCGCGGCGGCGAGAAGCAAGGGGACGAAGTAAATCCATCCCGGTTTGGCAATGCCCAGTCTGGGCGTCATGAGATGCATCGGGTGTCGTGCCTGCCTCCCCGGCAGTGGGGGACTCTGGCCCCGCGGGACTGGTCCCTGTCAATGGCAGGTGGGGGGTAGGGGGCCCCCTGCCGATTCAGCGGTTTAGCCAGAACGTGACAAATAGGTTACAGGGCATCCAGAATCTCTGACCGGTTGGACCGCACAAAGGCCAATCCAGCGGCCACGGCGACGAACGGAAGGAGCAACATGCTCCAGTAGGCATCGGACTGAAACGAGGTCTCCAGCGGGTTGAAAAGAAGCTGGGTTAGCGTGAAGTAGCCCCGGATGGGATTCAGCCGCATCAGGAAGTCGATCTTGGCCGACGTGATGATGGCGGGGACATAGACGATCGGCACCGACCAGAACAGCAGAAGCAGCCCAATCTGAACAAATTGGCCAATATCGCGGACTAGCAGGGTCATCACGCTGAGCACCATCCCGACCCCCAGCCCCACCAGCCCCAGCAGCATCATCACCGGGAACGCAAAGAGCACCAGCGGCCCGATGTCGGCCCCCAGCAGCAGTAGCACCGCGATCAGGGCCAACATGCTCCCGCTATGGACGATGAAGGAGGTGAAGAAGACGCTGAGATAGAGCACCTCCTCTGCAAGGGGCATCTTCTTGAGGAGGTTGGCGTTCTCCACCAGGACGTTGGAGCACCGCGAAATGATTTCGGAAAACAGGAACCACGGAACGATCCCGGCGCACAGATGGATCGCGTAATTGACCCCGCCGGAGCCGCTGCCGATGCGCGGGCCCATGATCGACGTGAAGATGACTAGGTAGATACCGATCTGGACCACCGGGTGGATCAGGTTCCAAAGGGCGCCGAAATTCGACCCGGCATAGCGAGTCCGCAGCTCGCGCTTAACGAGCATCCACAACAGCGGGCGGGCATGGAGGACGTCCTGGAGCATCTCGGCGGCGGGCTACTTGCCGCCAATCCTGCGGGTGGACTTATCCAAGCGGCGGGAAATTCGATCCAGCAGCTCGGTATTCTCGTCCTTCTCCAGGCGGAGCTGCATGAGGCGCAGGGCGACCTTCTCGATGGTCGCGGCCAGCTCGGCGGCCTCCTCCTCGTTGGTGGCGGTGCTCGCGGCAAGGCGGCGGCGGATCGCCAGGCGGAGCTCCTGAGTGCGGTCCCTCAGATCCCTCGCCACGCGGTCGAGGACGTTGGGAATCATCGACTCGAGGGCGGCAAGCTCGCCGAGGGCCGCAGCGGAAAACTCACCCACGCGCGCACGAGCCGATTCGAGGTCCGCATGGCCGTTGTCGCCCACGGGGAGCGCGCCCTTGTTCTTGGAGCGGGAAGCGGAGCGCTTTGCCTTTGGGGCCGACGGCTCCGCAAGGGCCGCGTCGAGGAAAGGTGTCTCGCCCCGGCTGGAGGACTTCTTCTTCTTGGGCGTGGTTGAAAGTTGTGGAGACTTGCGGGCGGAGCGCACCTGCTTCTTCGCCGCGGTGGTCGCCGGGCGCGGCGTCTTGCGGGCGCTCTTGCGCGGCTCTTCGGTATTCTGGGCCATGTCGATTGTCCGTTGGGGAGGTGCTGTGTCGCCGGGTCGCGACGGTGATCCTGCTCGAACGGGGCTGCGAACAGTCGCCCCGCTACTTGAAGACTTCGGGATGGTGGAGTTGCCGATACTGCTCGTGCAGGAAGCGGTCGGTCATACCCGAGATATAGTCGCAGACGATACGCTCGGTCCCCTCCGCCTCAATCTTTTTCTGGTACTTGAAGGGCAGGAGCCGCGGCGTTGCGGCGTATGCGGCGAACAATTCCGTGATGAAGCGCCCGCCGCGCATGGAGTTGCCCAGCGTCTTGGGATGCATATACACGCGCTGGAGGAGGAAGTTCTTCAGCGTGCGCAGCCTGGCCTTGAAGGCGGGCGTGAAATCGACGAGGCGCCCGGCGTAGTCGCGAACCTCGTCGGCGGTGGAGACGCCCGCGGACTCCAGTTTTTCGCTCGTGTTGGAGAGGACATCCTCCACGTGCTGGTCATAGAGGTTTCCGATGGCGCCGAAGCGTATATACTTCTGCCGCGCGGTGGCGCCGTTGTTGTGGCGCGTCTTCTCGAAGAGGTCGAAGATCCAGGGAATCTCTCGCAGGTCCTCCTCCTCGATGTAGCCGAGCTTGAGCGCGTCGTCCAGGTCCGCGCAGTTGTAGGCGATCTCGTCGCTGATGTCGCAGACCTGCGCCTCCAGCGGCGCCATCTTG
The DNA here is from genome assembly GCA_038208905.1 of Candidatus Sumerlaeia bacterium. Classification (GTDB taxonomy): domain Bacteria; phylum Sumerlaeota; class Sumerlaeia; order SLMS01; family SLMS01; genus JBBQYG01. The sequence goes on along the minus strand of JBBQYG010000074.1, from coordinate 660 downwards.
CCCGGCATGAAGCGGGGATTCTGGGCCGGGTGGTCGTACTCGGTGTCGTGCTTCACGATCCCCTCGCGGATTTCGTAGCACAGGTTGAGGCCCGGGTAGTCGGGATAGCGTTCCTCCAGCAGCTCCACGATGCGCAGGCCGTGGGCGTTGTGCTCGAAGCCGCCGTGGTCCTTCATGCACAGGCGCATGGCGTCCTCGCCCGCGTGGCCGAAGGGCGTGTGGCCAAGGTCGTGCGCGAGGGCGATGGCCTCCGTGAGGTCCACGTTGAGGCACAGCGACCGCGCCAGCGTGCGCGCGATCTGGGCCACCTCCATCGTGTGCGTCAGCCGCGTGCGGTGATAGTCGCCCGACGTGGTCACGAAGACCTGGGTCTTGAACTCGAGCTTTCGAAAGGCCGAACAGTGAATGATGCGGTCGCGGTCGCGCTGGAAATCCGTGCGCCAGGGATCGGGCGCGATGGGGTTCTCGCGGCCGCGGGACTCGGCGGACTTGCAGGCATACGGGGCCAGCCGCTTCTCGGCCTGCTCGAGTTCGCTGCGTCGGACGATCATGCGTTGGGTGTCTCCGTGGGAAATGGCGCGGGCGCGGGGCGATAGCGCTCGAACTCGTTGAAGGCGCGGATGATGGCGGCGTCGAGCCATTGCTCGAAGAGGGGCTGAA
>JBBQYG010000073.1:0-17936 GCA_038208905.1 Candidatus Sumerlaeia bacterium | reverse complement strand
CCTCGTAGCCAGCAAGCGTGAATCCCGCCGCGAACGAGGACGTGCCCATCCCCGCGAAAAGCACCTCCTCCGCTTCCCCGATCAGTTCGCGCCAAGCGGCCAGGAGCGGCTTGCCATCCCCCTGGTAGAATTCAATCAGTCGGCGAAGCGCATCCGGCTGCTCTGCCACTTCGTCCAAAAATCGCTTTGCGGTCATTGCCCATGTTCTCCGATCTTGAATGGATTCCGTATTGCCTCGCATCAGGAGTGCCACAGAATACCCCGCGCCGCAAGGAGAGGTACCGAATGCAGCAACACAAACTAAGCTTCAAAGTCGTTGATCGAGCCTGTGTCACGCGCCGCGTTGTCGGCGACTGGGAAGTTCGTCTCCGCGGCGCCGGATTCGACCTTGTCCTGCCAAAGGACGGTCCCGACGCCCCCATGCCGCGCGAAGAGTTCCTCGGCAAGGTCGCCGGATGCGCCGGGGTTCTTTCGATGCTCACGGATCGCTGGGATGCGGAGGCCTTCGAGGCCGCCGGCCCGGGCCTTCGCATCGTCGCCAACTATGCAGTAGGGTACAATAATGTCGATCTGGCGGAGGCAACTCGCCGCGGAGTCATTGTCACCAACACCCCCGACGTGCTGACGGAGGCCACCGCCGACACGGCATGGGCCCTGGTGATGATGGCGAGCCGTCGGCTGGGCGAAGCGGAGCGCCACCTTCGCGCGGGGCGGTTTCACGGCTGGGGACCCAACGACTGGATCGGCGTCGATCTTCGGGGCAGGACCCTTGGCATCATCGGCGCCGGACGCATCGGCGAGGCCACCGCCCGCCGCGCCCGCGCCTGGAACATGCGAATCGTGTATAGCCACCAGAATCCTAAGCCCGATTTCGAGGCCGCCACCGGCGGGTCGCGGGTGCCGTTGGACCAGCTCCTCTCCGAGTCGGATTTCGTATCCCTTCACGTCCCATTCACCGACAAGACGCGGCACCTGATCGGCGCGCGTGAACTCACCCTCATGAAGCCCACGGCCATCCTGGTCAACACCGCCCGCGGGCCCATCGTGGACGAGGCCGCTCTGGTCGTGGCCTTGCGGGAGCGCCGCCTCTACGCGGCGGGACTCGACGTTTACGAAGACGAACCGCGCCTCGCGCCCGGCCTCGTCGAGCTTGAGAACGTCGTCCTTCTGCCCCACGTCGGCAGCGGCACGCCCGAGGCCCGCGAGGGCATGGCCCGCGTCGCCACCGACAATCTGCTGGCCGTGCTCGCTGGCAAGCCGCCGATCAACCCGGTTACCCCATGAAGATCCTCGTCGTCGGCAGCGGGCCTTGGCCCCTCGAATTGGGCGCCGTCGTCACGGGGCCGTCGATCCGGCTGCGCCAGTTCGTGGAGCCGCTTCTGAAGGCAAAGCACGATGTCGGCGTGATCCTGCTTGAGGAAGAACGTCGCTCCTCCGTGCCGATTCGGGGCGTCTTTGGCGCCGAGGGCTTCACACCCGACCAGATCCTCGATCCGGAGTACCTGCGCAAATCCATCGAATGCCAGTTCGTCGATGCCGTGTTCGGCGTGGGCTCGCTGATGCCCGCCGCCGCGGCCTGTCGGCTGGCCTCGCTTCTGGACGTGGCCTGCTGGGTCGATTTCTTTGGCGATCCGATGGCGGAGCTTCACGCGGCCCAGCTTCGCCAGGGCGGCGCGCCCGACACCACCGCGCGCGACCACATCTGGAAATTCGTTAGGGAAGGCCTCCTCCGCGGAGACGCCTTCTCCTCCGTCAGCGCCCCCCAGCGCCACGCGATTCTGGGTCAGGTGGGCTTGCTCGGGCGATATGGAATCGATTGGGAAGTCTGCCGCCGCGTTCACGAAATACCCTGCGCCGTGCCCGCCAAATGGACGGAGTCCGTCGAGCTTCCCGAGTTTCCGGGCATTCTCCGCGACTACGGCATGGAGGAGGGCGCCCGATACGTTTTCTTCGGTGGAAGCTGGAACGTGTGGCTCGACGAAGTGACGATGGGCCGCGCGCTCGCCATCGCGCTCCGGGACGATCCCGCGTTGCGATTCGTCTGCGCGGGCATCCCCACGGGCCCCGCGGGAAAGCAGATTCACGCCTCGCTTTTCAAGTCTCTGTCGGAGTTTGCCGACACCGGCCGCCTCGTCGATATTCCTCCGGGCACACCGGTGGAGGAAAGCGCTCTCCTCGCGCACGCAGGGGCCTGCCTTTCGCTGGACCGCGCCATTCCCGAGGCCGAAATGGGGAGCCGCAACCGCCTCATGGCGATGGTGCGCTGGGGCGCGCGTCCCGTGGTCAGCATGGAGGCCGGGATCGAGACCCTTCTGGTGGCGGAGGGCCTCGCCGCCGGGATCGCCGCGGGAAACGCCGACCGCGCCGCCCGGGAGATTCTCTCCGCCTGCGCCCGCACCCCCACCCAGCGCGAGGCCGACCGCGCCGCCGGGCTCGATTGGCTCCGTTCGATCACCTTCGAGCGCACGCTGGAGCCCGCGATCCACTGGCTCGCCGCCAACGCCCCCCGTTGGCCCGCAATGCCCGGTGAGGGTATGCTCGACCGCTGGTCCGCCTTTCCCGCCGACCCCGCCAAGCTCTTCGAGGGACCCCCCCAGAAGAAGGGTTGGTTCTTCCGCTAGCGCGCCGCGCGCATTTTTCCTTGGCCGACCGCCCCACCAATCCCCACGATTCGGCCATGCATTCAACGCTCAGGAGAGCCCCTACCGCCGTGTCCCTCGCCCCCTCCCCAACCATCCCCGGAGCCCAACGCCCCTGGCGTGGCCTGATCGACCGCTATCGCGAATTCCTTCCCGTCAGCGACTCCACCCCGGTCGTCTCGCTCTGCGAGGGGAATACGCCGCTGATCCCCGCGCCCCACATTTCGGCGCTGCTTGGCAAGGGCGTGGAGGTCTATCTCAAGTACGAGGGGCTCAACCCCACCGGCTCCTTCAAGGACCGCGGCATGACCATGGCCGTGACCAAGGCTCTTGAGGAGGGCTCCAAGGCCGTTATGTGCGCCTCCACGGGCAACACTTCCGCCTCCGCCGCCGCCTATGCCGCCAAGGCCGGGATGACCTGCGCCGTGCTCATCCCCAGCGGCAAGAACGTCGCCCTCGGCAAGCTCGCCCAGGCCTCCATCGCCGGAGCCAAGGTCATCCGCATCGAGGGGAACTTCGACAAGGCGCTGGAGATGGTCCGCGTGCTCTGCGAGAAGTACCCCATCACCCTCGTCAATTCCGTGAATCCCTACCGCATCGAGGGCCAGAAGACCGGCGCCTTCGAGGTCTGCGAACAGCTTGGCGGCGCCCCGCCCGACATCCACTGCATCCCCGTCGGCAACGCCGGCAACATCACCGCCTACTGGAAGGGCTATCGCGAATACTACGAGGGCGGTTATGTCGAGTCCCTCCCCCAGATGTGGGGCTTTCAAGCCGCCGGCGCCGCGCCAATCGTCCGCGGGCGCGCCGTCGCCGAACCCGAAACCATCGCCACCGCTATCCGCATCGGCAATCCCGCCAGCTGGCAGCAGGCCGAGGCCGCCCGCGACGAATCCGGCGGCACCATCAACATGGTGACGGATGAGGAGATCACCACCGCCTACACCCTGCTGGCATCCCGCGAGGGCATCTTCTGCGAACCCGCCAGCGCCGCCAGCGTCGCCGGCCTCCTCAAGCTCCACGCCCGTGGCTGCGTGCAGGCCGTCCGCAAGGCCCTTGGTGTCCAGACTCTCCGCATCGCCTGCACCCTCACCGGCCACGGCCTCAAGGACCCGTCCTACGCCACCCAGTGCACGGCGCCCCCCTTGGTGGTGCCGGCGACGATGGAGGCGGTTTTGGAGGCGTTGGATTATCGGGGGTGAGGGGGTGGTTCAAGAGATTGGACCATACCACTGCCAGAGTCCGAATTATCGCCACTTGAGCGAAGCCAGGGGGAATGCTGCCGGGAATCTTCAAAGGGGGATTCCCATTCGCGGCTTGGAGTAAAGCGACTTTCCCCGGGGTGGCCCTATCGCCATTCGAAATCAGTGGGATCGCTGACCATTCGCGGGCTTGGCCCGAAGCCCTCAGTTTGGGCTTGCACGTCGCCCCCTCCTGAAAAAGATGAAGCCTCCCCACCGACCGGCGCAAAGCGAGCGGTTGGAGGCATCCGAAACAGGAGCCGAGGCCGAGGCCACCGATGGAAGACCCCGAACGGACAGAGGCCTTTCTCCTCGATGGACCCCATGCTGACGATCAGAAGGGGCTGCTCGAGAAGAACTATCGCCCCATCCTGATCTTCCTGGCGGGAAGTCAGCGGGGGATGCGTTTCCAGCTCGACCGCGAGGAGACGATCCTTGGGCGTAGCCGCGATGTGGATGTGAAGGTGGACGACATGCAGGCGTCCCGCCGCCACGTGAAGGTCAGCTACAAGAACGTCCAGCATCCCGATCAGCCGCCGATCTGCTTTGCGGAAGACATGCAGAGCATGAACGGCACGGAGTTCAACGGCAAGCCGCTGACGACGCAGGTGCGACTGTCCGATGCCGACCGCATCACGATCGGGCAGACGGTGATCGGCTTCTTCCTGCGCGACGAGATGGAGCTGCGCCAGCACCAGAGCCTCTATCGCCGCGCCACGCGCGATCCACTGACGGGGCTCTACAACCGCCACCAGCTCAACGACCACCTCGAGCGAGAGATCGCGGAGGCGCGTCGCAGCCAGGCGCCATTCTCCCTGCTGATCCTCGACATCGACCATTTCAAGAAGATCAACGACACCTACGGCCATGCGGTGGGCGATCTGGCGCTGCGCCACATTTCCAAGATACTCCAGAACGAGAGCCGCGATTGCGACTTCGTCTCGCGGTGGGGCGGAGAGGAATTCGCCATCGCGCTTCCCAACACCGATGCCGAGGGGGCCGTCCTTCTGGCGGAGCGCATCCGCATCGGGGTGGAGTCCTCCCCGCTGATCACGGAAACGCACACCATCAAGTTCACCATCAGCCTCGGGGGCTCGCGGCTCGAGCAGGCCGATACCGACGACACGCTGTTCCAGCGCGCCGACAAGTGTCTATACGACGCCAAGCAGGGCGGTCGCAACCGCGTCGTGTTTGGAAAGCCTTCGTCCGCCGCCTAGCGCCTGACGCCCTTCATCACCACGCCTAGGTCGCTGACGAGACACTTCTCGTTCCAGCCGATCTGCGCGGGCTTCTTGTTGTCCTGGGAAATCATGCGCAGGTAGATGCGGCCCGACATCGGGAGGGCGAGGCTGTCGTTGCGCATTTCCGTGTTCGGCTTTACGTCAACCCATCCGCCGCCAAACTGGTAGATTTGCAATGCCATGTCCTGATTGGGTAGTACCTTGGGAACATTGGGAAAAATCGCCACCGAGGTGATCGTCACGTCGGGATCGTGGAAGGGAAGCTCCATCGAGAAGATGCCCGCGGAGTTCATCATCTGCAGCCTGCCGTCGCTATCGACCGCAAACGTGCCGCCCGCGGGAATGTCGAAGTTATGCAGCCGCTTGACCATGTGGCGATTCGTCACCTCGAAGGCGGTGTCCGACGGCGGGGGAGCGTCGAACCGCACCATGGTAAGCGAGAGGCGGCTTCCCACGCTCATCTCGAGCGATTGCGACACCGCCTTGGGGAGCGGCTCCTCGTTGAGCGCCAGCAGGACGATCTCGCCCGAGCGCGGTGGGAGGAAGCTGCCGCTGCGGCGAGGCCGCTGGAGCGCCTCCATCACCACGCCGAAGTTGTTCATGTTCAATTCGGAGTCGTTGGCCGGCGAGCTGACCACCTGCGAGTTGAAGATCAGCCGCGCTTCCTGTGCCCTAATCGCCCCGCCGCCGATCTCTCTCGTTTCGCCTTTCGCCAGCGCGTTCAGCGCATACAGGTCATCGCCCACCAAGAGCCACGCCTTCTGGTAATCCACCCCGGAGTTGTTGACGATCTTTCCCCGGACGGATAGCCCGGACCATACAAGGTCGGCGTCGATGGTTCCCTCCATCTTCGCGGGCCCGCGGGAAAGGAACGTGTTCGCATCGTAGGTACCCATCGTCCACGATTGAATGTAGATGTTGGAAGTACGCGCGTCGAAGGCGAAGACCGGCGAGCTGGCGGTGGGCAGCTTGGTGACCTGACCGAAGGGATTCCCCGCGGAGAACTCCGCGCCCGTGCGGAACTCGTCCAGCGCGGCCCAGCGATAGGAGTCGCCGATCGTCTGGTGATTGGTGCTTGGGCGAAGGCTGTAGCGCCCCTCGTCGGAAGAGAACGTCCCCGTGATCGCCAGCGTCCTGCCGAGGGGATCGCCCCCGCGGAACTCGCGCAGCTCGATCTCCCTGACGATGTTATCGCCGCCCTTCATCAGTCGTCCCATGCCGTACATCAGGAAGAAGAATACCATCACGATGACGGGCACGGTGAACCATGCCAACTCGAGCTTCTTCTTCTTGCCGAGGATCGCGAAGTTGATCGGCCCAACGACCAGCGTGTAGAGAACGCAGATCAGGATGATCACGAACTGATTCGGTGGTCGCGCCGCGCGCCCCGTCAACGTCTTCAGCGAAGTCAACGCCTCCGGGAATTCGTAGTGCGCGTCGGCGATATTAGGCAGCGGCTGGATCGACCACCATGGCGGGCCGATCAAGGCTTCCATCCCAGTCGATCCTCCCTGAAAATCGTTGGCAAAGAAGATCGCACGCCCGTTGCCGATGTTGCGGGTGACGACCAGAGGATTGTTGTCGACCTGCAGGAGCACTTCAGCGTCTGCCTTGGGGGCCGCCAGCGAAACCACAAACGATCGCGCGGAATCGCCGGGCTTCGCGACTTCCCGTGTAACGGAGATCGCCCCGCCCTCGCCCTCCACGAGCCGACCAGTGCCCGACAGCACTACCGGCAGAAGCTCCTTCGCCGCATCCTCGACATAGGTCGCCGTGTCCTGCCCGCCCAGGAAGATCAGTGTTCCGCCCATCGAAGCCCATTCGGTCAGGGCCTGTATCTGCTCCGGCCTGATGCCGCGCGCGGGCCATCCCGGGAACACGACGATGTCCGCGGAATCGTAACACGCCCAATGATCGGAGAGGAGCGCGGGTGGAAGCTTGGCGGAAAGCGTGGGATCGATCTGGTTCCTCACGCGGGGAAATCCCGGCGCGGCAAATGAATCGCTCACGTTCACCATCAGCACGCCTTCGGGAGGAATGCTTTGCACGTTGAGGGGATATCGCCCCACGGTCTTCCCGTTCTCCAGGTTCAGCAGCAATTCGGGCGGCGTCGCCAGGTCGCTGCGGAACTTCGCAAACACGACATAGCGCTTGCTGGAGGACGCCGGGACATCGATCTCGCGCAGGTAGCGAAGGGGCGGCGCGGAACTTTCGTCGGGCTGGGACACAACCATCAGCTGCCCGCGAAAATCGTCCGACGTGTTCCCGCCGGAGGATGCCTGATTGGTGACGCTGACGAACACGGGCACCCACTGGCCGGGCCGGTAGTAACCGTCGAAGCCGGCGGTGGCCTCCACCTTCAGGTTCTCCGCCTGGGGGAACCCCGCCGACGCCAGCAGGACATAGAGCACGGCGCAGAGGCAGGCTCTGGCGGTTCCAATCTGGTGCATCATTTATCGTCGCTCTCCCCCATGTCTTTTCCCTGCGAACACTTCGGGGGATCGCGTTGGTCGTCGAGACCAATCTCCGCGCTGCTCAATCGAAGACGAGCCTTCCGCGATTCTTCTCGATGAAGGAGGGTCCGATGCCCTTCACCCTCGCCAGGTCAGACGCCGTGCGAAAGGGGCCGTTGATTGCCCTGTACTCCACGATACGCCGCGCGATGGCGGGCCCTACGCCCGGGAGGGTATCCAGTTCCTCCACCCCCACGTGGTTGATTCGAATCGGCAAGGGAGCGGGAGTCGTAGGAACCGGCGCTACGTCACGGGCCACCGCGGGCAAATCCACCACCGACGCCGCGAGGTACGGACGCAGTCGAGCGATGGTCTTTGCGCCGAAACCCGCAACTCGGTCCAAGTCGTCCACCGTGCGAAACGGGCCATTCGCGTCTCGGTCGGCTAGGATTGCCTCCGATTTCGCAGGCCCAACGCCGGGGAGCAGTTGCAGTTCCTCCGCTGTTGCCCGGTTCAGATCAATGCGCCCGCCGGGCGCGATGGCCGCCGTGGGGGTCGCCCGCGGTCGCGGCGTGGGAGCGGGAGTTGGTGCCGCCGTTTGCGGCGACAGCACGCCGGTCGCATGATGGGTTGTGGACTGGTCTGCCGAAGGTGGAATCGGCAGAGCCGCATCGGGTGTCCGAGATCCTACGAGCGCGCCGGCTAGGATAGCTCCCAAGAGCCCGAGCACCAGCCAGCGTTCCCCCTTTTCGAATCCGGCGAACATCGATAAGTGCCTCCCTTTGCTGCTAGTGTTTGAGATTCTCGGGAGTGCTCCCCGAGGGAAGCGTCCGCTCGAAAATCTCGTGAAGTACCTGCCAAAGGCGAAGGATCGACGTGAACGAGCCCCCGCGAATCCGCAGGATCAGTTCCTTCATGTCGTTGGTGGTGTCCTGCATGCCCGACGCTGCCGCGGGCTCCGCCGTCCGGCGGCAGTGCTGGAGCATGAACTCCAGAATGTCGGCAAACTGGAGGATGTCGCTATCAGTGCCCTCCGTTGGCAGCGCCAAGTTGGCGAAGCGAAAGCTCCCGGTGGACTCTTCGGAATCCGCACTATCATTCTGCGGAGGCGGCACGCGGACCGGCAAGGGGCTCAGCACGAAATCCACCAGCTTGATGCGCTGGTCCGGGCCGATCAGCATGTTCTCTGGGCGAACGTCGCCGTGGGGCACGCCGCGCAGGTGGGCAGAATGCAGCGCCGACGCGATGTGCATCGCCATGCGGATTATCAGCGGCAGGCCAACGCCGCCGAGCTTCTGAAAGAAGTCCCGCAGGTTTCCACCGGGTAGGTATTCCGTTGCCACGCGGACGATGGGGCCCTCGCGGTCGACGAAGGTCAGCTTGCCAAGGTTCGGGTGATTCAGGTGGGCGACCGCGTTGAGTCGCTCGCGCAGCGTGTCCATCCCATCGAAGTCGTCGGCGAAGCGATACAGCTTGAGGGCCACGGTGAAGTCCAGCAGCCGGTCGCTCGCCTTGAACGTAGCGCTCCTGATGGTTTCCGACATGAGGCTTTCGAGCCGGAATCGCCGCGAGAGGGAGTAGATCGAGCGCACCGAGTGCGCGGGCTCCGGCTTCTGAAAGCCCATCGCCAAATGACCGACGATAATCTCGTGGCCCGTCAGCGTGGCATGGGCCCCCGAGGACTTCTCGGCGCGTTTCGCCTCGAAGGCCGCGATGGAACTTTCGAACGCCAAACGGTTCAGCAGGTCGCGGGCACCGTCGGATTCCAGCTGGCCGTTCTGATTCAGGCGGCGCATCTGCTTAAGCAGGAGCAGTCGCTGCTGGGCCTCCGACAGCTTGTCGTCGCGGCCCAGCGCAATGCGATACCAGTTCTCGGCCTCCTCCCCCATGTGGAGGGCCTCAAGGCTGCGGCCGATGCTTTCAAGGAAATGCGCCGAAGGAGGTGGCTTGAGTCCGCCCGTGGCGATTCCATCGAGCAGGTCGAGTGCTTCGCGCTCGCGGGAGAGATCCAGTAGGGTTTCGATGAGCCGGAGCCGGATACGCTCGTCGCTCGGCGAGGCTGCCAGCGCGTCGCGTAGGAGGGGGACCGCCTGCTCGCCTTGCTCAAGCGCCACCATGATCTTGGTGGCTCGATCCAGATTCCCAGCAGCGGTGTGAGCGCGGGTTGCCTCGATCCAAAATGCGATCCGTTCCCACTGAAGCGCCGCCTTGGCGGGGTCGGTCGTTTCTGTCCTGGCTATCTCCTCTGCGGTTGGGAAGGACCGGATTCGCGGTGTCTCGTCCAGCCCCATGTCCTCCACGTCTGCGGAACCCGAGGCATCGGTGGCGCTCCACCGATTCCTCCCCGCCATTGTGGAGGCTGTCGCGGGCTGTGCCTGGGCGGCGCCGTTGCGCCGGGGCGATTGCTCGGGCGGGTCCCGGTCGTCTTGGGTACCAATAAATTCGGGCCGATAGGCGGCTGCGGGCTGATGGCGCCGACGGCTTGCCAGCCGAACGAGGAGCAGGGAACCCAGAAGAGCCAGCACGACCATCAGGCCAACAATCACGCGCTGGTCCACGACGAGCACGAAGGGCGACTGGGTCGCGGCAATGGCGATGGTGTGGAGGGTTACTGGCACGCGGCGCCCCCACCCTTCCGATCGCAACCGATCAAGGGGCAAACAGGGCGGCCAATGGGCATCGCCGCTCGAACTGGTTGGTTGAGGGTCAAACTCCGCAGCCTGTCTCGGTTTGGAATCACGTGGAAAGTTTCAGGGAACCCTCTCTGACAGGCAACTCCAAAGAGGCCCACCTAACGAGGGAGTTCGGAAGGGCGCACAATCCGGCCACTACCCTCGTACAAGAGGACATACTCGTTGTAGTAGTCGAGGGGGAGCCCCGGCCGTGGCGGCGCCACCAAGCTATCGCCCGGGGCGGTGGGCGCCGGCGCGCCGGGCGGGACGATCAATGTTCTCAATGCTTTCATCCCGAGTTCGTGATACCGGCTGGGCTCAGTGGCCTCCGCAAAAAGAGCCGCATAGCTGGCATATGGGACTTCCGCGGAGAGATAAACTTGCCCCGAACTCCTCAGGCCCGTCGACAGCGCCGACTGGACTCCGCGTTCCCAGGCGGCAGGGGAGACCCTTCCCAGCCGCGATAAGCCACCGATGGCCCAGCCCGCATCCACGGCGAGGACCGCGGAAAGCGCTGCGACCGCGGCAACTTGCCTTCCCCTGTTCGCCCCCCATTCGAATGCCCACGCGGCACCCCACCCCGCCAGCAGGGCTCCCGTTGCGATCAGCATGTTGGCGCGCAGCGCATGGGGGATGCCGTCCCGGGTAAGGGCGGCGGCTAGCGGAGCCACAAGGAACCAACCCAGAAGCAGGAGACCTGTCCGCGCTTCCCGCGATTTCCTTCCGACGAAGTCAAAGAGAATGCGGATAAGTCCCAGGCCCACCAGAAGGGAACACGCAGGCCCGAGAACTCCGCATCCAGGCAGGCCATGGCGCGCGTTGTCGTCCCCGAACACGAAGAGAAACAGCGGACTCAAGTGGGCGAAGTAGTTACCCGTCGCGACGCCCAACCCCGCCGTGATTCCGCCAGAAAAGACCGAAACCCTTCCCAGTCTTGATGAGCCTGCTCCCAGTGTATAGGCCAGCAGTCCTCCGGCGATGGCTGCGAAGACGACGGCGGCGGGAAGGAGCGCGCGGCGATTCCCCCACACCGTTGCCCTCGTTCGCGTCGCCAACCAGACGGCCACCATCGCTGGGACAACCAGCCGTGCGGGGTCATAGGCATAGGCCGCCAGTCCTAGCGCGATGGCCCCAGCCACCGCAATTGCTCGTGAGTTTCGAGTGTCGCGCCGCTCCTCCGAAGTCGCCCGCTCCAGCAACCAGAATCCCAGCAAGACCAGCGGCAGCACCAAGATCCCCTGCTGGGCCCATCGGGAGAAGATCACTGCGGCGGGGCTTGTCGCCAGAACGCCCGCCGCCAAGAGGCCAACCACCCGCCCGCCGAGGGTCCTCCCCAACGTCCAAGTCGCGATCACCGCCGCGATGCCGGCCAGCGCCGCCACAATTCGCGTGCTCCAAGCGCTCAAACCCAGCAATCCAACGAAAGGGATTGTCATGTACTGGTAGATCGCCGACGTCCGATCATGCCCCTGATAGACTTCGATGAACAGAGGCATGGGTCGCGAAACCGCAATGCCATCGGCCGCCAGCACGCCATGGCGTGCCGTCTTGAGGAGCTCGAGCGCCGTGTAGCCTTTCTCCAACTCGTCGCGGAAAAGGCCCTCGGGTAGATGGGAGAGCCACGGAAGGCGGAGCAGCGTGGCGAGCAGCAGTATCGCGGCCACCGCGGTGTATTCGCCGCGAAGCGCCGCCCGCGCCATCAATCGAGTCGCCAGTCGATGGCCTTGATCGATACGGGCATTCCTTCCAGCTTTCGGCGGCGTCCCGATTCATCCACCAAGTGCAGTTCCTCGCCCGAGTTCTCCAGGCAGAATCGCCCGTCGAGTTCCTGCTCCCCCCGGAAGAACTGGCACTTCACCGGATCGAGCGCCACCAGCCGCGTCTTGAAGGTGTCGTCGGGCAACTGCTCGTCTCCCAGGCCGATCGCCGAGATCCGCTCCTCCTCCAGCACGATAAAGACACCGTCGGGGGCGCCGGGAATCGGGGCGATCTCCCTTATTGCCAGTTCCGACTCGAACAGCGGGTTGGGCAACTTCGCGCGCGTGGGGCCGTCGCCGGATGCGCTGACACCGGCGCTGCGAAGCTGGAAGCACGCAATGGAGCGGTCGCCATTTTCGACCTCGAACACCGCCACGGCGGAAAGGACGCCGGGCCGACCCGAGATCGGGAAGATCAGCAGCGAACGCAGCATGTCGGCCAGCGCAACGAATCCGACCTGGGCGCCGCCAATATCGTGGCGGGCGACCTTGGGCCCGTCGCACACGGCCACCGTATTGTCTGGCAGGAAGGCGATGGTGGGCGGGATTTTTCCCTCGCCGATGATCGTGTTCTTCAACTCGCCCTTGTCGAGCGACCACACGGCAAACGTCCTGCTGCCGGGATTGTAGGCCCCCATGAGGGTGCGAGCCTGATTGAATGTGAACGCGCGGAAGTCCGACCCGAAACGGCACTTCGGAGGAAGCGGCAGCGCATGCTTCGTTTTGCCTGCCTTGAGGTCGACCACTTCGATTTCCTTGGCGCCATGGTACGCCGTGATTGCGAAGCTTGCCTGCGGGTGTCCCCACATCAGGCTTGGCGATGTCTCGCCGCGTGTCTGCGTCTGCTGAAGGCGCCGGGCCAGATCGATGAGGAACGCCGAGTTGGGGAGCGGTCTGGGCATCGTCCTAGCCTTGGTGGCCAATGGCCTGCAGGAATTCCTTCAGGAAGGCCGGCGCCGTCTGCGCCAGGCGGTCGTATGTGGCGCGCGCCTCCGCGATTGTGGCTGGCTTCTTTGCGTCGCAGAGGAAAAAGTAGAACTTGATCTTGGGCTCGGTGCCCGACGGGCGAACGATCCCGCGGGTGCCGTCCTCCAGATCGAAAAGGAAAACATCGCTCCGCGGAAGGTCAAGCGCCTCGGCGGGCTTGCCATACGCGAAGACCTCGCCCGTGTCCACGCGCGTAAACCGGGCGACCGGGCGACCGTCGATGGTCGACGGCGGCGACTTGCGGATACCGTCGAGAATCGCGGCGATCTGGCGCGCGCCATCGGCGCCGGGCATGGTGATGCTCTTCTGGAATTCGTAGTGAACCCCGTGGCGGACATAGAGCTGATCCAGCTTGTCCACCAGTGTCAGGCCCTCCTTGCGCGCGTGGGCCGCCATCTCGGCCACCACGCAGGAGGCCACGATGCCGTCCTTGTCGCGACAGTGCTCGCCGATCAGGTAGCCGTAGCTTTCCTCTGTCCCATAGAGGAAGGCGGGATTGCCGCCCGCGGCCTCCCACTTTCGCATCGTGTCGGCGATCCACTTGAAGCCCGTTAGCACAAGCGGGCACGCCGCGCCGTGGCCTTCGGCCATTTTCTTCACCAGCGGCGAGGTCACGATCGTCGTCACCATGCCGGCCTGGCGCGGGGCAACGCGGGCCTTGTGATTGGAAATCAAGAAGTCGCCCACCAGCGCGCACATCTGGTTGCCGGTCATCAGGCGGAACTTCCCCTGGTGAAGCACCGCCACGCCAAGGCGGTCGGCATCGGGATCGGTGGCGAGGACAAGTTCCGCGCCTTCCTTCTCCGCCAGCTTCACGGCGCGATCCAGCGCCGCGCCCTCCTCCGGATTCGGCGAGGCCGCCGTCGGGAAGTCGCCATCCGGCTTCATCTGCTCCGGCTCGCAGATCACGTCGCGGAAGCCCCACTGCCGCAGGGCCTCCGGCGCCATTGTTCCACCCACGCCGTGGAGCGGTGTATAGACAATGCGCGGGGCGTAGGCGCGGATCGTGGGCTCGTCGATGCGCTGCTTGAGGACGGCTGCCAGATAGGCCTCGTCCATCTCCGCGCCCATCACCTTCACAAGCCCCTGGGCCACCGCCTCGTCGAATTTCGCGCGCATCACCATCGAGTCGTCGGTGACCTTGTCCACCTCGCGGATGATCCCCTCGTCGTGGGGAGCGATCACCTGACTGCCGTCGTCCCAATAGACCTTGTACCCGTTGTATTCCCTGGGATTGTGGCTCGCCGTGACCATGATGCCGGTGTGGCACTGAAGCTCGCGGATCGCGTAGCTCACATACGGCGTGGGTCGGATGGTGGGGGAGATGTGGACATAGAATCCGTTGGCCGCCAGCACGCCAGCCACTGTTTCGGCGAATTCGCGGGAGCGATGCCGCGAATCGTGCCCGACCACCGCCCGCAATGGCCCCGGCCGCGTCGCGTTGGCCTTCACGTAGCTCGCCAAGCCCTGCGTCGCGCGCGCCACGATGTAGGCGTTCATGCGGTTGGTGCCCGCGCCCAACTTTCCGCGCAGCCCCCCCGTGCCGAACTCCAGCGTCCGGTAGAATCGATCCTCCAACTCCTTCGCATCGCCCGCATCGGCCAGCGCGCTTACCTCGGCGCGAGTCTTCTCGTCGTAGGCACTCGACGTCCACTCCTCGATGCGGCGAGTGATGGCGGGATCGTTGAAATGCGGCAGCGTCATCATGACCTCGTGGCGGAGGGGTCCTCGCGACGCTCGAAGTCCCGATAGAGCATCGACGGCTGGATTCCCGAATTGTTCTGATACTTGCCGGATCGATAGGGCGTGTACTCCCCCACGATCTGGTGATAGAAAATCTGGCAGACCTCGACCCCTGCATAGATGCGGATCGGCTGGATCGCGGCGATCTCCAGCGTCCAGAATCCGCAGAATCCCACGTCGCCGAACCCCGCCGTCACGTGGACAAACATTCCAAGGCGCCCGATAGAGCTTCGCCCCTCGAGCATTGGCACAAAATCGTGTGTTTCGGTGTATTCGAGCGTCCGCCCAAGATAGAGCTTTCCAGGCTGGAGCACGAAACCCTCCGGCGGAATCTTGAACGTGCGCAGCGTCGGCTTCTTGCGCATGTCGAGCACGTCGTCGTCGTAGGTCGCCAGCTCTTCGTGCAGCGACAGGTTATAGCTATTGGGGTTAACCCGATCCTCGTGGAACGGGTCGATCTTGATCTTTCGCCCCAGGTGGTACTTGATCTCGATGCCAGACAGGATCACGGGGGCCCACTCGGGAATTAGGTGCTCACACCAGAACCTCCGAACCGTTGCGGTCGCCCATTGGGCGGGCAAGGGAAAGGCGGACCCCGCCGATCATCGCCCCAGTCGCGGGCCACGGCCCTTTATGTTGACAGTGTACCACCCCCGGCCCGACCCGTGTCGCCAGCCTCATTCCCCCCGTCCCCCGGAAGCCGCGTTCCGATGCTCCATCCCGCCCGCGTTCGGATTCTCCTCCTGCTGCTGCTGCTGCTGAGCTTCGCCCATCTGGCGAATGCGGCCGTGGTGAAGGAAATACGACTATCGGAATTCGAAGGCGCCACCCGCCTGGTGGTGGAACTCGATTCCGAGCCATCCTACATGGTCTCCAACCAATCTGCCTCGGGGGGGCAGGTTACCGTCGAGCTTCACAACGTCACCTCCTCGCCCACAACGCCGCGCCAATTCGGCAATCCCGCGCTCGTCAACGAGACCTCGATCCGCCTCACCACCGACGAGCGCCGCCTGCGGATCCGCCTCACGACGACCGGGCCCGTAAGCATCGCCGATCAAGTCCTCGCTAGCCCCACCCGCCTGGTGGTGGACCTGACCCGGGGCTCGGGCCGCCGCGGCGCCGAGATCGTCGCCAGCAAGCCCGAGCCAGCCCCGCGCTACGTCGCGCCCCCCGAAGCCCAGCCTCAATCGCGCCCCGCCCCGAATGGCGCATGGCGCAAGAAGATCGTCATCGATCCTGGCCACGGCGGATCCCACAAGGGCGCCATTGGCCAGGTCGGCCGCCGAACCGTGTATGAGAAGGAAGTCACCATGCAGGTCGCCTTCCGCCTCGAACGCCTCCTTCAGGCCGACCCTCGCTTCGATGTCGGCCTCACGCGCCGCACCGACGCCTATCTGGGACTTCAGGAACGCACGGAGATCGCCGCCCAGCTCAAGGGCGCGCTCTTCGTCTCCCTCCACTGCAATGCCGTGGAGGGAAAGTCACAAACCGCCCGCGGGTTCGAGATCTGGACCTGGAACCGCGACAGCAACACCAGCGCCGCCGCCCGCGCCATCTCTCGCATGGAGAACGATGACCCCGGCGTCACCCGCAACAACAACCGCATCCTCACCACCATGATGACCGACGCCCTCGCCTCCCAGTCCCTCGTCAGCCGCCGCCTCGCCAAAGCCGTCAGCGAGGCCGTCACCGCGGACCCCTACTTCCGCAAGTACGACCGAGGCGTCCACAGCGCCCGCTTCAAAGTCCTCGAGAACTACGACATGCCCTCGATCCTCGTCGAAATGGGATTCCTCACCCACACCGAGGAAGCCAAGCTCCTAGTCGACGACGCCTTTCAACAGCGCATGGCCCGGCTCCTCTATAGCGGCATCGTTTCCTACTACGAAACCACCGACCCGCGATTCCCGCGCGGTCCAAACGCCAACTCCCTGACTGCCCGGGCCAAGTAGCCATTGCCCGGGACCCACGCCATCGATTCGATGGGAAGAAGGCCATTTCAGGACGCGGAGATTTCGAGCGTGGACATTCTCTGGATCAACGGCGAGTACATGCCCCTTAAGGAGGGGCGGGTTTCCATGGAGGAGCGAGGCCTCCTTTTTGGCGAAGGCATCTATGAAGTCATCGCCGCCTATGACGGCGCCCCAATCCTCATGGACGAACACCTCGACCGCTGGGAACGCAGCGCCAAGGGCATCCACCTCGAGCCCAAGTATACCCGCGAGGAGCGTGAGGAAGTCCTCCACGAGCTCATCCGCCGCATGGGCCACCCGCGCGTCACCCTCTACGGACAGCTCACCCGCGGCGCCGCCCGCCGCAACCACGCCTTCCCCAAAAAAACCGAACCCCTCGAATTCTGGTTCGTCCGCGAACTCCCACCCTATCCCGACACCATGTTTGCCGACGGCGTCTCCGCCGTTACCCACCCCGACGAGCGCTGGGCCCGCTGCTGGATCAAAGCCACCAACCTCCTCGCCAACGTCCTCGCCAAGCAATACGCCGCCGAACGCGGCGCCTTCGAATCCATCCTCGTCCGCGAGGACGGCACCGTCACCGAGGCCTCCGTCGCCAACTTCCACATGGTCAAGGACGGCATTGTCTACACGCACCCCGACGACGGACGAATCCTCGCGGGCTGCAAGCGCCACATGGTCCTCCAACTCGCCCGCGACGCCGACATCCAAGTCCGCGAGGAACGCTACACCATCGACTTCCTCCGCAAGGCCGACGAGGGCTTCCTCACCTCCACCACCATCAACGTCCTACCCGTCACCAAACTCGACACCGCCCCCATCGGCACCGGCCGCGTCGGCGCCACCACCCGCCGCCTCATGGACCTCACCCAAGCCGAAGTCACCCGCCGCAAGCTTCAAAACACACCCGTCACCACCTAACCCCCCGCCCCCCTCAAAATACTCGCCCCACCACACCAGAAAACCTTTGACCCCCACCCCGCTAAACCGCCCCTATCACCCCCGCCCGAATAGGGCTGCTCCCGTGTAGCTCAGCTGGCAGAGCAACGGACTGTTAATCCGTGGGTCGCTGGTTCGAACCCAGCTCGGGGAGCCATTCACGCGGGGTCGCGGAAACGCGACCCCGCACTTTTTAACAGCGGCCTCGGAGAGCGATCTCCGGGGCCGTTGCGTTTCTCCCCCACGTTTCCGCGACCTTCGACGCTCGGCGAGCACCACGCGCGCGTGGAC
>JBBQYG010000072.1:0-18180 GCA_038208905.1 Candidatus Sumerlaeia bacterium | reverse complement strand
TGTGGCCAGTTCATGGAGATCACCGACCAGCAGACGGCGGACCTTCTGGAGCAGGCGCGCCGCCGCATCGAGGCGGGGAATTTTTCCGAGGCTGTCCGTGCGCGGCTGTCGGAGTCCCTCGCCGAATTCCAACGCCTCGCGCGCTAGGGGGCCAGCGGGCTCTCCAGCAGCGTCAGCGTCCGCGCATCCGCGTCCAGTTCCGCCATGACCCCCAATGGCAGCGTCGCGTTGTCGATCACGTGGCCCGAGGGAAAGCGGCTGACCACGGGATAATGCCGCTTGGCGAAGTACTCCGCGATCAGGTCGTCCACCGTGAAGCTGCGCTCGGGATTCTCGGGATCGCACTTGGAGAACTGCCCAAAAATCACGCCCGCCGGACTATCCAGCTTTCCCGCCAGGCGCAGATTGCTCAGCATCCGGTCAACGCGATAGGGCGCCTCGCCCACGTCCTCGATGAAGAGGATGCGGTCCTTCGTCTCGATCTCCCAGGGCGTGCCCATCAGGGCTTGAATCAGGGACAGGTTGCCGCCGGTCAGTTGCCCGCGCGCCTTGCCGCCGCGGATTGTCAGGGTCTTCGTCGTGAGGCCTTCGTCCGTATAGACAACGGGATCGGGAAGGGCCAGGGGCTCGCCGCCCGCGTTTCCCGGCATCACCATCCCCCAGAGGTAGCGTGCCTGGAGCGGGCGCTCCTCGGCATTGGCTGAGAGAGCGTACTCGCTGGTGGGGGAGTGGAACGTGACGAGTCCGGCCTGGCGCTGGATCGCGAGGTGCAGCCCCGTGATGTCGCTGAAGCCGGTGAAGACCTTGGGATTCTCGCGTATAAATCGATAGTCGAGCTTGTCGAGCATGCGCGTGGTTCCAAAGCCGCCGGTGATGCAGAACACGCCCTGAACCCCGGGGTCCCGCCAGGCGTCCATCACGCCCGCGGCGCGGGCCTCGTCGGTGCCGCCCAGATAGCCATATCGTTCGGTCAGGTTGGCGCTGCGCTTGATTTTGAGGCCGAGCTTGGCGAGACCCGCCTCGATGGCGTCCACCTTCTTGGGATCGCCGACGCCTGCGGGCGCCACCAGCGCGATCGTATCGCCGGCCTTCAGGGCGGGCGGCTTGACCATCTTCATCGCAATCCTCTCCTGAGCGGCGGTCGCCGTGGCGGCAAGCGCCAGCAGGCAAAACATCGCAAGCAGCTTCTGAATCATGGCGAAATCCCCCGAATGAGCTTGGCCAGCCAGCAGAGCGGGTGTAACCGTTGGCCTCAACAGCAATCGGAGGCAGGCCCAGCCCAATGAAAATTCAGCTTTCCGTCATGATGGCCATCCTACTCGTCCTGGCGATGGGCCGCGTGTCGGCACAGTCGATCCAACAGGCGATCTCCACCGTCGTTGATTCATCCACCGTTGCCGCGAATCAGTGGACGATCCTTGCGGAGAATGCCAACGGCTCCATCCGCTACGCGGAACGGAATCCCGACCTGCTACTCGCGCCCGCCTCGAATACCAAGCTCTTCGCCACGGCCGCCGCATGGGGCCTTCTCGGCTCCGAGTTTCAGTTCGAGTCGCGGGCACACCTGGAGGGCACGCTCTCCGCCGGAGTGCTGACGGGGAACGTGAACCTGGTGGTGTTTCACGACATCACCTGGAACACCTCCGCGCTATCAAATCCTCGCGCGGGGCTCGACCGCATCGCCCAGCAACTCAGGTTGCAGGGACTCAACAGCGTCACCGGCACCGTCCGCGTCTATGGCGCGTCGCTTTACGACCGGGGCCAGTTCGATGATATCCGCAACACGGGCTCGGCGACGCTGAACGCGGAGACGGCGCTGGCGTTCCGCGATGCCCTTGTGGCGGCGGGTGTTGCCGTCGGGGGAGTATCGAGCGGTCAGACGGGATTTTCGCCCCCCGGCACCCTTGCATATACACACCGAAGCGGGGACCTAAACACCATATGGGGAGTACCGGGCACCCTGCGCGGCGCCACCTATGCCATCAACCGGATCAGCCACAATCCGTCGGCGGACCACCTGCTGCGCGCCGTGGCCTATCAGCGGACGGGGAGCAACACCCTCGCGCCGGGCACCGCGGAGGCTCTCGCGTGGCTGGCGGGCACCGCCGGACTCAACGCCACCGGCATCGTGATGAACGATGGATCGGGCCTCTCCAGCGGCAACCGCTTCAGCGCGCGGCATACTGTGGATGTGGTGCGCTACATGGTGGAGACGTTCTCGACCTACGGCGCCACGCTCTCGATCAGTTGCACCAGTGGCACCCTCGGCAGTCGGCTCTGCTCGCCATCCAATCTCGTCGGCGCCGTCCACGCGAAAACGGGGAGCCTTAGCGTGTCCATCGCCACGTCGGGCTATATCGACAATCCCTTCGATGGCCAGCGCATTTTCTTCTCCCTGATCAGCAATGCCAGCGGCATCGACCAGACGGCAACCCGGACGACGCAGGACAATTGCATCCGCGTTCTGGGCCTTCGGGGCGTGCCGATTTCGCCGGTGCTCGCGGGGGTCTTCGCCCGCGACGGCGGGTTCGAGGCCATCTGGAGCGATCCCGGCGCCCAGGACGAATATCTCCTCCAGCGCAGCGCCGACGACGGCGCGACCTTCGACGCGGGGGTCGTGGTGCCTTCGCAGTACATCATCGAGACACGAAACGATCTCCAGGACTCGCGCAACTTCGGGGACGTGGAGTTCTTCGGAATTGTCTCGCCCAGCGCGACCCACAGCACGGCGACTGGGCTGACGCCCGGCGCAGGAAGCGCCTTTGCACGCCCATCGACCACGCTGGCCGGGGACGACAACGGGCGGAACGACCGCATCCGCTTTACTCCGCGCATCGCGGCGGGAACCTACGATGTCTATACAACCACCTTCAACGCCGCCAGCGCCAACGCGCCCGGCGTCACGGTAAGGATATTCGACGCGGCGGGGACCGATGACTCGCTGCGTTTCGACCTGACGCAGGCGAACTGCGCCAATAGGTGGACCTACGTGGCGACCATGGAAATCGGCGAGGGCCCTGGGCACTTCATCGAATTCGACAATGCCACCCAAACGACCACCGCCAACGAGGACCGCATGAACCCCGCGGCGCTTCGGCTGGTGCGCGCGGCGGGACCAATGGGCACGGTATCGTATCGCGAGCAGACCGCCGCGCCGCGCATGACCTACCGGGTTGCCGCGATGGGCGGCGGGGCGGCCAGCAAGACCTCCGATGTCTATACGGCGGCGCAGGGCGCGGGCCAGCGCGTGGCCATCGTGGATGGCAACGACCGATGGCAGTTCCAGACCACGGCGGCGGAAAACGCGGCGGTGCTGAGCCACGCCTTCTCCGCGCTCGCCGGCGCGGGCATCGCGCGGCGGCCCTTCGACACGGTGGACAACAACGCGCTCCTCGCGGGCATCGCGCCGATTGCCGACTACCGCGCGGCCGTGTGGCAGACCGGCGAGGAGTCCACCGACGACGAGACATTCTCCACCGCGGAGCAATCCATCGTGGTCCCTTGGCTGACCGCGGGCGGGCGACTATTCGTTTCCGGCGCGGAGATCGGCTGGGACTTGGTCGAGCGCGGCGGCGTGGGCGACATCGCCTTTTATCAGGACTTCCTGCGCGCCGACTATCAGGCCGACGATACCTCGGCGGCGACCACGGCGGCGGTGCCTGTGGCGGGCGGCATTTACGATGGCATTCCGGTGCTGGATTTCGGCGGCGGGGCGATGGTGATTTCCTTTCCCGATGTGATCGAGGGAGTATCCGGCTCGCTGACGGCGCTGCGGTACGGCAACGGTCAGGGTGCGGGCATCACCTACCAGAACGGCTTTCGCGTCGCGAACTTCGGCTTTCCGTGGGAGATGATCGCCGAGCCTTCTGAGCGGACACAGGTTATGGCGCGGACGCTCGATTTCCTGCTCGCTCCCGTCCCGCCGAGGGGGCTCGTGGCGACGGGAACCGGGAGCACGATCGAGCTTGAATGGGAGCCGGTCGATGCCTTCGACCTCGCCGGATACCTGCTGCGGCGCGCGCCGTCCGCCTCGGGCGCATGGACGCTTCTTACGCCCACACCCGTTGCGGCGACCGCGTTCACGGACGGCTCCATGGGCGACGAAAGTATATACTTCTATACAGTGACCGCCGTGGACGCCGACGGCGAGGAGAGCGCGCCGTCAGCCCCGGCGTCCGCCAGCCGGATTCCCGGAAGCGGCCACGACGAATCGATTTCTATTTATTGAGAGAGTACTTAGCGGCCGCGACGGCTGACGTACTGGCGGACGGATTCCTGAAGGAGCGTGAACGCCTCGGCCGCCTGGCGCTCCACGGGAACGTCGCGCGCGAATTCGGCGACCTTCACGCCAATCAGCGCCGCCTGCTCCACGGCGGCGGCGTCGGCGCTGCCACAGGCGATCAAGGCCGGCTTCCCCGCCATCTGGCTTACCTGGGCGGCGCGCCACGGCGCCTTGCCCGCAAAGCTCGACGTGTCGAAGCGCCCCTCGCACGTCACGACGCCGTCGCATTCGCCCAGCAGCTTCTCGTAGCCGATCAGGTCGAAGAACGCGTCGGACCCGGGAAGCAGTTTTCCGCCAATGGCGGCAAGGGCGAAACCCATCCCGCCCGCCGCGCCCGCGCCCTCGAGTTCGGCTACGTTGGAATCGGTGAACATCTGGATGCGCTTGGCCCAGCGCTCCAGCAGGTACTCCAGCAGGCGCATCTCGTATCGCGTGGCGCCCTTCTGTCCGGCGAAGTTGAACGCCGTGCCGCGCGGGCCTGTCAGCACGTTGTTCACGTCGCAGAAAACGTCGATCTGCACGTTCTTGAGACGCTCGCGGAGGAACCCGATATCCACCGGCGGCGGATTCTCCAGGTCCTTGGCGGCGATGTGCTTGCCGATCTTGGTGCCTTGGCGAAGGCCCTCCTGCAGGTGGTAGAGCATCCCCACGCCGCCGTCGCAGGTGGCCGATCCGCCCAGGCCAACCACGATACGGCGCGCTCCCATCAGGATCGCAGCCATCAACACATCGCCCAGGCCGCCGGTGCCCGAGTTCATGATGTCGCGCCGCGCGGGCGTAACGAGCGCCATGCCGATGATCTGGGCCGACTCGATCACGGCGGTCTGGGTCTCGTCGTCGAAAAGGAAATCGGAAACGGCAAAATCGCCGAGCGGCCCGGGGACGACCGAGCGCTGGCGGCGCAGCTTCACCACGCCCTCATAGGATTCCAGGAATCCGTCGCCGCCGTCGCTGAGGCAAAATCCCCCGCGCACCGTGCCGCCGCCAAGCTGGACGCCGAGTTCCAGGCTGCGAAGCGCGAGACGCGCCCCCAGCGTTTCCTTCAGGGCGTTGCCAAGGCATAGGATGCGTGGCTCCGGCGGGAGCGCGCGCACACGCGCCGGCAAGACGGGATTCTCGGCAAAGGACAAGGCGGTCGTTCTCCCCACGCCTAAAATTTCGTACGCAGTCTCCGCCCGCACAGTCTCCCGATGCAAAAGGAATCCACTCGCCGGGGGGCGGCATGGGGTATTCGCGTTGTGAAGTGAGTTGGTGGGGCGGGTGACGGGAATTGAACCCGCTGCCCCAGGATCCACAATCCTGTGCTCTAACCAAGTGAGCTACACCCGCCACCGCCGGGGGTCAATTCCCGGCAAGACGAATGCTTTCCGTCAGGAGCCCCCCCGCGTTCAAGGGTTTTCTTCGGGAACTAGCGGAACCGCTTCCAGATCGTTTGCCCCGGCTTGTCCTCAAGGGAGACCCCCAGTTGCAACAGGCCGTCGCGGACCCGGTCGCCGAGGCCGAAGTTCTTCTCCTCCCGGGCCGAGGCGCGAACCTTGATGAGGAGCTTGATGATCTCCGGCGCGCCCCCGGGATTGGTGGGGCGAAGGGGGGCGGGAACCTCCTGAAACAGGAGCGAACGCATCCTGTCCGTTGTCTCCGCGTCGAAATCGTCCACCGGCGCTTCCAGATCGTCCGTCAGGCCAAGCTCCGCGCGGATGTCGCCCAACAGCCCCGTGGCGCGGGCCAGCCGCATCACCGGCGCGCCGTTCTGGACCTCGGTGCGGATGGTGTTGATCAGCGTGACCAGCTTGGAAAGCACCGCCAGCGCGCGCGGCGTGTTGAAGTCGTCGTTCATCGCCTCCACATACTCCTCGCGGAGCGCCATCAGGTCCTTCTCGCGCTTCCACGCGTCGTCGGCGGTCACGCCCAACAGGACGCGGCGGGCCTCGTGGCTCGCGTTGACCAGGCGCTCCACCGCGCTCTTGCACTTGTGCAGGCTGTCCTCCGTGAAGTCCAGCTTGTCGCGATACTTGCCGCTGATGAGAAAATAGCGCAGCGTGAGCGCGTCCACCATCTCCAGCACGCCGTCCAGGGTCTTGTAGTTGCCCGCCGACTTGGCCATCTTCTCGCCGTCGATGTCCAACATGCCGTTGTGCATCCAGTACCGGGCAAAGGGCTTGCCGGTGGCGCACTCGCTCTGGGCGATCTCGTTCTCGTGATGGGGAAAGCGCAGGTCCACGCCGCCCCCGTGGATGTCGATGGTCTCCGCCGCAAGGGCGCCCATCGCCATGCAGGAGCACTCGATGTGCCACCCCGGGCGGCCATCGCCCCACGGCGACTTCCAGGCGGGCTCGCCGGGCTTGGCGGCCTTCCACAGGGAGAAGTCCATGGGCGAACGCTTCAGCTTCTGCTGCTCCTCGCCCACGCGCTCGCCCTGCTGCATCTGGTCCAGCGGCATGCGGGAAAGCTTGCCATACTCCGGGAAGCTGCCCACGTCGAACCACACGGAGCCGTCCGCCGACGCATAGGCGTGGCCGCGATTCACCAGCGATTCGACCATCTTGACGATCGCCGGGATGTACTCTGTGGCCTTGGGGTGCGCCGTCGCGGGCATGTTGCCCAACTGGCGCAGCTTGGCCAGGAAGTACATGGTGTACTTCTTCGCGATCGCCTCCGGGGTCGTCCCCTCCTCGGCGGCGCGGCGAATGATCTTGTCGTCCACGTCGGTGATGTTCTGAACGTACTGCACGCTGTAGCCGCTGGCCACGAGCCAGCGCCGCACCACGTCGAACACCACGAAATTGCGCGCGTTCCCGATGTGGAATTCGCCATAAACCGTCGGCCCGCAATTGTAGAAGAGCACCTTCCCCGGGTTGATCGGGGCAAAGTCCTCCTTCTCTCGCGTCAGGCTATTGTAAATTCGGATCGTCATGGGCTTTTCCAAGGCCCGAATCGCTACCGGCACGGGGCGGGGGGAGGCAAGCCGATAAGCAGGGATGAAAGGCAGGGATGAGGGAGAAGGGCTGAGGGATGAAAGGAGATGAAAGCTTGGGGCGGCAAGCGCACCAATCTCTCCGCACACCCAGCGTCCCGGCAGGGACGCAACATTCCTAGCCCCGGACCTTCAGTCCGGGGAACCCGCGTCTATACAAACCGGACCCCGGCAGGGGTCCAACATCCGTCGGGGAAGCTCGCTGGTCAGCGCATATCCAACAGCAGCAGGAGCAAATCCGCCGCACCCAGCACCCCATTGCCGTCCACGTCTCCACAGGGAGTCGGGATCGGCGTCGCGATGGGCGACGGCGTGGGCGAGGGGCTGAGTGACAATGTCGGCGTCAGCGTCAGGGTGCCCGTGGTTGGGGTCGGCGTCGCGGTCGGCGTGGTGGTGGGTGTCGGCGTTGCCTCGCCCGGTGCGTAGGGCGGGATCGTGCAGGTGCGATCGGGCCGCCTTGGGGGCGCGGCGGCAACCCGCAGCCAACGCATTGTGCCAACAACGCAGTAACGGGGGCGTTGACCTTGCTGACATGATTGCCTGAGTTGACTTGTTATGCGGTATCCATTGCTGGAAACTGGGTTGATGCGGCACCAGAGCCGGTTGGGCGCTTGCCCTGGGCTTTGGGCTGTTGATCCCTCATACCTCATCCCCTCTTTTCATCCCTGCGACACGCGCGAGTCGCGGGTTTCGACGAGGGGGAAGATGACGGTGAAGGTGGAGCCGGTGCCGACCTCGCTCTTGACGGCGATGCGGCCGCGGGTGGCGGCGAGGAGGAGCTTGATGACGGCGAGGCCCAGGCCGAGGCCCTCGTGGCCGCGGGTCAGGGTGCTGTCCACCTGGTAGAAGTGGTCAAAGATGCGCTTCTTGTTTTCCGGGGCGATGCCCATGCCGCGGTCGATGATGTCCGCGTGGAATTCGCCGTCCACCACGTGGAAGACCACGTCCACGCTGGAGCCTTCGAAGGAGAACTTGATGGCGTTGTCGATCAGGTGGAAGAAGATGCGCCCCAGCGCGCGTTCGTCGGCTAGGATGCGCGGGATCTCGCACTGGATCAGGGGTTCGACCTTCACGTTTTTCTCGCGGCGGCGCTGCTCCAGGCGGGGGAGCGTGTCTAGGAGCACGGTCAGCGGTTCCACCGGCGACACGCGGACTTCCACGGTGCCCTCCGCCTCGATCTCGGCCACCTCGATCAGGTCGTTGACCAGGTGGATCAGGTGGCCGGTGTTCTTCTGGACGCGCGTCAGGAGGGTGCGCTGGTTCTCGTTGATGGAGCCAACGCGCTCGTCCACGATCAGGTCGACGAACCCCGACATGGCGGTGAGCGGCGTGCGCAGCTCGTGGGAGATGACCGAGAGGAAGTTGGACTTCATCTGGTCGAACTGCTTCAATTCGTTGTAGGCGTTCGCCAGGTCATTCCGATTCTCGGCGTTCTCCACGGCAAGGGACGCCTGGCGCGCGAACCAGTCGAGCTCCGCCAAGTCCGCTTCTGTGATGCGCGGGTCTTCCTCCAAATGGCGATCGAGGATCAGGAGCGAGCGCAGGCCCTTGGCTGTGTTGATCGCCACGATGGCGAAGTGCTCGGCCACCAAGGAGGCGAGGGCCGGCGGAAGTCGATGCCCCAGATCGCGGCGAGAGAGGGCGCGCGGCTTCCGCCAGAAGGGAATCTCCTCGAAGATACTGCCGGCGCCGAGCTGGCCGCCCTCCCAGCCGATGGGGAACTGGAGCTTCTCCAGTTGGCGCGTCGTGTCGTTGTCGGGGTTGAGGCGCTGGAAGAGGATGATCCACGGGGCGCCGGTGGTCAGGGCGTCGATCTCCCCTTCACGCAGGAGGATTTCCTCGTTGCTGTCGCCACGCACCGCGCCGCCCACGCCCTCGACATAGTGCGCGTCGTCGGCAAGGTCCTTGGCGAGCGTCTCCATCGATTCGCGGGAATCGTGGGAGAGGGCGTATTTTCCCATGAGGCTCATGGAGTCGTCGTCGTGCTCGAAATACAGGACGCGGGAGTAGCCGAGGCCCGTGGGGGAGAGGACCCCCGCGAGGAGGATCGAGTTTACGTCTTCGACGTTGTCCGTCGCTCCCAGCGCGGCGGAGATGCGGGTTACCCAGTTGATTTGGTTGCGGAGGCGTTCAAGCTGGCGCTCCGCCGTGGCGACGCTGCTCATCGATGAATGGTCTCCGGCCCGCCCTGATCGGCGGGCCTCGCGGTTGATTTCAGATACTTCGTCATGGTGAGGATCGTCCCGGACTGCTCTGGAAAGTCGTAGTGTACCTCGTCCATGAAATTGCGGATGATCAGGGTGCCGAGCCCGCCGCCGCCGCCGCGCTGCTGGAAGTCCTCCACCGACTCGACGCCGGGCGCTGTGTTGCAGAGGCCAATGCCGCTGTCGGCGATGATGATGCGCAGGAATCCTTCGCCAACCTGAATGCGCGCGTGCAACTGGCAGCGGCGGCGGGTGTGCTCGTCGGCGCTGTCATCGGGGAGGTCGGGCGATACTCCAAGATGCTTGTAGGCATGGCGGACGACGTTGGCGCAGGCCTCGTCCACGGCCATTTCGACTTGGGCGACCTGCTCGTCGTCGAAGCCCACATGCTCGGCAAGGGCGCAGGCCATCGTCCTCATGAGGGCAAGAACACGCGTGTCCACAGGGCAGCGCAGATCGAGGTCCAGATTCCCCACAGGGCTGTCTTGCAGGTTCTGACTCATGCGTCGCTCCGGTGGGATGCGCGGCGTTCTAGCGGGTGATGGAGGAATCGGCCTCGGACTCGTTCTCCACGATCTTGAAGATGTTGGTGAAGCCCAGCGTGCGGAACACGCGATTGACCTTCTCCGTGGGCTTGAGGAGGATGAGTTCGCCGTCGTTCTGGCGCAGGCGGTGGGTCAGCCCCATCAGCGCGCTGATGCCCGCGCTGGAGATATAGGTGAGCTGCTGCAGATCGATCACGAGGCCGCGTACCCCCTCGTCGAGAAGGGCGTGGAGCGACTTCTCGAAGCCAACGACGGTGTGGCTGTCCAGGCAGCCGATCAGTTCGACGCGCCTCGGCTGGCTGGGGGCGTCGCCGGGATGGATGACGAGGTCGTAATTCTTCACGGAGAGGTTCTCCTTGGGGAGTGGCTCGGACTCAGGCAGTGGCTGCGGGCGCGGCGACCGCCGCCACCCGGGACGCGCCGGGATCGCGGGGGGCCTTCCATCCGATTACAACCAACGTAATATCGTCATGCTGGGGCAGGCCTCTAGTAAAATCCTCGATGTTGGCCATCACGCTTTCCACCATGCGGGCGGGGGGATTCCCGGCTTGATCCCGAATGACTTGGTGGAATCGCGCCTCGCCATACTCCTCGCGGCCCCCATTCATCGCCTCGACCACCCCATCGGTATAGAGGACGATGTTCCGCTCCGCGGAGAGGTCGATCTCCTGCTCCGCCGTGATGCCGAAGTGCTCGCCTTCAATCAGGCCAAGGGCGATTCCCTCCGGCAAGTACTGGACTACCGCCTCTCCCGTCATCTGGCAACAGAGAATTGGCTCGTGCCCGGCGCGGCAGAACCGGAAGCGGCCTGTTTCCACGTTGAGGATGCCATAGGTCATGGTGATGAAGACGCCCTCCTTGGTGTCCCGGGCCGCCTCGTCGTTGACGCGCTGAAGGACGCGCTTGGGGGAGTCGGAAATCCGTGCCTCCGCGCGAAGGCAGGCCCTGACCGAGGCCATCACCAGAGCCCCGGGGATCCCCTTGCCGGAAACATCGCCCACCACGATCCCGATCCGATGGTCGTCGATGGGGATGAAGTCGAAGTAGTCACCCCCAACCTCCAGCGCCGGTCGATAGAACGAGGCAAACTCCACGTTGGGATAGCTGGGCGTTGTGCGGGGGAGGAGAAGCGCCTGAAACGTGCGCGCCAACTCCAGTTCCTGCTCCAGCCGCTGGCGCTCCGCCATCATGCGATAGAGCCTGACCAGATCCAGCGTCACCGCCGCCTGGTCGGCGATCGCGACCGAGAGCTGCATGTCTTCCTCGTTGAAGGCCCCGCCGGTTGTCTTGTTCGCCAGCGCCAGAACGCCAAGGACCTCCCCTCGGGCGACGAGGGGCACCACCATCAGGTCGCGGAACTCGATACCCGACTCGACGGCCTCGCGCAGGCTTTCCTCCGCCCGGGCGTTGGGGATCAGCATCGGCTGGCCACGGCGTGCCACGATGCCGATGGGGCCTTCGCCCACGGGGATCGCGGTCTTCAGGACAAGTTCCTCCACGAACTTTCGCCGCGCCATTAGCTTGGCATTGCCCGCGCCGTGGAGCGGGGGGAACAGGCCCCGCACCACGCGGGCGCGCAGGATTGGCGCCGCGTTGGGCTCGTGACCCAGAACGAAGAGGCAGGCGGCATCGGCGTGGGCCGCTTCCTGGGCAAACTCCACCACGATCTCCATGGTGGCGGTCGCTTCGCCGCCCCCGGTGAGGCTGGTGCCAAGGCGGTCCAGGAAGTCATAGGTCGCCCGCCGCTCCTTCTCGCGGGCCTCGAGAGAGGACTCCAGCGACAGGATCTTGCGTCGGAGGGCGGCAATGGCCCCGATGGCGACCAACAGCAGGAGCGTCAGGATTGCCTGTGCCACGTGTATCTCCTGCCTGGCCGGGACCAGTGCATCGATGAGGGTGCCACGGTCCAGCGCCGTGCCCGCGAATCGCAATTGGAAAGGCGACTTGACCTCATCCCGGGTTTGCCCGACCCTCGCAGACGGCCCGCACATTCCTTGACTTCGCTTAAGAGGGCCAAGGATCACATCGATCCGAAAAGAGGACTTTCTCCCATTCCCCGCGCGACCCCGAAAAATGCCTAAGCTGGTTATCGAGAGCGGCACGGACGCGGGAGCGATCTTCGCCCTGGACAAGCCGGTGATGAGCATCGGGCGAAGCGTTTCCAACAACATCCAGGTCGTCGACCGCCGCATGTCGCGCAACCATGTCGAATTGCTCGTCGAGGGGAACCGCCTGGTCCTGCGGGACCTCGGCAGCAAGAACGGCACGCTCCTGAACGGCGCCGTGGCGCGGGAGCTGTCGGAACTGAAGCATCACGACCGCATCCAGATCGGCGACACGGTGATGCGCATCGACCTGGACCCCGACGCCGATAGCTCCGGGGGAGAGGGCGGCGCCACCTCGGGCGTCCGCGAGGGCTTGCGCTCGAGGTACAAGTTGGTCGAGGAGAAGCAGTGGGGAGCCACCCGGGGCGAGCGACGCGCCGGCTACAACCCCGAGGAATCCGACTCCCTCACCAACACCTCCTTCCTCGATCTCAAGCAGCCCAACCGCCGCCTCGAAATCCTCTATCAGGTCACCGACGCGATCCGTTCCATCTTCAGCCTGGACGAACTGCTGGACCGCATCATGACGATCATCCAGACGGTGGTGCGGCCCGACCGGACGTATCTGCTGCTGGTGGACGCGGAGACTGGGGAGCTTCAGCCGCGCGTGGTAAAGGTGATGATGGGCGAGAATCCCACCGAGGTGAAGATCAGCAGCACCATCGTCAACCGCTGCGTGCGCGACGGCATCTCGCTCCTGGTTTCCAACGCCGCGCTGGACGAGCGCTTCAACGCAAGCGAGTCCATCGTCAGCAATGCAATCCGCACGGCCATGGTCGCGCCGCTCATCTTCAAGTCCGCCTCCATCGGCGTCATCTATGTCGATACGCAGTCCCGGATGGCCTCCTTCTCGGAGGAGGAACTGGAACTGCTCACCTCCATCGCCAACCAGGCCGCCGTCGCCATCACCAACGCGCGCCTCCAGTCGCAACTGGTGGAGCAGCACAAGCTCGCCCGCGAAATGGAAATCGCCCGCGACATCCAGATGAACCTCCTCCCCAAGACGTATCCCGACCTGCCGGGATACCAGCTCTCCGCCATGTCGCTTCCGGCCAAGCACGTGGGGGGCGACTACTACGATTTCCTGCGGATGCCCGATGGGCGCCTGGGGCTGGCCGTCGCAGACGTCTCCGGCAAGGGCGTCCCCGCCGCGATCCTCACCGCCGCCACGCGCAGCTACCTTCAGGGGGGCACTCAGGTCCGCGAACCAAGCCTTGTCCATCTTGTCCAGCGCATTAACCGCAACGTCCACCGCGACGTCAGCAACGACATGTATGTGACAATGGCCTTTATCCTGCTCGACGAATCCACCGGCGCCATCGAATATGTCAACGCGGGCCATGCCCAGCCGATCGTCCTCCTCCCCAGCGGCGAGATGGAGTTTCTCGACGCGGGCGGCCTTTTCCTCGGCATCGACGAAGAGGCGGACTACGAGGCGGGCATCAGCTCCATTCCCCCCGGCGGAGTGCTTCTCCTCTATACCGACGGCGTGACGGACATCCTCTCTCCCGATGGCCAGTCCTTCACCCTGGAGCGGTTTCAGGAACTCATCAAGGACAAGCGCCACCTCAGCGCGGAGGAGATCCGCAACGCCGTGTATCAGGCTTGCCTGCGCCACCGCGCCTCCGCGGACCAGTTCGACGACTTCACGCTGATCGTGCTCAAGCGCCTGGACTTCAACGACAGCGAGATGGACTGACCGACACCAAGCGGACGCGGCTTCCCCCACAGCCGAGCCACACCATGTCAGATGACAGCAGTCGCATCCTGATCGACCGCTCGGTGATCCGAAAGGAAGGGCGACCGTTCTTCTCCTTCGGTCCGCGCGTCCTGCTCACGCCGGAGGAACGCTTCGCCCCCGTGCTGCAGGAGATCGCCGCCGCGGGCTTCACCATCGTCGGCACGCCGCCATGCAGCCCAGGCACGATCCGGCTGATCGGGGCGTTTCTGGACGCGGCGGAGCGTGCCGGCCTCATGGCGATCCTCGTCGCCGATCCGCGCCTGCCGGAGCACGGGCGCTATCTCTCGGACTTCCGCCAGCATCCGGCTCTGCACTCCTACATGCTGGCCCCGCACCCCGCGACGCGGGAGGGCCTGGAGTCCTACCTCCGCGAGCGCGATTCCATCCGCACACGGGACCTCTATCGCCCCATCTTTGCGCCGATCAAGCGCGAGCACTTTCAGCCGGGGTGGTTCTCCGCGCTCGACATCTACGCGCCCGACACCGAGCCCGCCCAGCTAGCCAGCGGGCGCATCACCCACCAGCGCCCCGGCGAGGCGACGCGCCTGCTGATGACGCACCTTCGCAAGCCCAACGCCCGCCCGATGATCCATGCGGACGTTCGCTTGACCATCGCCGACGAGGAGCGCGCCATCGGCGCCTTCTCCGACGATCCGTGGGTCGCGCGGTCTTCGTCGCGTTCGCTGGAGTGGTTCCCCCAGCTCGCCAACCTCCCCAAGCTCTCGCGCCGCGACCTGCTGCCGCCGGACCCCGAGATTCTGCGCCTCCAAGTTTACGACATCCTCGGCGCGGGATCGCGCGGCGCGCTGCTGCATTTCCACGAGGCCACCGGCGGGCCGCTGCCGTGCTCGGGGCGCGACCGGTTCTGCGAGGCGGCGCTCCTCGCCCAGGAGATCGCCGTCTTCTCCGACTTCTTTGCCGAGGGCCATCCCGAGCCCCTCGACATCGAGACCGGCCATCCGCGCCTCCGCGCACAAGCCCTCCGCCACGGCGTCGAATACCTGATCGTCCTGCGCATAGAGGGCTACGAGGAGGACTACTTCGTCGACGAGGCGTGGATGGAGCGAACGGAACTCGAAATCCGCCTTCCGCCGGACCAAGACCTCCGCGCGTGGCGCGTGGACTTTCCCGAGCCACGACAGTTGGAGGCCGTGCAGGAGACCTCCGGCACGAAGCGATTCCTCGCGGGCCCGCTCGAACTGGTTGGATTGGTGCTGCTCACTTCGGGTCCGGCGCGTGCGGGGGAACTTGGCCGCGCCATGCGCGGTCGGCTCCAGCGTGTCGCGTCGCTGGCGCTCGAGCTGCTCGAGGTGCGATTCGCCAAGGCCGCCTACATCGAGGGTGAACTCCTCGCCCTTGGCGCGGGGGTGGACAACCGCGAGCGCCTCCGCGCCGTGCAGACCGCCCTGGAGGAAGCCACGGCGCGCTACAACGCCATGGACTACGCCGAGGCCTACACCGGCGCCCGCCGCGCCGTCCGCCTGGTGCGCCAGCTCGTGAAGTACCAGATGGCCAAGGCCCTCGGCAGCGCCGTATACGAGGGCTCCGAAATGCACGCGCACCTGCGCGGATGCTACTACACCCTGCCGAGATTCTACCGCGAGGCAGCCTCGGAAGCGGCGCGTGCATACACCGATCTGACGTAGCGGATCAGGCGCTCTTGAGCGAGGCCTCGTACTCGGCCTGCTCCTTGAGAAGGATGACCTCGTCGCGGTCGAGCATGGCGATGAACTCGTCGGGGTCCATCTGGCCGGATGGGCCCATCACCATTTTCAGGCCGTGGGCCTTGTGCTGAAGGGCCAGTCGCCGTGATACCGGGATCATTCCCAGTCGCAGACGACGATTAAAATTCGGCGCCGAAAGACCCAGGCCCTTTGTGTTGGCTGATTCAAGTGCTGGGATCGTATTTCTCCTTCAGGCTGAACCACAAGTCCTCGTCTTGGATTGCCATAAGGCCATCCTCGTCCTTTCTGGCAACGCGAAACTGCTTGTTTTCGGTGTTGTCGATCATCTCCCACACATCGACAAGCTCCTGTGTTAGAGCGATTCTCGAAAGTCTTGTCGCGATGGAGGACGCCGTAAAAGAGTATCGTGGGCATCTTGCCCGCGTGTTGGGGCGACGGGGCTCGGGCGAGACGCCCAAGCTACGTTGGAATACGACAGGCCTTTCGAGAGTCACTCTAGGGCGAAAAAGTCGCGAAGCCCCGTGGCATATCGCCGCCGAATTGTCTCCTCGGGGACATGGTGTCCCCCAAGTTCGACGCGGTGAGCCACCCTCATGATGGAGAAGTCAGGACTCGGCACATAGATTTAGTGAAGGTGAATCCGATACCCCGCCCGCTTCCAATCCTCCACCCACCGGAAAATCCCGCAAGAGGAGAGCGTTGTCTCGATG
Organism: Candidatus Sumerlaeia bacterium; assembly: GCA_038208905.1. Classification (GTDB taxonomy): domain Bacteria; phylum Sumerlaeota; class Sumerlaeia; order SLMS01; family SLMS01; genus JBBQYG01. The sequence continues at coordinate 1,934 of JBBQYG010000072.1, read as the reverse complement.
GCGAAGTCCTCGCCTGAGCGCACCAGTTCATCGACGCGGGCGAGGAATATCCTCCCCGCCTAGATCGCAGCCTTCTCCGGCGCAAAAGCCGACAAGCCTTTTGCGATCGTGTCGGCATTCACAAACGCATCGATCGCGATCAGGTCATGGATCAGAACAGGAGCCATCGTGCTCTTTCCCGCCCCATTGGGTCCTGCCAGAATGACGGCTCGTTTTACCATGCAATGAATACCTCCGTCGTGGCGGATTATTCTACTGCTTGTCCACGCGCCCCAGCTTCCAGCGCAGGTAGCCTTCTATGAAGGGATCGATGTTTCCGTCAAGCACGTCCTCCGCGTCGCTCACCTTCAGCTCCATGCGGTGGTCGTTGACCAGTTTGTAGGGATGGAGCACGTAGCTGCGGAGCTGGCTGCCGAAGTTGATGTCCTGCTTCTCGTCCTCGCGCGCCTGAACCGCGTCCTGGCGCTTCTTGAGTTCCAAGTCGTAGAGCCGCGAGCGGAGCACTTGGAAGGCGAGTTCGCGGTTCTGGTGCCAGGAGCGTTCGTTCTGCATCGAGACCACGATGCCCGAGGGATAGTGCGTGATGCGCACGGCGCTGGTCGTCTTGTTGACCTTCTGCCCACCCTTGCCGCCGGACCGGAAGCTGTCGATGCGCCACTCCTTGTCCTGCACGCCGATGTCGATCTCGATGTTGTCGTCGATCTCCGGCGAAACGTCCACGCTGGCAAAGCTCGTGTGGCGCCGCGCGTTGGCGTCGTAGGGCGAGATGCGGACGAGGCGGTGGATGCCCGCCTCTCCCTTCAGGTAGCCGAAGGCATAGGGCCCCTCGATGCGGATCGTGGCCCCCTGGATGCCGGCGGTGTCGCCCTCCGCCATGTCCAGGATTTCCACCTTGTAGTCGTTCCGCTCGCACCAGCGCAGGTACATGCGAAGGAGCATCTGGGCCCAATCCTGCGACTCCGTGCCGCCGGCGCCGGAATGGACCTTCAGGAAGCACGGGAGCACGTCCTCCTCGTTGCCGAGCATCGACTGAAGCTCGAGCTTCTCGAAGATCGCCCTCAGCCCGTCCGTGGAAGTACCCAGGGCCACCGCATCGTCCCCGGTGTCCTGGCCCTCCTCCTTCAGGAGCTGGGCCATCTCCAGGTTGTCGGCAACCTCGCGCTCCAGGTTCTCCCACGGCTCCACGCGCGACTTCAGGAGGTTGATCTTCTTCATCATCTCCTGGGCGTGCTTCGCGTCGTCCCAGAACGTGGGCGACTGCGTCTGGCCCTCCAGGGCCTCGATCTCGGACTTCAGCGCTTCGTAGTTAAAGATAGTCCCGGTTGCGGATGCACTGCCGCTTGAGCTCGTCAAGAACGGCGATGGAGTCGGAAAGCTGCTTCATGGGTAGGTCTCCGCGATGGGAAAGGCTGATTGGCGCGACCGGTTCGCGCGCGAGGCGTGTAGGTGCTTGAGACCGGGCCCGGAGCGCAAGGGGGGATGTCTGGAGCGCGGGGAATGGGCAATGGGGAACGGAGAGTAAAAAAAAGAAAGCGGCCCGGGGAATGCCCGGGCCGCTTGGGAATGCGATGGTGGGGAATGGCTTACTGGTAGATGATCCAGTTGTCTGATTTCATCGGATTCGAAATAGTGGCCTTGATGACGCCGTCGAAGGCACCGCCACGCCGGCCCCGATCGTGATCCACCACCGCGCGCGCATCGACACAAGATACCGTGCGCAAGGAGTTTTTCCTCATGGATTCCGCGGGATGTTCCCGCGGAGCGCACGAAATCGCAGCTGCGGGACGCGCCAAGCCGCCTCGGCGACGATGCGGCGAGACATCTTCGAGCCGCCCGCGACCCGGTCGCTGAACACGATCGGCACCTCCACGACCTTGCAGCCGAGCAGGTGCGCACGGTACGTCATCTCGATCTGGAAGGCGTACCCCTCGGCG
>JBBQYG010000071.1:0-18325 GCA_038208905.1 Candidatus Sumerlaeia bacterium | reverse complement strand
GCCTCCCTCGTGGCCCTCTCGATTGCTGCCGTCGGGTGCAGCTCGAAGCGGGTCTATCCCCTCACCACGCGGGCGTTCCCCGCCACCCCGCCGGGTGCGGAAGTGAAGCTGTACGTGAACGAGGTGACCCGCCCCCACGTGCAGATCGCGCATATCCAAAGCTTCTCCGACCGCGAGCAGGACACGGAAACCGTCCGTCGGCAGTTGCTGGACTTGGACAAGCGGGCCCGCAAGCTGGGCGCCGACGCGATCGTGAATGTCCGCAAGCTCGACAACCGCGTACGCGGCGCCGTCGTGGACGAGGCGGTGCCGTTTCGCGCGTATCGTCAGGGAACGTATAACCTCTACATGATGCGCGGCACCGCGATCAAGTTCGTGGAGGAGGGTGATCTCGACGCGGAAGCCGCGGCCACCGCCGCCGCGGGAGCCGAGGGGACCTCCTTCCCTGGCGTGCGCGGACGCGATCCCGAGCAGGACCTCCCGATGGAAGTCGCGCCGCGCGGGTTGGCTCCTGGGTTGCCCTAGATCAGAACGGCATCAGATGGCGTTGCTGGATCGCCGGTCCCCACGCCAGATTATAGTAGAGCCAGAGTCCTGTATCCCATAGCTGATAGACGATCATCGCGGCCACCGCATAGCGCGCTGCGCGCCGCGGCAGGGCGCGCGTCCGCGCGAGCAGCACGGCCAGCGCCGTCATCTGCATGAGGCCCGGCAGGACGAACAGGTCCCAGTCGCGCGGATAGGGGAACTGGTTGTAGATGAAGTAGCCCAGCACCGTAACGAGAATTGCACAGGACACGGTGCCCCAAGCCTCCCACGAGCGCATCCATCCACGCGCGCCAGCAATAACCGCAACGATCAGGAAAAACGGGACGAGCCCGCTGCCGAAGAGGTGCCCCCCGATCCAATTGGTCGTGTGCTGCCAGCTCCTCAGCGGGTAGTAGTGGGCGGGCGCCATGCGGTCCCAGAAGAGGATCGGCGCGTCATTGGGGCCGCTGACGGGGCCCTTGAACCAAGCGAGCCCGCCGAGGTCCACGAACTCGATGTATTTCTCCACGTCGCCGTCGTACTGATAGACGAAGGTGAGGAACAGGGTCGTTGTCCAGATCGCCGCCGCCAGGATCGCTGTGGCGCAGAATCTCGGCAGGATCCACCGAATCCTCAGGCGCACCGCAAGCCACCTACGCGCCCAGAGAAGCCCCAGAATTGGAAGAATCGGGCCCGCGCCGAAATGGAACAAGTAGGCAAGAAACGCCGCCGCGCTAGCCCACACGACATCGCGGTCGCGCATGTGGGCGCGCAGCAGGATCGCCAGCGCGCAGGCAAGGATCGCCACCGCGGGCCCGTATATCTCGATATACGCGAACTGGGTGATCAGCGACTTTGTGCTGGCTAGCAGCACAAGGAGCAGGAGCCGCTCGCGCAGTGTTCGCCCAAGCGTCCACGCAATCCCCCAAATCCCGATCAGGTAGAGCGGCGCGAAGAGGATCAGGAACGGCGGGGCGGCAATCGCCTCGGGAGGCATCCCCGCGAGTGCGAGGTTCCTGCCAAAGATCGGTTCCAGTGCCGCCTGCACAGGCTCCCTGAAATGGAAATACGTGTAGAACAACGCACAGGAGAGCGGGTTGTGACGATTGCCGAATCCGAAAGGCGAGAAGAGCGCGCCGGTAGCGTCTCCGTAGGCGGCGCGACAGTTGATCGCCGCGAAGCACGCGACCGCCAGAGCCAGCAGCGGCGGCGCAAGCAGCACGCCCCACCACGGCCTCCAGGCGCGCGTCAGCGGAATGAAGAACCGCATCCCCAGGCACCTCCAGAACGGCGAGAGGGGCGGAAATAGAATCGCCTGCACAAGCGCCATGCCGATCCAGAACGGCGGATGGCCGACCCGCTCGATGTGGAAACTCGTCCAGAAGAACTGGGATGCATCGAGCGCCGAATAGGCGTGCCACATCATCGTGGCGAGGACCGCGTTCCACAGCAGCCAGATGGCGCGCCAACCGCGCACCACGAACAGGCCCGCGACCGCCACCAATCCCCAGCCGCCAAGCAAAAACCAAAACATCGTGGGGAGCAACATTCCGCGATGCTCGGGCCGCATCCTGTCGGCGGCGCGGGCGCTGACGATTCGCACATCGACGGCGCCGAATTCCTCCAGCTTGGACTGCTGAAACGCCTCGGTGGCCTTGTTGCGTCGCCACCCGCGGGCCTCCAGCGGTGCGCTCGGCCAGGTTCCCCGCTCCCAGAACTTCATCCCGTCGGCGCGGTAGCGATAGCCCACGAAGAGCGTGTGCCCACCCGGCCAGTCGGGAACCTCGGCGGCGGCGTAGGAGAAGAAATCCGGCGTGTTGGCGGGAAAATCGACCAACGGGACACCGCGCGGCGCCTGACCATTGGGCGCGGAGTAGGCCACCAGCGTGATATCCTCCGCAGCGTAGCGCGTCCCCTTTCGGGCGTAGTGCACCAGCTTCTCACCCGGCAGCGGGCGGGGTCCCGTGTAGGCCCAAACATACTCGCTCGCATCGAACGCGAAGTACCGCATCACAGCCTGATCGCGTGGCTCGCCACGCGATGCGTTCCACGCCACCACCACGACTATCCAGAAAAAGGCGAGCGGAAGGAGCCACGGCAGATACGTTCTGATTCGCTTCAAGGCGCGCCGCTCCCGGCCGCGGGCTCGGGAATGAAGTCGCTCCCTTGCAGATAGCGGCGCGGAAATCCGGGGCCTTCCATTTCGAGTCCGATCCAGCCGGGGCCCACGGTATTGCTCACGTCGAGGACGAAGGGCACGGTTCCGGCCTCGAGCGCGATCGGACCGATCATCTCTCCCGGGCGGGTCGGGCTCGGCCAAACGGAGAAGACCTGATTGCCGTCCACCCACAGACGCGCGCCGTCGTCGGAGAATATCCAGAACCGGTACTCGCCCGTCTGGGGAAGGCGAAGCCGGGCCGAGATGCGCAGCGACATGTTCTCGACGGGAATATCAGGGCCCATTTCGCTGTTGAGCGGGAACCGGAGCGGACCATTGCGACGCATGAGCTTGATTGGGCGATTCAGCTCCGGCCCTTCGTATATCATGACCAGAAATCCGCTCTGCCATCCGAGCATCGGGTCGTCGGGGACCGCCAAGGGTGCCGGGGCGGCAGCAACCGCCGCGGGCGGGGCCGAGCGAGTCCACGCGAGAATCATCGGTCCAACCACCGTTGCTTCCGCCAGGATCGCCACGAGCGCCATGAGGCAAGCGACCCACACCCACGGGGAGAGGGCATCGTGCGTCCACGCGGGTTCATCGGCGGGTTGTTCAATGGGCTGAAGGTTCATGGCAAAGTGGGTGGGAGTGTGTGACCCGGAGAGGACCGCCTCAATAGAATGTGGACGCCGAGACGTGCCAATTGCAACAGGGCGATTCCCTGGCGTCCGCGAGGCGGCTGTATCGAAGGCTGTTTTTCGGTGGCGACTCCTAGCGTTCCCGGCGGATAAGTAACGCATGAGCGAAAACCCGACACAATCGCAGGTCCCCCGGGCACTCCAGCGATGGGAGTTGCCGCTGCTGCTGCTGGTCATCGCCGTGGGCGCCGCGATCCGTATCTGGCATCTGCCCCGGGTGCCCGGCCTCTACTACGACGAGGCGCTGGACGCGATCGAGTCGCTGCGGATTGCGCGGGGGCTCGGGTTCCCGATCTTCTTCGACAGCAACAACCACATGCGCGAACCGCTCTTCATGTGGATCGGCGCGGTATTCGTGTGGTTTGGCGGCGCCTCAGCAGTGGCCTTTCGGGCAACGGCGGTCTTCATCGGAATCGCGACGATTCCCGCGGTGTGGCTGCTGGCGCGCGAGTGGTCCGGTGCCCGCGTGGCGATCATCGCGGCGGCGACGCTGGCGCTGATGCGGTGGCATATTCACTTCAGCGCGCTGGGATTCCGCACGATCATGGCGCCGCTGTGCATGACGATGGTGGCGTGGCACTTCCTGCGGATGGCGCGGCGGCGCTCCCCCGCCGACGCGGCGTGGTGCGGCTTCTGGTTGGGGGCGGGGATGTACACCTATCTGGCGTTTCGGCTGATGCCACTGGCAATGGCGATTCCGGCGGGACTGGCACTGTGGCGATGCGACATGCCACGCGCGACGCTGGCGAAACTCTATGCCATTGCGGCGGCGGCGGCGCTGCTCGTGTTCCTGCCGCTTGGAATCGACTACGCACGGAATCCCCATCACTTCGCCGGACGCAGCGACGAGGTGAACTTCCTCAACAAGCCCGGCGGCGCCGCGCTGCTGCTGGCCCAGGCCCGCGACGTGGCGCTGATGCCGCTCGTGCGCGGGGACCATGTGGGGAAGCACAACCTTCCCGGACCTCCTGAGTTCATCCAATGGAACCCGATGCCCGGCGAGGAAGTCGCGGCGCGATGGCGAGACGCGGAAGACGCCGCACGCGCGGCGGGCACGCCGCCACCCGATCCCCACGGCACCGGAGTGCCCGCGCTGCCGCTGGCAATGGGATTGGTCTTCTATGCGGGGATCCTTGCGACAATTCGCAAGGCGAAAGGATCAATCGCCACGCTGTTGCTGCTGTCATGGCTCCTGGTGGGGAGCCTCGCCTCGATCCTCAGCTTCGGCGCGCCCAACATGCTAAGGCTCGTGATCCTGACTCCGGTGGTGGCGCTTTTCTGTGCGCGCGCAATCGAGGCGATGGCGTCTTCGTTCCCCAACGAGAAGCGCGCGATGGTGCTTTGCGCCACGCTCCTCGCGGCATTCGGCGTGATCGAATTCCGCCGCCTCGCCGCGTGGCCAAAGCATCCGATGGTCAGACAGGAGTTCAACGTCGAGATGCGCGAGATCGGGGACTTCTTGCGCGCGCAGCCAGACCGCCTGACGGCGAGGCTGCCCTTCGGCGCGCCGCCGACGCTTGTCTATCTGGCTGATCGCTATGAATTCGCTGAGGGCGAGGCGAAGCTGCCCGGGCGCTCGTGGGAGCTTCAGACCCTGCCGCCGTTTCCGCCGCTTCCGAATCCATCAACGCCCCTCAAGGGCGGAAGGAGCTTCGAGGTGCTTCATCCAATCGGCATTTCGATGGGAAGACTGGTGGAGGTGGAAAATCAGAATGAATAGACGCCCAACGGCCCGCGCCGCCATTCCCGATTCCCTATTCCCATATTCAAAATGGTGCAGGCGAAAGGACTCGAACCTTCACGGGTTGCCCCACTGGAACCTAAATCCAGCGCGTCTGCCAGTTTCGCCACGCCTGCACACGGTGCGGCCCCAATTGCCTATCGCCGGGGCGCCATCAGGCAAGGGGGAATTGTAGCGCCTTGACTCCCCATGTGCTTACAATCCTCCGCGGCTTCGAGGCCGATGGTCCTGGGCGTCTGGTTCTGGACCTGTTGAGGCAATGGCAAGCGGAGGACATCCGTGTCAGCGTCGTGTCGCTTCGGGAAGACGGTCCCTTGCGGTTGGCCATGGAGGGAGAAGTGTCGCGCCTTGGCGGGCAAACCGCCGCCGTGCCGATGCAATTCCATCGCGCGGCGCGGGCAGGTGCGCGGGTTGCGAAGCTGGCGCAGGAGTGGGACGCGAACGTGCTCCACGCGCACCTGCTGCGCGCAGATGTCACGGGGCGCGCGGCCGCGGAAGGCTCGGGCCTGCCACTGTTGGTCACCGAGCACGGCGTCCATGCGTGGGGCGAGCGGGGCCCCCTCCTGCGGCCTCTGGTCAGGCGCTGGTATCTGCAAAGCCTCACCCGTCACGTGACGGTATGTGCGATCTCGCACAAGGTGCGGCGCGACCTGCTGAGAGAAGGAGTTCCCGCGCGCCGCATCATCGAGGTTGGGAATGGCGTCGATCTTTCCACGATTGCGGTGCCCACAACAGAGCAGCGCCTTGCCGCGCGGTCGGAACTAGGACTGCCGCGTGACGCTTTTCCGCTGGTCCTCGTGCTGGGGTCGCTGATCGAGCGCAAGGCGCCGATGGTGGCGCTGGAGGCTGTGGCGCGCCTTCGCCGTGCGCTGCCAGCCGCAGTGCTCGCGTTCGCGGGGGAGGGCCCGCTGGCGCGGCGCCTTCGGGCGCGGGCGTCGGCGCTCGATTTATCGGGCGCGGTGCGCCTGATGGGTCAGGTACCGGTGGCGGCAACGGCGCTGGCGGCGGCGGACATCCTGCTGCATCCATCGCGGGACGAGCCCTTTGGCCTTGCGATCGCGGAGGCACTGGCGTCGGGCATGCCCGTGGTGGCGCGCGTCGGGGCGGGGCCTGAGGAACTCCTCCCGCCGATGCCATTTGGCTGGCTGGTGGAGGGCGACAGTGCGGCGGCTTGGGCGAATGCGACGTTGGCGGGGGCAGAGGCGATTCAATCGCGCGGCGACGAAATACGCGCAGGCTGTCGGCGACATGCGGAGGAAAACTTCTCCATCGCTTCCACAGCCGAGGAATACCTGGTCGCCTATGGGCGCGCGCTAGGCGCGGCGGGTTCGTAGTGCCTTGATGAGCGCGGCGGGTTCCTCTGCCTCGATCGCGGGCGTGATGGAGGAATGGAGCATCTGCTCCGTCGCGCGTTCCGAGAGCGAGATGGCGGGCGCGGAATCGGCAATGCGCCGAAACGCATCGGGCGACCAGTGGGCGGCGAAGACGCGCACGGCGGCCGGCGTCGAAAACGCGATGTAGTCCAGCGAGTGCGCCTGCAAATCGTCGCCAAGGCGCGCCAGCTCTCGGTTGTTGGGCTCGAACGCGCACACGGGGATTTCGGAGACGCGGGCACCGTAGGGGCGCAGCTGCGAGACGATGATGGGCTCCCCCGGAGAATCGCAAAACAGCATGATCCGGGCGGTGGAAAGGTCCTCTCCCCATGCGTCCAGAATATCCCGCACGGAGGGCTGCTGGGGAAGCGCGTCGACGCGGAATCCCTGCGCAGAGAAAACCTCTGCTGAGGCTGACCCCGCCACGGCAAGGCGGCAGAACTCCGGAATGACACGGGCGTCCAAACCCGCCTCGCGAAGTCCCGAGAAAAGGTGCCGCGCAGACTCCGGCGAGGTCGCGAGTAAGTGAGTCGCCGCGCGCAGGTCGTCGGCCAGCAGGGCGAGTTCCTCCCCGATGCCGTCCACGGGATGGGCGCGCAGGATATTGTAGAACACGACGCGGGCGCCGTTGAACGCGAGAGCCTCGGCGACGGAGCCGTTCTCGGGGCCCGCGATGCCGATGGCGATGCCCTCCAGCGGCTTTTGGCGATGGGGCAGGATCACCTCCCGCAACGCCACCGCGTCGCCCACAACCACGACAGAGGCGGGGGCCTCTGGCTTAATCCGAGACAGCTCGCGCACGGACACGACCCGGCAACGCCAATGGCCGCGTGTCTCGGGTGAGAGAATCGCGACGGGCTCCGAGGGTGGGCGCCCCCCGCCGAGGAGGCCAGTGCCGATCAGATCGAACTGATGGCCGCAGTTGAGGAACACCAAGGAATCGGCGGCGCGGCATAGGGAAGGCCATTCGACCCGCGCTCCCGGGCGTTCGTCCGCGTCTTCCTCCAGACGCAGAGGGGGCGCGGCGTCGCCGCCGGTACTCGAAATCCACATGCCCTCGGGCGACAGCTTCATGCGCATCCCAGGCCGCAATTGCGGCTCGTCCACGAGGCCGGGTTCCTTGTGGCGGCGCTGCACGCTCACGCCGGGTCGACGCTCGGCGGGCTGCGCCTGCGGCGCGGCGGGTTCCTCCACGATAGCCGGCGCGGGCTCGCGCCAGAGCGGGCCGCGCACCACAAGGAGTGAATTTGCCACTCCGGGATGCAGGAGCGGAATGCCGCACTCCGCAGCCAGGATTCCAAGCGCATCGATCCCTGGGACAACCTCGAACGGAATCGCCTGGGAGGCGAGGTAGATCGCCACTTCGGAGATGCCGCCGCAGTGAAGCGGATCGCCGGAAAACAGCCGGACCACGCGCTGCCCCGAGCGCACGAGGCGCGCGAGCAGGAAATGCTCCTCCTCCGTGGCGCTGGCGCCGCGAGAGACCAGGCAATGGCGCACGGCCTCGTCGGGGAGGAGGGCGAGGATGGCGGGGGGAAGGCTTTCCTGGTAAACGGCGCATTCGGCTGCCCGGATTGCGTGACGCGCCTCGCCGGAAAGCAGGCTCGGCCTGCCGGAGCCTATGCCCACGAGGTGTGCAATGCCTGTGACTGACTCCACGGTTGGGGCTCCGGAGCGCCGTCTTGGCCGTGCCCGCGGCGCGGCTGATGATCCAATGTGCCGGAGAATTGTTGCGGCGGGCGCGGGAGTAAAGGGAAGACCGCTAATCCTCCCCTATCGGCGCGGCGCCAAACGGGGGCGGAACTTGTCGTAAACGACTTCGGCGTCCTGAACTTCGTCGAGCGAGCGATCAGGGTCGGCGCCGAGTTCCATCTGCCAGATGGCAAAGAGCATCTGGGGGTCGGTGTCCTTGAATTGGCGGGGCCGCGCGGTGGCCGCGATGGCGGCATCCAAGGTGAGAAGGGGGTGGGAGCGATGCGAATTTCTGGATGCCATGCGCGATCCGTTTCGGGGCGGAAAATTGGGGCGGTTCCCGCCCGACGAGCGAGAGAAAGCCTTTTATAAATCCGACGGTCAAGGAAAACGCGAAGCCCCTCGGTCCAATTTCGCGGAACCCGTTTTGGCCTTCTTAGATGCGCGTGGTATCGATCAAGCGGACGCCACCAACGCGGATCGCCAGCAGCACATAGGTGCCGCCGCGGACCACGTGGTCGAGGGGCTCCAGCGTCGTGCGGTTGACGATGGCGGCGTAGTCGAGTTCGACGTCCTCGCCCTCGATCGTGGACCGGATGGCTCCCATCAGCTCGCCCGCGTGGAGGATGCCCTGCTTGCGGACGAGGAAGTGGACGCGCTTGAGGGCGCGGCTCATGCTGAGGGCCTTGGCGCGGTCATCCTTGCTGAGCAGGACGTTGCGGCTGGAGAGCGCCAGCCCGTCCTTGTCCCGGACGGTGGTCACGCCGATCACCTCCACGTCGAGGCATAGGTCGTCAATCATGTGCTGGAGGACGGTGAACTGCTGGGCGTCCTTTAGGCCAAGGATCAGGGTGGCGGGCTGGACGATGATGAGCAGCTTGAGGACGACGGTGCAAACGCCGCGGAAGTGGCCGGGGCGGTGCTCGCCCTCGAACTTCGCGGTCAGGAGGCTTACGCTGGCGGTGGTGAGAAATCCGGGCGGATACATGTCGTCCCCGGCGGGCGCGAAGACGATGTGTGCGCCCGCCTTGGCGCAGAGCTTTTTGTCCTTCTCGAGGTCGCGTGGGTATTTCGCGAGATCGGCGGGATCGTTGAACTGGCGCGGGTTGACGAAGATGGACACCACCACGGTATCGCCGGATTGCTTGGCGCGCTCGATGAGCTTCACGTGACCGCGGTGGAGGGCGCCCATGGTGGGGACGAAGGCAATCTTCTTTCCCGAACGCCGCAGCTCTCGGGCCTTGTCGCGCATTGCCTGGACGGTGGATATCGTCTCCATGAAATTGGGGGGCCGGGGTCCTTGCGAGTGGGTGATTGGGCGCTGCCAAATGTGCTCGGGAACCACGGAGGGCTCCGTTGCGGACGGTCTGCCTTCCTTTCTGGGCCCCACAACGGCAAGGGCAATCGTCATTTCGCGAAAGATACGGTTGCCGCGAAGATCGGACCGTTGGAAGTTGGTTCCAGCTTTCCGAGGGGGAATTGCATGGCGGCAGGTGAGTGGGGAAGACTGTCAGGACTGGTAGGGGCGCTCTGCCTTGCGCTCTCCACCGCGTGGGCAATGGACCCGGTCGATATGACCGGGCACGCGAAGACGAGTTCGGGAATCATCATCCTCAAGCCCGGCGAGCTGCCGGGCTACGAGGACCTAAGGTATCCCGAGGGGGTTGGGTCCACGCTGGCCGCGGAGTATCTTCGCTCGCTCACCGTTGTCGCGGAGGACCGGGGGACCAGCGCGATCATCTTTCCAGAGGTTCCCGAGACGGCCCGCCATTCGAGGATAACGCTCCCCCGCCTTGTCGATCTGGCGCTGGCGCAGAACTTTACCCTCGAGAATTCCGAGCGCAGCGTGCGCATCGCCCGCTCCAACACGACCACCGCCGAGGCGCCTTTCATTCCCTTCGTGGACCTGATCGCCAACAGCCGCGTCCGCGAGGACCGCGACATCAACGCGGAACGTGCGGCTGCGCCGGATCCTAATGATCCACTTGCCGAACCGGATCCCACGACGACCACCAGGAACACGCGGACGTTCCGCAACGAGGTGGGAGCCGAGGGCGGCGTTGACCTGAAGAGCGGCGGTTCGATCACTGCCAGCGGAGTTACCGGGCGCAACGACACGATCATCAAGGACGGATCGGGGCAACTCAGCGATACGAAGGACTACGACTCCCGCGTGGACGTGCGCTTCCTCCAGCCGCTCCTGCGGGGCGGCGGCTTTGACGCGGGAACGGCGGAACTTCGCCGCGCGCGCATCTCGGAAATGGATCAGGTCATGGCCGACCAGATTCAGACGCGCGACGTGACCTTCAACGTCATCAGCAACTACTTCAGAATTCTCCAGTCCGCGCGACAGCTCCTGGTCTCGCGCGACGCCATCCAGGAACGCCTCAAGTTCATGGAGGAGACCCAGGTGCGCTATGACGTGGGGCGCGTGGACGAGTCAGAAATCCTGCGCGCGGAGATCAACTACCTCAACGAACTCGAAACCGCAATCAGCCGCCGCCGCCAGCTCGACGAGCAGCGCGAGAACATGCTGATCCTGCTGGGCCTTCCGCTCGATACGCCGATCTCGTTCATCGACATCACGCCGGAACTGGTGGAGCTGGGCCGGGTGGACGTTCCCGCCGCGGAGGATTCCGTGCAGGAGGCGCTGAATTCGCGTCTCGAACTCATGCGGTCGGACTTGTCGCTGGCGCTTTCGGAGATCGACCGCCGCCTGGCGCGCAACGACCTGCTCCCCCAGCTCGATTTCGACGCGGGATTCGGCCGCACCGACGCGGGCGAGGAATTTACCGAGGCGGCGGGCCTGGAGGACAACTCGTGGGACGCGGGCCTGGGCCTGCGCATCCCGATCCCCAATATCCAGCGCCGGGAGTCCCATCGCCGGGCGGTCATCCGCCTGGAGCAGCAGCGGACCAACCGCCTTTCCACCGAGCGGGACCTGACGCAGGAAGTCCTCGCCTCCCGACGCAACATCTTGGCGACGGAGGCCACGCTGACCATTCTGAGCAAGAGCGTGGAGCAAGCGCGAAAGAGCTTGGAGCTGATCAACGGCCGCTTCGAGGTGGGATTCGCGACGGTCACTGAAGTGCGCCTCGCGCAGGACGATCTCTTCCAGTCCCAGACCCGCATCAACAACGCATTCCTGGATTACCAGATTTCGCTCGCGCGTCTATACGTGGCGCTGGGAAGGCCGCTGCTGTGAGGAGACTCAACCACTTCGCTGTCGCGGCGCTTGTCGGTCTTGCATCGCTGGCTGGAATGCCCGTCGTGGAAAGCGCCCGCGCCCAGAGTGCGGCAACTGCCCGCGGCGCGTCCGGTATTCCAACCGCGTCGGTCCGCAAGGGATCAGTCGTCCGCACGGTATCGAGCATCGGCGAGTTGAAGGCGTCGCGGAGCGCTTTGCTCTCCGCCCCGTTCGAGGGGAAGATCGTCAAGCTGGTTCCCGAGGGCACGCGCGTCGCCCCGGAGGATCCCGTCATCTGGATGGATACCGAGGAACTCGACCAGAAGATGATCGACACCGAGGCGAGCCTGCGCTTGGCGAAGAAGGACCACGAGGCGGCGGAGGAAGCCTATCGCCTGCAGGAGATCCAGAATCAGTACAACCTGGAGGCAGAGCAGGCGCGCGTGGAGCTTGCGGAGCAGCGCCTCCGCGACTCGGAGATGAAATACGACACCGAGAAGATCCTCGTGGACAGGAAGATCTCCGCGACGAGCCGCCTCGACGATGCGCAGCTCGTGAAGCTGCAATCGGCGGTGGAACTCCGCAACGCGCGCATCAACCTGAAGAAGACCGAGGAGAACCTCGCCTCCAATCTGCGCGTAAGGCAGACTCAGATCGACAAGGCAAAACTCGAGATCGACCGCATCGAGAAAGTGCTGACCGACACACAGCAACGAATCGACAGCGCGGTTCTCCGCGCACCGGTGGCGGGCGAGGTCACCTATCAGCGCAGCTTCCGGCAGGGCCAGTCAACCAAGGTGGCGGAGGGCGATTCCGTGTTTCCGCGCCAGAACCTGGTCGAGATTCCCGATCGGTCGGAGATGGTAGCCCTGGTGCCGGTCAGCGAGTTGGAAATCGCATCGGTGGAGATCGGTCAGTCCGCGGAAGTCCTTCTCGACGCGCTCCCCGGCCAGAGATTCAAGGGCACGGTGGACCGCAAGTCGATCGTCCCCATCGACACCAGTTCGGGGCGCGGCGGATCGACGACGACAACCGGGCCGCGCGAATTCGAGGTTCGCATCCGCATGGCGGACAGCAACCCGCTCTTCTTCCAGGGAATGACGGCGACCGCTCGCATCGAAGTGGGTCGCGCCGACGACGCGCTGATCGTACCCATCGAGGCGATGGCGGCGCGGGATGGAAAGCTTGGCGTCTATACAGGACCGGGATCCTTCAAGGCGGCCAAGGTGCTGCTAATCAATGACCTGGTGGCGGCCATCGAGGGCGACGTGAGCGAGGGTGAAACGGTGTACCTGCGCGATCCCGCGGGGACGTTGGACGAGGCGCGCGTGACTGGCCGCGCAGCGCTGGCGATGGTGAGGAAGCAGCTCGAGGCCGACGCAGAGGCGAAACGCGCCGCCGCGCCGCCACCGCCCGCCCTCCAGCCACAGGAGGGGGAGCGGCCACGTCGGCGACGCCCCGCCGGCGAACAGGCGGCCCCCACGGGCGGAGGCGGGGAATGATCATCCGCCTCAAGGCCCTTACCAAGACCTATGAGTCGGGTCCCGTTTCCGTGAAGGCGCTCCGCGGCCTCGACCTGGAGATCGAGGAGGGTGCCTATGTGGCGATCATGGGTCCCTCGGGCAGCGGAAAGAGCACGCTGATGCACATTCTGGGCTGTCTCGACCGCCCTACGGAGGGGATCTACGAGCTGCGCGGGCGTCAGGTGCAGACGCTGGGCGACGACGAGTTGTCCCGCACGCGCAACCGCGAGATCGGCTTCGTATTCCAGAGCTTCAACCTGCTCCCCACGATGAACGTCCGCCAGAACGTGGAACTGCCGATGATCTATGCGGGCGCGCGCCCTTCGCTTCGCGCATCGAAAGCGATCGGCGTGATCGAGGATGTCGGATTGTCCGACCGCGCGCGCCACCTTCCCAATGAACTGAGCGGTGGCCAGCGCCAGCGCGTCGCTATCGCGCGCGCCTTGATCAACGAGCCCGCCATTCTCCTCGCCGACGAGCCCACCGGAAACCTTGACTCCAGGACCGGCGAGGAGATCATGGGGCTCTTCGGGCGTCTGAATTCCCAGGGCCGCACGATCATCCTGGTGACGCACGAGCGCGACATCGCCGAGCACGCCCAGCGCATCGTCAATATCCGCGATGGCGTGGTGGAGAAGGTGGAAGAAGTAGCCAATCGGATCGGCGTATTCGCTGCCGCGACGCAGTAGCTTACTGGAACGCAGGAGCTTCCATGCAGTCGGGACCCGGCGCCTCCAATTCGATGAACAGTTAGATGACGTTAAGTTTCCCAAAAGGAGCCGCCCCCCATGAAAAAGACCCTTTTCTCAGTGCTCGCGATGGCCGCGCTGATTGGCCAACTACACGCCCAGGACACCCCCGGGGTCGTTACTGAGGAGCCGCCGATTGGCCGCACTAGCGACGCCATTCTTACGGAGGCGCGCCCTGGCGAGGCAGTGGAGCTGAAGTCTTTGGACCTCACGAGCGCGACGTCCATCGCCTACACCCAGAGCGTCTTGCCTGGGCCGCAGTACATCATCTCCGACGACCCCGAGTATATACGCATTCCCGAGGGCGTCGCGCTGCGCGAGGAAGTCGAGCCGGGGGAGGTGCGCCTTTACGTTTACAATGTGAACGGCGTAAAGGAGCCGGAGAAAATCGATCGCAAGATTTCCGTGGTGGTGGACAATCTGGGAACGGAGGAGTTGCGGGTGGAGTTCATTCGCGGCTCATTCGATGCGCCCAGCGGCAACTACTTCGGCGTGGCGAAGAACGCGCTGGCGGGATACTTCAAGTACCCCGATGGCGTCCGCGCCCTGCCAACGGTGACGATCCCCGCGGGTGGTTCCGCGCCGCTCGACGCGCGAATGGACACCGCCATTTCGAAGTACGATGATTTGGTCCACGGGCTCTATGAATTCCGCGTCAACCAGCCCGCCCGGATCAGCGTCGTGCAGACGGCTCCGGAGACATCCTCCGTCGAGGCATCGTCCCGAATCAAGGAAGTGATCGAGAGTCCGCGCAAGAACGCGGGACGCGGCAAGTTCGAGATCAGCAACTACAGCGTGAAGGCAAGGCTGGATCCCGCCGCGGGGATTCAGGAGCTGATAGTGGCCGACGGAAAGAACGACCCGTGGGTGAGGGGCGTGGATGGCAGCACCGGCGCGGAGCTGGAGCTGAAGGGCAACTACGGCATCATGTACGAGATCGAGATCGAGCGCGTCGGCGACGGTCGTCCGGTGGCGCTCGTGACCTATAACGCACGCTTCGGATCGCAATGGTGCGGCGGCATGGCCAACACTATGAAGGTTAGCGATGGCTATTGGCCCGGCGGCGTCGTTTCGATCCCGGCGGACAAGTTGATGACGAGGTCGGCGCCGGAAGTGGTGGTGATCCAGACTTTTCCACCGCTGGCATCCGGCAAGACGGATACCATCAAGCTGACCTATTCGCCGCCGGGGGCATCGTGCCTCCCGACGCCACTGGTGTTCATTCCGTTCGAGATTGAAAAATAGGGGAGCCCCCTCGGGGGCTCCTCACTCTCTCAGCGTGCGGATCAGGATCAGCGAAATGTTGTCGTTCCCGCCGGCGTCGTTGG
The DNA here is from genome assembly GCA_038208905.1 of Candidatus Sumerlaeia bacterium. GTDB lineage: Bacteria > Sumerlaeota > Sumerlaeia > SLMS01 > SLMS01 > JBBQYG01. The sequence goes on along the minus strand of JBBQYG010000071.1, from coordinate 3,348 downwards.
CGGCCTGGACGAGGGCCTGGGCGCACTCCTCCAAGTCGGGCTCGCTGACGAGGAGATGTTCCATGTGCTCAAGTTCCACCATGCCGGAGAGACCGTCGCTGCACAGCAGGAACACGTCGTTGTCCTTCACGTCGAAAGTCGCCACGTCCACCTCGACGTCGAGCTTGTTACCGAGGGCGCGGGTTATGACGTTTTTCCATCGGTGGTTGCGGGCCTCCTCCGCAGTGATGATCCCGCGCTGGAGTTGCTCCTCCACCCAGCTATGGTCGGAGGTCAGCTTGTGCAGTCGGCCGTCGCGCAGGCGATAGGCTCGCGAGTCGCCGACGTGGGCGATGGAGGCCGCGGCGCTCGGCGGGTCCAGCAGCAGGCTGACCAGCGTGGTCCCCATGCCGTGGTATTCGGGGTGCTCCATGGAGAGCTTGCACACATCGCGGTTGGCCAGCTTGATCCCGCCGACGGCGCGATTCTCCAGAAGGGAAAGTTCGGGATTGGGCGGGAGCGGCCACTTGTCGACCTCGCCGTTCTGGGTGTCGCGGAGGAATTCAACCATGGACTCGATGGCCTGGCGGCTGGCGACCTCGCCGGCGTTGTGGCCGCCCATGCCGTCGGCGACGATGAACAGCCCCAGATTCGGAACGACGGAGAGGGAGTCCTCGTTATGGCCGCGCTTCATGCCCCGGTCGCTAAGCCCAGCGGCCTGAATCTTGATCACGCTCTTGGTGGTCTCGGTGTCCATCGGGGAATGATCGGCTCCCTAATATCCGGGCGTTGCGTGAATCCGCTGCGGCCCCGCAACCGGCCCTCCGGGCTGGAGTGTGGGGGATTCGGTCCTTGTAGCTCAGGCAAGCGTGAGGGGTTGTCTCCGGCGGCGGCAAGTAAAAGGACGATCCAACCGGCAATTTCAGGGCGGATACCTCTTTGATTGAGCCTCATCCAAGGCGCGGCGAATTGTGGCGGGCACGCTGGGGCCAAACCGAAGGGGCGCCGTTTCGGTCCCTTCGCAGACCAATCAGAATCGGGGCGCGCCGGGAACAATCCCGGCCCTTGCAATGTCCGAAGCCGTGAGCCGGGAAGAGACCGAGATGGATGACCAGTTGGTTGCCCGGGCTCGCGGGGGCGACATGGCCGCGCTGGAAACGCTCCTGACGAAGCATCAGGACAGGGTGTATCGGACGGCGATGGGCCTTGTGGGTGGCAATGACGACGCCGCCCGGGAAGTGGCCCAGGAGGTTCTGGTCAGCGCCTTTCGCCATATCGGCCAGTTTCGCGGCGAGAGCCGGTTCACCACCTGGCTGTACCGGATGACGGTGAATTTTTCCAAGAACCGGGCCGTGGCCACCGGACGGCATCGCGCCCGCTTTGTTTCGCTGGAGGCCCAGCCGGAGGGCCAGGGCGAGGACGCGCCAGTCCGCCAGTACCGCGACCCGGGCGTTTCGCCCCGGGAGCAGGCCGCCGGCAAAGAGATGCATCAGTTGATGATGGAACGGATGGGCGAACTGCCCGAGGAGTTTAGGATCGTGCTGGTGCTGCGCTACATCGAGGACCGCAGCTACGACGAGATCGCCGACGCGCTCGCCGTGCCGATCGGCACCATCAAGTCCCGCATCAACCGGGGGCGCGCGGAGTTGCGCCGCCTGATGACCGACGTCCTGGAAGTGGAGGACCGTCGATGAGCCAAGGCGCGCGCACGCGATTCGAGGAACTCCTGCTGTTGGAGATCGACGGCGATCACACGCCGGAAACCCGCCGGGAGTACGAGTCCGTGCTGGCCGCGCACGCGGACTGGCGCGAGGAGGCACGGCAGGAAATCGCGCTGGTGGCGATGATGCGCGCCACGCCGCGCGTCAACGCCCCCCAGGGTATTTTGGCCGCTGCGCGCGATGAAGCCCGCACAGCCCGCGTTGTGGAGGTCGCCCCGCGGCGTAGGTTTGGCGGCGTGGCGATGCTGCTGGGCGGGACCGCCGCCGCGGTGGTGACGGTGGCGGTGATGACAATGAATCGTCCGGGTGATGGGCAGATCGCGTCGCAAGATTCGTCGAGAGCGGAGATCGCGCTGGCGAAGTCAGCCGAGCCCGCCACAGGCGCCATAGCGCCTTCCGCGCTGGAGGAGTCGGCGCCCCCCGATATGAAGCGTACGCGCGAAGTCGCGAGCGTCGGTGAGAGGAAGTCGAGCGACGGCGCGGGGCGCGCAAGGCAGGAGCCAATCGGCGAATTGGCGATGGCAAAGGACAAGGCATTCGCGGATGACGAAGCGAGTCATGATCTGGGCGCGGCAGCCAATTCACCGCGTTGGAACGCCGACCGATCCGAAGTCGCCTATGCGCCACGCGAGGAGAGCGATGCTCCGGCCTCGCCGATGGGATCGATGTCCAACTTCGTCGATGACCCATCTAATGGGACTGTTTCTGACGGTGGCATTTCGACGGTCACGCAGGACCTCAACGCGCGGCAAATCGCGCGCGCCGAAAAGCCAGCACCCCCGGCGGCGGCAGATGCGGTGGCTCCGGCAACCACCTTTTTTGGCGAAGAGGAACCCGTGGCGGGAAGTATCGGAATCGACACTTTCTCTTCCGCTTCAAGTGCCCGCGCCGACTCTGATTCGAGCGTGACGATGCTTGCGTTTGGGATGGCCATGACGGCGCTACCGGGGATCGAAGAGAGCGCGGCGGCCCGGCGTCGGGCGAGCGCCGCGCCCCAGATTGCCTCGAAAGCGATCAAGAGTACGGCCACGCGCCCGGAAGTCCAGACTTTCGACGAGATGGTGGAACTGGTAATCAAAAACGAAGGGCGCCTCCTGCTCTTCGCCAACGACCGCGAATCCGCTCTGATTGCGGCCGGGGCCAAGAAGGAAGACCAAGCCATCGCGTCGCGCGAAGTGCGCGACGACTCGCCTGCCGCAACCGCCACAACGCCGGGGCCCACTCCGCAGCCCGGCTTCACGGGGTTCGTGGTGTTTCAGGCGCCGAGCGAGGAAAAGGCTATGGCGCTGCTGCAGCTCCTTCGCGCGACCCAGGGCCGCGGCATGCGCAACGTGGACGCGGCGGCGGGCGAGGTGGTTGTCACACCCGACGGCGCGCGCGTGCTGGTCCCCTATCGGATGCGACAGGGCGACACGCGCTGATTTTTTTCCGCTTCGCGGGCGATTAGTCCTTTCCAGTGTGCCCTCGACGCGGAATGCTAAACGGGAAAAGTGAATTAGCGCGCCACCGCAACGGGCCATGCACGTCCTCCTTATATCTCGAAGTTTTCCCTGTCACCGGGCCGGCGGCCTTGAGTGGCATGGTCAGGATGTCGCCGAGGGCCTGCTTGGCGCTGGCCACACCGTCACCATCCTGACGACTCCCCCAC
>JBBQYG010000070.1:0-18562 GCA_038208905.1 Candidatus Sumerlaeia bacterium | reverse complement strand
GTTCCGACTATCTGCGCCAGATCGTCATCAACCTGCTGCGCAATGCCTACGATGCGACGGAGGCCGGGGGCAGCATCGTCATCTCGTCGCGGCTGGATCATGCCCGCGGCGGGAAACTGGTCATCACGGTTCGCGACACGGGGCATGGCATCCCGGAGGAAGTGCTCGGCAAGATCTTCAACCCATTCTTCACAACGAAGAAGGACGGCAAGGGGTCGGGGCTGGGGCTATCGGTGAGCTATGGTCTGGCCCGCAACATGGGGGGCACTATCCGCGCGCGCAGCCGCCCGGGCGAGGGCTCCGAGTTTGAAATCACGCTCCCCTTCGCTTCACCCGACGGACCCGCGGCGGAACAACGCGAGACGGGAATTCAGAGGGTGGGTGACAGGATTATTATTGGATAACAAGAGACAGGGATGATGGATAAGGGATGAACGGCAAAGGATTCAGGGGCGGTGGCGCTTGTTGGACTGATGGGAAGTATAGGACCTATGGAACCTTGGGCCGATCAACTGAGAGGCCACACCCCACCCGGCCAATTGGATAGGTGGTACAGGTTCATCCCTCAGCCCTCATCCCTATCGTTCATCCCTCATCCCTATTTTTTCATGCACGCCATGCACACGCCCTTGTCGGGGGCGGCGCGGAGGCGGTCGATGGGGATCCATTCCCCGCAGCCAGCGCACTTGCCGAAATCTGGATCGTCGATTTTGGTGAGCTTGTCGCGGAGGCGACCGATGCGCTTCTGGGCGTCGTTCAGTGCAAGCTCGGCGGTGCCCTGATTCACGAGGGAGTCCATGCGGCTGATGCGCCCGATGGCGGCATCGGGGGAGACGGGGACCATGATTTCCTGAAGGCTACGGATACTTTCTTCCATGTTGGCGATCTGCTCGACGATCAAGCGTCGCAGTTCCTCCCGCTCCTTGGGCTTCAGCATCGGCGGTACCTGTACGGGGTTGGATTTGTGCGGCTCAATGGGTCAGTGTGGCGCGAACGGCTTCTTCGGCAAGGGCAAACAGCCTACTGGCGATGATAATCGGACGGGTCGGACGGCGGAGGCGGATAGCTGCCGGGAGGAGGGGCATAGCCGCCAGGAGGCTGGGGCGGCGGGTAACCGCCCGGATACTGGGGAGCGGCGATCTCTGGGGGCGGAAAGCCGTAGAGTGGTTCGGTCGCGTAGGGATAGGGTGCCTGTGGCGGGGGTGGAACCAGATATCCACCCGCGGCGAAGGCCGCGCTGACCAGCTTTCGGTTGAAGACCACAAGAATGGCGATGGGGTAGATAGAAAGGAAGATCACGTTGCAGAGTACACCGGCAATGATACCGAGGACGAGTGACCCCGGTGGAAGCGTCACAGACCACAGAGTCGCCAGTTCCTGCGTCACCGCGGGCTGAATGTATATCGCGTGGACGACGTTTCCGAACACCGAATTCAGCATCGATAGCACCGCGAATACTAGCATCCCCGCCCGCCCCCACGGTTTCATCATGAAGCATCCGACGCAACTGGCGATGAGAAACGCGCCGAGCCCCAAGGCGCCGAGATTGTAGATGGCAAGTAGCGCGCGCACGAGGGGGTTGCCCGCGATAATCGCCTCCTGAGCCCCAACCACCCGGCCCATGAAGCCGTCGCTACTCGACGCGGCCACCATTCCCGTAAGCAGGACGTCGAGCAGCGACAGCGAGCAGCAAAGCAGTGCGAACGACCCGTAGATTACTCCAAGAACGGACATCACGGTGACCGAAGTGGGTCGCTGGAACACGGCTTGGGTCTCTCCGGTTTTCTGTCTGCAACTGATCGTGGGAATCCGAATCCGGGAAGGCGAGGGAAAACCGCCCGCCGCGCGCCTATTCGATTTCCCGCGCCACGGACTGGAGGAAGACAAGCGCCATGGCGATGGCGATGCCGCAGCACGAGTGGAGGAAATCGACACGGCGGAACTGGCGCGTGCCGCTTTTGAGCTGGTGCATCTCGTCGAGGAGCGCCGCCACGGCGCAGGCTGCGGCGATTATTGCCGAAGGGAGCCCGCGGAACGCGAACTCTCCCCCGCCGATGGCCGCGTCCTGAAGCCAATAGAGCGCGAGGAACAGCCCCCCGAACTCCACATAATGCATCGCCGCCCGGAACTTGCCGTGGTTCCGGTCGAGGAAGACGTATAGACGCGGCATGGCGCGGAGGTGGTCGATCCACGCTTGGGTCTGCGCGCGGCCAAAGCTTCCGCCGCCGAGATACCATATCATCCAGGCGAGGGCGCCGAGCAGCAGGAGTGGCAGAAGCAATTGCATGACGCGGGAGCTAGCGGCGCCGACGCGGTCGAGTCAACCGACGTGTCCCCGCGATGCCTGAACCGCTTGCCCGGTCGAAAACGGTTGACCGCTTAGGCGCGGGCGTCCCCTTCTAATAGGTTGAAGCCGGGATAAATACCACCTCAAGCGAGACCGGGAAATGAGCCGAGTCGTCCGCGCAGCCGTAATCCAAACGAAGCTTTGCACAGACTCCACGAATGTTGGGATAATCAAGAAGGCTATGGTCGAGAAGGCTGTCGAGCAGGTAAAGGCCGCCGCCGACCAGGGCGCCCAAGTTGCCTGCCTGCAGGAAATCTTCTACGGTCCCTACTTCTGCGCCGAGCATAACAAGAAGTGGTATGACCTGACCGAGCGCGTGCCGGACGGCCCGACGACGAAGATATTCCAGGAGCTGGCAAAGAAGCTCAAGATGGTCCTCGTGGTGCCGATCTACGAGGAAGACATGACCGGGGTGTACTACAACACCGCGCCGGTCATCGACGCCGACGGGACATACCTCGGCAAGATGCGTAAGATCCACATCCCCCATTGCGAGCCGGGTTTCTGGGAGAAGTTCTACTTCAAGCCGGGGAATCTGGGCTATCCGGTGTTCGAGACGAAGGTTGGCCGCATCGGCGTGTATATCTGCTACGACCGCCACTTTCCCGAGGGTTGGCGCGCCTTCGGCCTTAACGGCGCGGAGCTGGTGTTCAATCCCTCGGCAACGGTTGCGGGACTGAGCGAGTACCTGTGGAAGCTGGAGCAGCCCGCCGCGGCCGCGAACAACATCTACTTTGTGGGGGCGATCAACCGCCCCGGCATCGAGGCGCCGTGGAACATGGGCGAGTTCTATGGCACTTCGTACTTCGCAAACCCGCGCGGACAGGTGCTTGCGGAAGCTTGCCGCGACAAGGACGATGTGGTTGTGGCGGACCTCGACTTCGACCTGATCCGGGAAGTGCGCAACGTCTGGCAATTCTATCGCGACCGCAGGCCGGAAACTTACGACGTGCTGGTGAAGCCCTGATCCAATGAGTTCCGAGCGACACGACATCCTGCTGTACAACGAGGACTTGGCGCCGGTGGACCAATCCGCGCGCACGTGGACGCTGTGGAATTTCGCCGCCCTGTGGGTGGGGATGGCAGTCTGCATTCCCACGTATATGCTGGCGTCGGGGCTGATCACCCAGGGGATGACGGTGGGCCAGGCGCTGTTGACGATCGGCCTGGCGAATCTGGTTGTTCTGATTCCAATGGTGCTGAACGCCCACGCGGGGACGAAGCACGGCATCCCGTTTCCGGTGCTGCTGCGCGCGTCGTTTGGAGTGTATGGCTCCAACATTCCGGCGCTGATGCGGGCGATGGTGGCCTGCGGATGGTTCGGCATCCAGACGTGGATTGGCGGCGCGGCGATCTATACGCTCTTCGCGGTGATGTTTGGCTTCGAGGCCGCCGCTGTCGGATCGGGGAGCCTGCTGGGGCTGACGCTGGGGCAGGCCTCGTGCTTCCTTCTGTTCTGGGCGATCAACATGGCGATCATCGTTGCGGGGATCGACTCGATCAAGTGGATGGAAAACCTCGCCGCGCCGTTTCTCATCATCGCGGGACTGGTGCTGCTGTTCTGGGCCGCCAATAAGGCAGGGGGCTTCGGGAATATCTTCGAGCCATCGGTCATCGCCCAAGTCCGTGGCGCGCAATCCGGCGGGTTCAATTTCTGGGCGGTGTTCTGGCCCAACCTGACGGCGATGGTGGGCTTCTGGGCGACGCTCTCGCTGAATATTCCCGACTTCACACGCTATGCGCGGAGCCAGAGAGATCAGGCCCTGGGCCAGTTGATCGGCCTTCCCACGACCATGGCGCTCTTCAGTTTCATTGGCATCGCGGTCACCTGCGCCACAGTAGTCATTTTCGGCGAGGCCATCTGGGACCCGGTGGTACTGCTTTCCAAGTTTGACAATGCGATCGTGACAATCGTGGCGCTGTTCGCGCTTTCGGTGGCCACGCTTTCCACCAACATCGCGGCGAATATCGTCTCCCCCGCCAACGACTTCTCCAGCCTGAGCCCCAGCCTGATCAGCTTTCGCACGGGCGGGTTGATCGCGGGCGTGATTGGTATCCTGATCATGCCCTGGCGGCTGGTTTCCGATCTTGGCGGTTACATCTTCACATGGCTGATCGGATACAGCGCACTGCTGGGGAGCATCGCCGGCATCATGCTGGTAGACTACTATGCGATCCGTCGAACGGAGTTGAACGTGGAGGATCTTTACCGGCGGGAAGGGCGATATCGCTACCTCGGCGGCTTCAATCCTCGCGCGCTCGCGGCGCTGGCGCTTGGTATCATCCCCAACGTGCCGGGCTTCGCGGAAAAGGCGCTGGGCGCGGACGCGACGGGCACGCTGCGCTTCGACGCCCATCCGTTCTTCGAAGCCGTCTACACATACGCCTGGTTTGTGGGCCTTGTCGTCGCGGGGGCAGTCTACCAGGCATTGAACGTCATCTTTCCGCCGGTGCCCAGCCCTGCTTCCGGTAACTCGCCACAATTCGCCGATCCCATCATCGAAAGGGAATGACCTCATGTCCGCAGCAACCGCTTCGTCCCAGATGCCCCCGTGTTCCTTTACCCCACAGCCCTATATGGGGCCGTCGCGCGAGCAGGTCCTCGCCGACCGCCAGCGCTACCTGAGTCCGGGGCTGATCACCTACTACAAGAACCCGCTGCTGCTGGTGGACGGGCACATGCAGTACCTCTTCGACGAGACGGGGCGCCGCTATCTGGACCTCTTCGCGGGAATCGTCAGCGTCTCATGCGGCCACTGCCATCCCAAGATTGCCAAGCGCGTTCAGGATCAGGTGGGCCGCCTGCAGCACACGACCACGATCTATATGAATCCCAACGTGACGGAGCTGGCCAAGAAGCTGGCTTCCAAGCTCCCGGCGGGGCTGGAGGTTGCCTACTTCACCAACAGCGGGAGCGAGGCCAACGACCTTGCGATTCTGATGGCGCGGTTGTTCACGGGGAATCGCGACGTGATCGCGCTGCGCAATTGCTATCACGGCGCGTCGGGAATCACGTTTGCGCTGACCTCGCATCACACTTGGAAGTACACCGCCGCGCCGACGGATCAGATCCATCACGTGGCGAACCCCGATCCGTATCGGAGCCTCTACTCCGGCACTCCATCGGAGATCGCGCGCAAGAGCGTGGACGAGATGAAGGAGGCACTCCTCTATTCCACGCCGGGGAAGGTTGCCGCCTTCATCGCGGAGCCGATTCAAGGCGTTGGCGGAACGACCTACGGTTCGAAGGAGTATCTAAAGCTGGCCTACGAGGCGATTCGCGAGAAAGGCGGTCTGTGCATTGCCGACGAAGTTCAGACCGGATTCGGCCGCACGGGCGAGCACTATTGGGGATTCCAGAATTTCGACGTGCTCCCCGACATCGTGACGATGGCCAAGAGCCTTGGCAACGGCGCGCCCATCGCCGCCGTGGTCACGCGCAAGGAGATCGCCGAGACGCTGCGCCAGCGCCTCCACGTGAACACCTTCGGCGGAAATCCGGTCAGCACTGCGGCGGGTCTTGCCGTGCTCGAAGTGATCGAGGAAGATGGACTGCAGCAGAACGCGCGCGTTGTTGGCGCCCAGTTCAAGCAGGGCATGGAGAAGCTCCAGAAGAAGCACCAGGTCATCGGGGACGTCCGCGGCATGGGATTGATGCTGGGGATGGAGTTGGTGAAGGATCGCACAACCAAGGAGCCCGGCCGGGAACAGACGGCGGCGCTGCACGAGGGTCTCAAGGAGCACGGGATTCTGGTCGGCAAGGGCGGCCTCTTTGGAAACGTGCTTCGCATCAAGCCTCCCCTTTGCGTCACGAAGGCCGACGTGGAATTTACCCTGGCCGCGATGGACCAGGTCCTTTCGGACATCAACTAACCGGAGAACTTGCATGGCAACTTTCGACATGATCGTGAAGAACGGCGATGTGGTGACCCCCGGCGGGATCGTCCGCGCCGACATTGGAATCCGGGGCGAGAAGATCGCCGCGGTGCAGCCGGGCCTCTCCCTCGTCGCCGAGGCGAAGAAGGTCGTCGATGCAAAGGGGCACATCGTGATCCCCGGCGTTCTGGATGTTCACGTCCACCTGGAGTTGCCATTCTGCGGGACGGTGTCGTCGGACGACTACGTAAGCGGGACTCGCGCGGCGGCCCGCGGCGGCGTAACCACGTTGATCGACTTCGCAATTCCCTTCAAGAAGAAGGACGGCAAGTACGAGTCTCTTTCCCAGGCCGCCGACAACTGGCATAGGAAAGCCGAGGGTAAGGCCCTCATCGACTATACGTTCCACATTTGCATCACCGGCTGGGACACCCACAAGGATCAGATTGCGGGCATGGTGGAGCGCGGATTTTCCACGTTCAAGGAATTCATGATCTATGAGAGCGAAGGCTGGCAGAGCGACGACCGCGCACTGTTCTCCACGCTCGAGCAAATGCGCGAGCACGACACGATGCTGCTCGTCCATGCGGAGAGCGCCCGTGTTTTGGACGAGTTGATCGCGCGCCACCACACGCCGGCGCTGATGAAGAAGCACAAGGCGGTGCTGCACGCGATCACGCGGCCCAACTTTATCGAGGCGGAGGCGATCCAGCGCGCGGCCAAGTGGTGCGAAGTCACGGGGGGCAACCTCTACATCGTCCACATGTCCACGGCGGAGGGAACCGAAATCGTCCGCGACGCGCAGAGCCGCGGCGTGCCGATCATCGCGGAAACCTGTGCCCAGTATCTGGTGCTCGACGATTCGGTTTTCGCGCAGCCCGACGGCCACCTGTATGCCTGCTGCCCCCAGTTGAAGAAGAAGCCAGACATTTCGCGTCTCTGGAAAGGCCTTCGCGGAGGCGAGGTTTCAGTGGTCTCCACCGACACCTGCACCTTCACCCGCAAGCAGAAGGCAATGTGGAAGGGCGACTGGACCAAGATTCCCATGGGTCTGCCGGGACTGGAGACGCTGCTCCCCGTTGTCTATACAACGGGCGTCCTCAAGAAGCAGATCACGCTGGAGCAGATGGTCCAGAAGCTTTGCTCCAATCCCGCGCGCATCATGGGGCTGGGAGGGCGGAAGGGTCACATCATGAAGGGCTTCGACGCGGACCTGGCGATCATCCACCCCAGGAACAAGACCAAGGTGGATCCGAAGAAAATGGAAACCAATGCCGACTGGAATCCGTTCGAGGGAATGGAACTGGCCGGATTCGCCCGCACCACGATCTCTCGCGGAGAGGTGATTGTGGACGACTACAAGGTGGTGGGCAAGCAGGGCCGCGGACAGTGGCTCTCCCGCAAGACCGCCGGACCGAAAGGATAGGAGACGCACATGTCTATACAGGCAGCCACAGAAAAGATGATCCCCAACATGATCGGCGCGGAGGAGGTCGAAAGCACCTCCCGCCGCCGCTTGTCGGTTACCGATCCATCGACGGGTGAGGTGCTGGGCCATGTTCCACTCTCCAACTCCGCCGATCTGGACGCGGCGGTCGCGCGCGGGGTGAAGGCGCAGAAGGAATGGGGCCACCTGGCACTCAAGGACCGCGTTCAGGTGATGTTCCGCCTGAAGGCAATCATGGAGGAGAACGCCGACGACCTAACGGCGCTGATCACCCGCGAGAACGGCAAGACCACTGGCGAGGCGCGCGGCGAATTGCTCCGCGCGATCGAGTGCGTGGAGTTCGCGACCAGCCTGCCACAGATCGCGGCGGGGCCGGTGATGGAGGTCAGCCGCGGTGTCGAATGCAAGATGCTGCGTTATCCCCTTGGTGTTGTGGCGGCGATCACGCCCTTCAATTTTCCGCTGATGGTGCCGCTGTGGATGCTACCGGTGGCGCTGGCGAGCGGCAATGCCGTGATCCTCAAGCCATCGGAGCAGACACCGCTCTCCGCCGTGGAACTCGCGCGCCTGTTCGAGCAGGCGGGGCTTCCTCCAGGGCTCTTTTCCGTGGTGAACGGGGACCGCGAGATTGTGGAGGCGATCTGCGACCATCCGTCGATTTCGGCCATTGGCTTCGTGGGTTCCACGAAGGTCGCCAAGCTGGTGTATGAGCGCGGCAGTGCCCACGGAAAGCGCGTAAAGGCGCTCGGCGGCGCGAAGAACCACCTCGTCGTTGTTCCCGACGCGGACCCCGAAATGACCGCCGCCAACGTGGTGGCGTCCGCAACGGGCTGCGCGGGTCAGCGCTGCATGGCGGCCTCGGTACTCATCGCCGTGGGCGATGTGGACGCGATTCTTGACAAGATCAAGGAGAAGTTCCGCGCGATGAAGGCCGGTCGCGACATCGGGTCCGTCATCAGCCCCGGGGCGCGCGACCGAATCGCGGGCTACATCGAACGCTGCACGAGCGACGGCGCCACGCTGGTCGTTGACGGGCGCAAGGGTATCGCCGACGACGCGCCCGCGGGCGGCAACTACATCGGGCCAACCGTGTTTGACCACGCGAAGCCGGAACACGCGGTCGCCTGCGAGGAAATCTTCGGCCCGACGCTGACGATCATCCGCTGCAAGACGCTGGAGGAGGCCATCGCCATCGAGAACGCAAACCCCTATGGCAATGCGGCGGCGATCTATACATCCTCGGGAGAAGTGGCGACGCACTTCGCGGAGCGCGCCTCCGCCGGAATGATCGGCATCAACATCGGCGTTCCCGTTCCGCGCGAGCCGTTCCCCTTTGGCGGCTGGAACGACAGCTCCTATGGCGAGGGCGACCTGACCGGGCACGGAAGCTTCGACTTCTGGACGAAGTCCAAGAAGATCACGACCAAGTGGAGCGAGCGCAATCGCTCGAACTGGATGAGCTGAAAGAAGGGAATAGTGAATGGCGTGCTGAGGACAGTGCGAATCGAGGAGAGATCGGATGACTGAGACGACTAGGCTGGCGCCGGGGGAGTTGGCGGCGAATTTCGCCGACCTGCATCCCGTCTATACACGTGACGAGGCGGTGGTGGAGGCGTCGGGCTGCCTGTTCTGCTATGACGCGCCATGTACGCGGGCGTGCCCCACGGGGATCGACGTGCCGCGCTTCATCCGGGAGATCCTTCACGACAACCCGCGCGCCGCCGCCAAGACGATCTTCGAGGAGAACATCTTCGGCGGGTCCTGTGCCCGGGCCTGCCCGACAGAGGTGCTCTGCGAGGGCGCCTGCGTCGATCGCGCTAGATCTGGCGCCCCCATCGAGATCGGGCGCCTGCAGCGCTACGCCACGGACTATGCGGCGGAGCGCGACCTGCGCTTCTTTGAGCCGGGCGCCGACAGCGGCAAGCGCGTTGCCATCGTGGGGAGCGGCCCCGCTGGGCTATCCTGTGCCCACGAGCTTCGTCGCCTCGGCCACGCCGTCACCGTGCTCGAGGCGCGGGATGTTCCCGGCGGACTCAACACGCTCGGCATCGCGGCCTACAAGATTACGCGAGAGTTTTCCCTGCAGGAGATCGAGCCGATCCTGGACATGGGGATCGATCTCCGCCTGAACTCGCCCGTGGATTCGGCGTCGCTCAAGAAGCTGGTCGCGGACCATGACGCGGTGTTCATTGCCATCGGCCTGGGCGAGACGCAGCGGCTCGACCTGCCGGGCGAGGACATCCCCGGCGTGTGGGAGGCGCTGGAGTTCATCTACGAGATGCACCGCAAGCCGCTGGATCGGTGCCCGGTGGGCAGGCAAGTGGTGGTGATTGGTTGCGGGAATACCGCCATCGACGCCTCGACCGCGGCGGTTCGGCTCGGCGCGGAGGAGGTGACGATCGCGTATAGACGTTCCGAGCGCGAGAAGTCGGCGTATAGCTACGAGTACGAACTCGGGAAGGTCGATGGAGTGCGCTTCGAGTGGTTCGCGCAGCCGGTCTCCTTCGTCGAAACGGATGGCAGGCTCTCGGCGGTGCGGTTCGTCCGCACGCATCTCGCCGAGGGAAATGGCCGACTGGCAACGCTGGAAGCAATTGCGGGGAGCGAGTTCGAGATTCCCTGCGACATGGCGATCAAGGCCCTTGGGCAGTCTCCCGTCGCGGAACTGCTTTCCAGCATCGAGGGTGTGAAGTTTGGCCCCGCTGGAGTCGCGATTGACCGCGAGACGTTCTCCACCACGCGGCCCGGTCTATTTGCCGGCGGTGACTGCACCCACAAGGGGAAGGAAATCGTTAACGCCGTGCAAGACGGCAAGTTGGCGGCACGCTCGATCGACGAGTACCTCTCCGCAAAAGGATCAACCCGATGAAGAGCCCCGACCTTTCCTCCAATACTGGCGGGATCAAGTCGCCGAATCCATTCTGGCTCGCCAGTGGCCCGCCCACCAACACGGGCTATCAGATCTGCCGCGCCTTCGAGGCGGGCTGGGGCGGGGCGGTGTGGAAGACTCTCACCCATGACCCCATTGTCAACGTGTCGTCGCGCTATGGAGCCCTCGATCACGACGGGCGCAAGATGATCGGCTTCAACAATATCGAACTCATCACCGATCGGCCGCTGGAGGACAACCTCCGCGAAATCACCGAGGTGAAGCGCCTGTTTCCCAAGCACGCGGTGATCGCGTCGCTGATGGTGGAGAGCAATCGCGAGGCGTGGCACGACATCGTGAAGCGCGCGGAGGACGCTGGCTCCGACGGCCTGGAGCTCAACTTCGGCTGTCCCCACGGCATGAGCGAGCGCGGGATGGGTTCCGCCGTCGGGCAGGTTCCCGAGTATGCGGAGATGATCACAACGTGGGTGAAGGAAGTGGCGCGGACTCCGGTTCTGGTGAAGCTAACGCCCAACATCACCGACGTTCGCCCCGTGGGTCGCGCTGCGAAGCGAGGTGGCGCCGACGGGCTGTCGCTCATCAACACGATCAACTCGATCGTGGGCGTCGATCTCGACACTTTCAATCCGCGCCCCCACGTCAACGGGCGGGGATCCCACGGCGGCTATTGCGGCCCGGCGGTGAAGCCGATCGCGCTCAACATGGTCCAGTCCATCGCCGCCGATCCAGAGATCGCCATCCCGATATCCGGCATCGGCGGTGTTCAGCAATGGCAGGACGGCGTCGAGTTCATGCTCCTAGGCTCCAGCAGCGTCCAAGTGTGCACGGCGGCGATGCACTATGGCTTTCGCGTTGTGGAGACGATGCTCTCCGGCCTGGAGACGTGGATGATCGAGAAGGGCTTCACCTCGCTGGACGACTTCATCGGCGCCAGCGTCCAGCGCATCGGAAACTGGAACGATCTGGACATGAGCTATCAGGTGATCGCGCGCATCGACGAGGATAAGTGCATCCACTGCGGCCTGTGCTATATCGCCTGCGAGGACGGCGCCCACCAGTCGATCGACATCTTCCCAACTCCGATCTCGGAGTTTATCGCCGTCCACGGGGCCACGCTGGAGAATGGCTCGCGCAAGAAGTTCGAGGAGAGTGGAGGCGTCCGCACGCTTCCCGGCCTCGGCGGCGGTACAGTGAATGTCTATAAGGTGAACGAGGAGACGTGCGTGGGTTGCAACCTGTGCAGCCTGGTTTGCCCTGTCTCCCACTGTATCGAGATGGTCGAGGAAGTCCGCACCGACATGCCCAAGATCACGTGGCGCGAGTATCAGAAGCGCCTCGCGGCGGGAGAGATGGAGCGCCTGTATCCACGGCCTCACGCGCATCGGGATTATGTGCCGGGGCGGCTGTGATCAGCGGAGCGCGTTGAGTTCCTTCGCCACGGCGCGCATTCCGAGCGTCGCCACCAGCATGTCCGACGAGGTGGCCACGAACGTGAAGCCGAGGTTCAGGTAGTCGCGAGCGATTTCGGAGGAAGTTGTGAGGACACCCGCGGCCTTGCCGTGGCTCTTGGCGGCATCGACGACCTTGCGCAGGGCGTCCTGAAATCGCGGATCCTCTGTCTTGTCCAGTAACCCCAGATTCACCGAGAGATCCGTCGGCCCCACAAACAGCACGTCCACGCGCTCGACCGCTGCGATGGCGTCGATGTTGGCGACAGCCTCGGGCGTTTCGATCTGGCAAATCAGGATCAAGTCGCGGGATTCGGTGGCGAAATAGCTGGGGAAGTTAGCGAGGTAGCCGCTGGAGCGCGTTAGCTTTGCCAGCCCGCGTGTGCCATCGGGCGGATAGAGGAAGGCTCGCGCCGCCGCCTCGGCCTCGACGGCCGTGTTCACCATGGGGATCATGATGCCGGCGGGTCCCAGATCGAGCACTCGTTTCATGAAGGCCTGATCATTCCAGGGCAGGCGCACGATGGGCGCGGTGGGACTGCCGCCGATGGCCTGCAACTGGTGCAGCAGCGTGTTGTAGTCGCTGAAGCCATGCTCGCCGTCCAACAGCAGCCAATCGAAGCCCGCATGTGCGGCGATCTCCGCCGTGATGCTGGAACCAAGGTTGAGCCAGCTTCCGAATATCTTCTCGCGACGCCGAACGCGCGCCCTCAGGGTATCGCCCATGATTGCAGTTCCTTCCGCCTTTCCGAACGTGAGCGCGAGTGAAAATCCGACTCCAACGCGTGGGAAAGGAGATTGTTGAGCGCCGGGAATCCTTGGTTGACCGCTATATCGCCGTGGCCTTGGATGCCCGGGCCAATGGAGGCAAGGGATGAACAGCGAAGCAGGCAGCCCGGCAGCTATCGACACTTCCTCAATCGTCGCGGGGTGGCGGGGAGCCCTACTCCGCGTGACGGCGCGCGTCGTGAGGTTGCTCCCCCGGGGGCGGCACTTCCTGTTTGGGATGGCGCATCGGCTTGTCGGATCCCCCGCCCACTTTCTGGGAAACTTCCGGAAGGAGCCGTTCGCGATCGAATACGCCGACACGGGAATCTCGATGGGCATTTTCCTGTGGGAGGCGTTCGAGCCGGAGGTAACCGCCGTTGTCGCGGCCGCCGTCAACGAGGGCGCGGGCGCCTTTGTCGATGTGGGCGCCAACAAGGGATACTTCGCGGTGGTTGCCTCGGCGGCGACGGGTGGCCGGGTTCCCTCGGTGCTCTATGAAATCAATCCCGCCAACTTGCTCGATCTTGAGGGCACGCGGCTCCACGGCAAGCACGGCAATTGGACCATCCGTCCGGTGGCTGCATCCTCGGTCCACGCGGAACTGCGCCTATCCATCCCCGGCAACGCACCCAACTCCGGATGGGCGCGCATTTCCGACACTGGCGATCACATCGTGCAGGCGGTACCGCTGGACGGCGACCTCGCGGCGCGTGGCCTCGACGCGATTCGCTTGATCAAGATCGACGTGGAGGGGCACGAACTGGAAGTGCTCAAGGGTCTCTCGCAGACCATCGCCTCCGGCCGCGTCGCGAATCTCTTTGTCGAGTTCCACCCGATGGTGCTGGACCGCGAAGACATCCACCGTGCCATCAAGGAGACTGCTGCGCTGGGCTTTGAGCCCTACCTGCTGACGCCCGCCGTGGGCGCATTGATCGAGCGCGACCGCGCGCGGCTCCTTGAACTCCCGATGGCGGAATTGCGCGCGCTGATGCAGCCTTTCGATCCCGCCGTGCCAGACTACAAATTCCCGTTCGAAGTGTTCTTCTTTCGGTCAGGAAAGACGGCCAGCAAGTAGCCCAAGCGGGGACGTTTCCTGTGCGGGCGATCCTTTCCCGTGTCAACAAGTCGGCTGGAAGGAGGGGATCGAAAGGGATGGCTGGTGAATCACTCAAATCAGTTCTGTCCTCCGTTGCCTAGGCGCTTCCGGCAAGACTTGGCAGATGCTGGCCCTGATCCCGATCACGGCGGGGAAGGTGCCGCTGCTGTTTCTCCTCACGCTCGTGATCGTCTTTCCGCCGATCTATGTGTCCAACGCCTTCTCCGGCGCTCGTCTGTCATTTCTACAGTAGGGCTGCGCGATGCTGGGCGCGGTGGCGATGGACTCCACGCTGATCGCCAGCCTCGCGACGGTGGCGTTCTTCTTCTCGCTGACGACGACGAGCTATCACTTCATCAAGCTGCTCCACGTGGTCTTCTTCGTCTATGCGGGGGCCAGCAGCCTGGACTTCCTCATGTCGATGCTCAGCCGTATCTCCAGACGACGCGGTGCCAGCACGCCGATCTACCTGCGTGTTGCGTGGCTGATCCTGTATGCGTTTGTGGGAACACAGCTCGCATGGGTGCTGAGGCCGTTCATCGCGTCGCCGAATGAGCCATTTGAGATATTCCGCGACCGCTCCGGCAGCTTCTACGAGTCCGTGGGCCAGTCCTCGATGCACTTCCTGACGGGATCGCGCGAAACGCCGCCGCCGCAATAGCGGCGACAACGACTCAATCCCCCATGCCGATCCCGCGCATTCGCAGGCGCAGGTTGTTGGCGCTGTCTGCGGATCGGAACGCCTCTTCTTCGGTCACGACCTTGGCCTTCCACAGGCGGTGGATGTCCTGGTCGAAGGTCTGAAGGCCCTCCGCCTTTGACGCCATCATGGTGGCCTTGATGGCCTGGATGTCGCCCTTGGTGATGAGCTCGGCGATATACGGCGTGTTGAGGAGGATCTCCAGCGCGGGGGCGCGCCCGCCGCCGATCTTGCGCAGGAGCCGCTGGCTGAGCACAGCGCGCAGGTTCAGCGAAAGCTGAAGCAGCAACTGCGGATGGTACTCGTGGGGGAAGAAGTTCATGATGCGCTCCAGAGTCTGGTTGGCGTTGTTGCTGTGGAGGGTGCCCAGCACCAGATGGCCGGTCTCGCTGGCGTGAAGCGCAAAGGTCATCGTGTCGGTGTCGCGAATCTCGCCAATGTAGATGATCTTGGGCGCCTGGCGCAGCGTGTTCTTGAGGGCGATGTGGAACGACTTGGTGTCGATGCCGACCTCGCGCTGGTTGACGAGGGCCACCTTGTTGGGGTGGACGAACTCGATGGGGTCCTCGATGGTGACGATGTGGCCGCCCAGTCGTTCGTTGCGGTAGTCGATCATCGCGGCCAGCGTGGTGGACTTGCCCGAGCCCGTGGCGCCCGTCATCAGAAGGAGTCCGCGGTCCTGCATGATGAGTTCGCCGAGAAGCGGCGGCAGGCCGAGTTCCTCCAGCTTTGGGATCGTCACCTTGATGCGGCGGATGACGATCGCGACGGAGCCGCGCTGGGTGAAGATATTGACGCGGAATCGCCCTTCCTCGCCGGTGGCGAAGGCGAGGTTCACTTCCATCTCCCGGCGGAACTCCTCCTTCTGGTCGGGCGACATTAGCTCCTGCGCATAGGATGACGTGTCTTCCTCCGTCAGTTCCGCCTCCGCCGCGTCCACAAAGTTTCCCTGAAGGGAGAACTTGGGCTTCGCCTTTGCCGCGAGGTAGAGGTCGGACGCATCCTGGGTGATCATGGCCTGCAACATGTCGCGCAGGGGGACGGGAGGCTTGTGGGCTTGGGACATTGCGGTGGGGCTCCCGGGTTATTTCTTGTGGAGGAAAGGGAATGACGACGGCTTGGGCACCGACGTTGACGATGCGGAGGAGTCGGGAACAGCAGGCGGCGGCGGACCCGGCGCATTTGGCACGGCGGCGGAGGGCGGCGCCCACGGCATCGTGGGCATCGCCGTGGAGACCCGCTGGCGATTGGGGTTGAATGGCGCGGCCTGTTGGACTCCCGCCTTCTCCTCCAGATCGCCCTCGGCGTTGCGGACGATGTACTCGGGGTTGTTGGCCTTGGTCATGGCGTCCTTCTTGGTGATGATGCCGCGCATGAGCAAGTCCCTCAAGTTCTGGTCGAGCGACTGCATCCCGTGCTTCTGGCTGGTCTGGATGATCGTGGGAAGCTGGTGGGTCTTGGCCTCGCGGATCAGCGATCTCGTGGCCGCGGTGCCGAGCATGATCTCCAGCGCGGCGACGCGGCCCTTCCCCGATGCCTTCTTGAGGAGCGCCTGGCAGACAATCGCCTGAAACGACTCTGCGAACATAGCCCGCACGAGACCCTGCTGCTGGGGCGGAAACACGTCGATGATGCGGTCGCAGGTCTTGGGCGCGGACTGCGTGTGCAAGGTGCCGAAGACGAGGTGGCCGGTTTCCGCCGCGGTGAGGGCGAGCTGGATCGTTTCGAGGTCGCGCATCTCGCCCACCAGAATCACGTCGGGGTCTTCGCGGAGCGCGGCGCGCAGCGCGTTGGAGAAGCTCTTGGTATTGGGGCCGACCTCACGCTGGTTCACGATGCACTTCTTGTGCTGGTGGACGAACTCGATGGGGTCCTCGATGGTGAGGATGTGGTCCTCGCGCGTGTTGTTCACGTAGTCCACCATCGTGGCCAGCGTCGTCGTCTTGCCGGAGCCCGTGGGTCCCGTGACGAGCACCATGCCGCGCGGCTTTTCGGCGATGGTCTTGAGAATCGGAGGAAGGCCCAGCTCGTCGAAGCTCTTGATGACGGAGGGAATCACCCGGAAGACGGCGCCTTCTCCGCGCTGGTTGTAGAAGCAGTTCACGCGGAAGCGGGCGAGCTTGCCGAATTGTAGCGCGAAGTCGAGCTCCTTGTCCCGCTCCAGGGTTTTGCGCTGATAATCGTCGAGCAAGTCATAGAGCATGTTGTGCAGCGACTCGCGGTCGAGCTTCTCCATGTTCGTTGGCGTGATGGACCCGTGCAGGCGAAACATCGGCGGGTCGCCAGCGGATAGATGTATATCAGAGACGCCGAGCTCCACGGCGCGCAGGAGGATCGACGCGAGGTCCTTCTCCTCTGGAAGGTCGATGACGTTGGACTTGAAGGGATCAACGTACATGGGAGTCCTCCCCGAGCGCTGCCGCAAGTTCATCCAGCGTGGCGGCGGGGCATTCGCCGTGTGGTTCCAGCAAGTCCCCGGCGGCATGGGGATCATGCCGGACAACCACGAGTCGATCCACGATGCCCAGCGGCGCGAGATCGGCCTCGGCGGGCGTCAGCGCCTCCCACACAATCCACGGCGCGGCGAGGGCGCGCGCAACGCGGCGGCAAATCGCAGCACGCAGCGCTGGATCCGGAGAGGAAAACTGACGAGCCCCGCGGCACAGAAGAAAATCCGAGTGCGCCTCGAAGAATACCCCGCGCAGCCGGGCCAGCGATGCCTTTGAGCGGACCGTGTCCGCCGTGCGCAGGACGACGCCAAGCATCGCTCTTGCCTCGCGGGGCGCGTCGGGGACCCGCTCGATTATGATCGTCCGCCCCGCCGTACCGTGCAGCGAGGTGACGCGGACGGCTCCGCGCTGGATTCCGCCCTCTTCGTCGAGCATCTCCGGGCAAAGTCCGGCGAAGCCGCCTGGGATTGGGAACTCCTCGGTGAATCGCGAAGGGATCAATTCGATGATTGCGCCAATCAGCGCCTCGCCGATGGGCGCGGCGGGAGGATCGATGGCGGGCCGCACGACGCGAAATCGATCCTGACGATAGGGATCCTGCTGAAGAACCACGAGGGAATTGCGGGCGTCTCCCCCGCCCAGCGTGTCTATACACGCGGCCAGCCAAGCGGCCGCGTCGTCGGTTCCGGGCATCGGGGCAAATGCGTCGCGCGGGGTCTGTTCCTGACGCTTGGCCTCGTCGAGCATGGCTAGGATTTCGCCCTCCTCTGCGAGCTGGACCACGAGTTCGCGTCCGGGGAAAAGCTCCTCCGCCACCACGTCGAGCTGCGCGCGCGTGGGATCGGCCACCACCGCATGCACCACCCCGCCCGCAAAGGACATCGGCAGCAACCGCAGTTCGCGAAGACGCGCGAGGCGAAAGCGCCGCACGAAAGCCCAATCGATCATCTCCATGTCCAGATCCACATAGGAGAGATCGAACTGGACCCCCAGCGCCCAAGTCAGCCGGTCGCGGTCGAGCACACCCATAAGGACCAACGCCTCGCCGATGCGGACGCCCTCGCGCGACGCGAGGGCGTGGGCCTGATCCAACTGCTCCTCCGTAACCATGCCGCACTGGCGGAGGACGTCGCCGATGCGGCGGTTGGGTGTGGTGAGCATGGGGAGCCTCCAGGAATGAACGCAAAGTGGGAAAAGTCAGCGTGGTACGGTGGACCGTATCGCCCCCCCCGCCAACCAGAATTGCCGGAGATGGGAGATTAGGTCGGCATGGCGGTATCGTGGCGATCCGGGCCCAGTTCCCCCCAGCTTTTCTCAATTTCTTGCGTTTCCTGTTGACTGATCGGTCGACTCTGTGGAGGTTCCGAAGAAGATCGTACTAATTCATGCTCTGGAGCCGCTCCCGATGCCCACCCCCGCTCCCGCCGCCAAGCGTTCCCTTGCCGATTTTCGCCGCCGCCGGAATCCCGCCGCCACCCGCGAAGCCATCGTCACGGCGGCGGCGCGCCTGTTTCTGGCGAAGGGCTTTGCCGCCGTCGCC
>JBBQYG010000069.1:0-18578 GCA_038208905.1 Candidatus Sumerlaeia bacterium | reverse complement strand
CGCCGTAAAAGAGTATCGTGGGCATCTTGCCCGCGTGTGGGGGCGACGAGGCTCGGGCGAGACGCCCAAGCTACGTTGGAATACGACAGGACTTTCGAGAGTCACTCTGGAATGCGTATCGAAAACGCCGTTCCTGCCTCTCCCGCCGTTTCCGTCTTTCCCGTTTTTCCCGCTTTTCCCCGCCCTCAATACGCTCCCGCCCCCTTCTTCCCCATGACAATCTCAACGCTCGCGCTCGCGCCGAGGCGGCTGGCGCCGGCCTCGATGAGCTTCGCCGCGCCCTCGCAGTCGCGGATGCCGCCGCTGGCCTTCACGCCCAGCTCTGTGCCCACGATCTTGCGCATCAGGGCGATGTCCTCCGGCGTGGCGCCGCCGCCGGCAAAGCCCGTGCTCGTCTTCACGAAGCCCGCGCCGCCCGCCTTGGAGAGAATGCACGCCGCGATCTTGTCGTCCTGCTCCAGCAGGCTCGTCTCGATGATCACCTTCACCGTGCGCCCCTGCGCCGCCTCCACCACCGCGCGGATGTCGTTGGCGACGTATTGGAAATCGCCCGACTTCAACTTGCCGATGTTGATCACCATGTCGATCTCGTGGGCGCCCTTGGCCACTGCGTCGCGCGTCTCGAAAGCCTTGGACTCCGTCGTCATCGCGCCGAGGGGAAAGCCGATCACCGTGCACACCATCACGCTCGTGCCCGCAAGCTCCCGCGCGACCATCGCGATGTGACACGGATTGATGCACACCGACGCAAAGCTATATTCGCGCGCCTGCCGACACACCTCGCGCACCTGCGCGTCCGTCGCGTTCTGCTTGAGCAACGTGTGGTCGATGTACTCCGCCAGCGTCCCGCACGCGCCATCGGGAGCCGCCCCCTCCGTCGCGTGGCCCACGCGCGACGCCCCCGCCGTCACCAGCGGATTCGCCGCCGCCGCCGCGCTCGGCACGCGCACCGGACCCCCCGCCGCCACGCCATGCGGCAACGCACACGCCGTCCCCGCCCCCGGCCGTGGCGCACCCGCCACCGAGCCCACACCCCGCTCGCGCAACACCTCCGTCACCATCTCCGCAATGCGGTTCATGTCGATGCCATCGGTCTTCACGGGCGCGGTCTCCTCAATCTTGAACTGACCCCACAAGCTCCCAACGCCCCCCGTAAGGGTCAAACCGGAAAACCGGGAAGCAATTTCACGCGGCGGACCAAGGCTGGCTTACGCTTCCTGATCCAGCATCCTCGGCGTCGCCCACAACGCCAACACCAGGGCCGTCGGCAGCGCCACGCGAAGCAGCCTCAGTGATTGCATCGTCGACGATTCCCCACCCACCCCCAAGAGCGTCAGCCAGAACCAAGCGAGCACGCCGACAGCCGGCACCGCCACGCCACCGCGCGGAAATCAATCACAGAACCAGCGGCAAGACATGCAATTCCGTGAGCGAGAATGGATGGTCGCCGCGGAGAACACGGAGGGAAGCGAGAGCGGCACCTGGCGGTTTTTCCTCTGTGCCCTCCGGGCACTCCGTGGTGCCCCCGCCTTTCCCGTTGTTCCCACCCCTACCGCAAATTCGCCTTCCGCCAATCCTGATCGGGAAATGGCGGGAAATCCATGGAGCACATTTCGTAGAGGCGGCTCGACGTGCGCAGGCCGACGTGGCGTTCGAATTCGTCCTCGTTGTAGTTGGTGGTGATGATCGTGGCGCGGGCGCGTTCATAGCGCCGGTTGACGATGAGGTAGAGTTGCGCGCGGCCCCAGTCCTTCATCGATTCGGCGCCAACGTCGTCGAGGACGAGGAGGTCGGCTTCCTCCAGCGGGGAAAGCAGTTCCGCCTCCGTCGTCGAGGCGTTGTCGCCGTATGCCTCGCGGAAGCGCGAAAGCAGGTCGTTGAAATTCGCGAAGTGCCCGTGAAAGCCGCGGGCCACCACCTCGCGCAGGATCGCCACGGCGATGTGGGTTTTCCCGCATCCCGGCATCCCGCGCAGGATCAGGCCGCGCTCCTCGCCCGCGCCAAAGGTGGTGGCGTAGGACCGCGCCGCGTCCACGATGGCGGCGCGCTGGCGGTCGCCCTTGGCGGCCTTGTAGCTGGAGAGGGATTTCTCTCGAAAGCGCTCGGGGATTCCGGCGATGTCTATACGCCCGCTGGCGCCGCGCCGGAGCAGCACATCGCAGTCGCAGGGGCGCGCCACATCGTCGGCGCCGATAACATATCCATAGCCCGCGCACTTGGGGCACTCCGCGGGTAGCCCCGGGGGTTCAGCGCCGGCCTTGCGCGAGGGCGTGGCGGCCATCCCCGGTCATAGACCCGAGTTGGTGACGACGTACACCAGCAGGAACACGAAGACCCAGATCACGTCAACGAAGTGCCAGTACCACGAGGCCGCGTTCAGCGAGAAGTGGCGCGTGCGGTCGAAGCTCCCCATCTCCAGCCGCGCATAGACAAGCGCCAGCAGCAGCAGGCCCGTGATCACGTGGGCACCGTGGAATCCGGTGATCAGGTAGAAATGCGTGCCGAAGATATTCGTGGTCGGCGTGAAGCCATACTTCGCGATCAGGTGGCCCCACTCCCAGCTCTGCAGCGTCATGAACACGAAGCCCAGGATCAGGGTGACCATCAGCCAGCTCTTGCACAGGCCGCGCTTTCCCGCCAGCAGCGCCTTGTGCCCGAACTCGCAGGTGAAGGAACTCGTCACCAGGATAAGCGTGCCCATCATCGGGATCATCAGGTTCAGATGCGGCGTGCCCGCGGGTGGCCATCCGCCGGGCTTGATGTGATAGAGCGTGTAGAAGTAGTGGGCGAAGAACGAGCCGAAGATCGCGGCCTCCGACACGAGGAAGAGTTTCCACCCCATGGAGAGCACGCGGTTTCCCCACGCGATGTCCATGTCGTATTTCTCGCGAATCACCGACGTGATCCAGCCCATCCCCGCGAAGAGGATCAGCAGCGTGCCGCCCCCCAAAAGCGCCATCGCCAGCACGCGCTGGGTCGCCGCGCTGATCGAGGCCAGGGCCTTCACCTCGCCCAGCATCGCGGGGTTGGCAAGCAACACCCCGCCAAGGGGCAGCATCCCGATCCCGGCCACCACGATGAATGGCCAGATGCTGGGCGACGGCATGTGAATGTGTTCTTCGTGATCGGGGGCAGACATTACGCACTCCTGAATACATCCTGATTTTGAAACGGAACGAATCCACTGCGCACCATCAGCAAGAACGACATCACAAGGATCAGCACCACCACCGCGCCGAGGATCAAGCCAAGCCGGATGTTCCACACCCGCTGGCGCGCCAGCAAGGCGCGCTCCTCCTCTTCGGACAACTCCGAGAATGTCGATTCCTCAAGGCGGGCTCCCATCACTTGGCCGCCCCCTGCTCCGCGTCGGCGAGCGACTTCTCGTAGTCGGCCTTCGTGCTCGGAAACAGCGTGTAGTTCATCGTCAGCACCCGCGTCCCATCCAGCACGTCGGTGAAGGTGTACTCCACCGGCAGCATGTAGGACTGCCCGGCGTCGATCTTCTGGAGGTCGAAGCAGAAGCACTTCGTCAGCTCCAGCGTGTCGACGTTGTTGGCCCGCGTCGGCTGCACATCGTGCACCGGGCGGAAGTAGATCGTCCGGTCGGCGAGGTTTGTGAAGCGATACTCGTTCAGCGTGCGAGCGTTGAGCCGTGTCTTCTGAAAGCGTTCCTTCACGGAGAAAGCGAGCGGCAGCCCATCGGCCACCGTCGCCGTGAAATAGACGTCGACCGGATGGCCCTCCACGCGCCCGTCCGGGGCGGGATCGGTCTTCAACTGATTCGCCGTGGCGCCATAGAGGCCGATCTTCTGGCAGATCAGCGTGAAGAATTCGGCGTTGGCATACGCGAAGCCAAACATTCCCGCCACGATCACCGACAACAGCGCCAGCCACATCCCGTTGCTCCGGCCAGGATGGCCACCGGGGACTGATTCGTTTGTGGACTGCTTTGCCAATTCCATTGCCATCACCTTTCGCTTCACGGGCATGGGCAGGATGCACATGCGACCATCCCTGCCTTTACCTGCCGTACCATACCGAATCCACCATCATCGCGATGAACAGCGCGAAGAGATAGACGATCGAGTAGCCAAAGAGGCCCCAGTACTGCTTCGTCGTCTTCTGCCGGAGCGACAGCACGTTCTTCCACAGGAAGATCCCGCCCAGCATCGTCGCCGCCACCAGGTAGATCATTCCCGCGTGGGTCCAGAAGAGCGCGAGGCTGACCGCGACGAGCGCCGCCGAATAGACGACCATCTGGCGCAGCGTGCTTTCCTCGCCCGCAACGTTGGGCATCATCGGCAGCGGGTTGGACTTGTAGTCCTCCCGCAGGCACAGCGCCAGGGCCCAGAAGTGGGGCGGCGTCCACAGGAAGATGATCGCAAACATGATCCACGGCGCCCACGTCGTGCCCTGTATATCCGTTGCCGCGGCCCACGCGATCACCGGGCCCATCGCGCCGGCGGCGCCGCCGATCACGATGTTCTGCGGCGTGCGCGGCTTCAGGTACAGGGTATAGAAGAAGGCATAGAACAGGATCGTCCCCAGCGCGAGCGCCGCGCTGAACAGGTTGAAGAACACCGCGAAGATCGCCGTGCCGATCACGCCGATGGCGACCGCGAAAACCAGCGCGTGGGTCGGCTTGATGCGTCCCGTGGGGAGTGCGCGCCGCTTTGCCGTGCGCTTCATCAGCGCGTCGCGGTCCCGCTCCAGGTACTGGTTGAGCGCGTTCGCGGAGCCCGCCGTGAGGAACAGGCCCAGCATGACCAGCAGGAAGCCCGGGAGCGAGCCCGTCAGGCTGCCCTCCCACACGAGTCCCGCCGCGCCGGTGATCAATACCAGCAGGCAGATGGTCGGCTTCGTCAGGGAGAGGTAGGCCTTCACCAATCCACCGCGAAACACCGGCGGCTGCTCCGCGATATCCTGTGCGCCGATTGGCGCGACGGCGTCAGGCATGGGAAGCCTCCTTGGCAGTCACCAGGCCAATGGACTCGAGGCGTTTCGCCAGCGCGGACTCCGTCGTTACCCGGTGGCACGCGGTCTCATAGAAGACAATCAGCAACGACAGCAGCAGGACGAGACCCAGCGCCTGGTGCGCCAGCGCCAGATGCGTGTGAACGCCCGTCAGCAGCGTCAGCACGCCCAGGGCCACCTGCAGGATAACGATCGCAAACAACGCGCGCAGTGTCATGCGCGCCACGCGGCTCACCTCCACCGTCATGCAGCGGAAGATCAGCAGCAGCACGGCCACCACCAGCGCGACCGCGAACCACCGGTGGAAGAACTGGATCATGACGATGTTCTCGGTAAAGCTATGGTAGAGCGACTCCCCCGCCACGCGCATCCCCCGGGGAACCCACGCGTCGTGCATCTTGGGCCATGTGTTGATCTGGTATCCCGCGTGACTCGCCGCCATCAGGCCGCCGGAAAAAATCTGTGTCGTGGCCAAGGCAAACACCGCCGCCGCCCACCGCGACACCGGGTTCCAGAACTTCGCCGCCGGATCGGCCTCCCGCCGGAGCCTCAAAAGCATCCACGCCAGCAGGGAGGTGAAGAAGAACGCCACGACCAAGTGCAGCGCGACCTTCACCGCCAGCAGATGCAACAGCACCACCAGCCCGCCGATCACCGCCTGGCCCAGCAGCAGGAACAAGCCCGAGACCGCGTGCTTGCCGATGCGCCCGCGCAGCTCGGCGCTCCCCAGCACCACGATCAGGAACGTGACATAGACAAGCCCGATGATCGACGCCAGCCCGCGGTGGGACCACTCGATCCAGAACATGCGCTTGAATTCGACCATCGCCATGCCCTCGTACTGCGGAAGGGTCTCCTGAAGGGTCGCCAGCAACTTCTCCCACCCGGCTTCGTTCATCGGCGCAAGCACGCTGCGCACGCGCACCGCTTCCCCCGTGGCGGTGGACCTGTCGGCCACCGTGAACAGCGGCCACTCGGGAATCGAGAGACCCGATCCGCTCAGCCGCACATAGCCGCCAAGCGTCACCATGCAGAAGCAGAGCGCGATCAGTGCTACGAGAAGGCCGGAGGCTCGGCGGGCGGATTTTGTCATCGTCGTCACGACTTCCTGCGTCATCAGGCGACCTTCGGGACGCGGTCGAAGTTGTGGGGCGGCGGCGGCGACGTCGTCATGAACTCGAACGTCTTCTGCACGTCGTTGGTGCCCCACGGATCATTGGGTGCCGTGCGCTTCTTGGCGATCAGCGTGTAGAACAGGTTGCCGAAGAGCAGGATGCCGCCCGCCAGCATGAACAGGTAGCCGAAGCTGATGAGCTGGTTCAGCGAGTGGAACTCCTCGCGGTATGTATAGATGCGCCGCGCCATGCCGGCGATCCCCAGCCAGTGCATCGGCATGAACGTGATGTTCATGCCCGTGAAGATCAGCCAGAAGATCACCTTGCCCAGCTTCTCGTCCAGATACCGGCCCGACATCTTGGGGAACCAGAAATACAGCCCCCCCAGGATCGTCATGATCGAGCCGCCGAACAGCACGTAGTGGATGTGCGCCACCACGAAGTAGGTATCGTGCACCTGCACGTCGAACGGCACGTTGGCCAGGAACACGCCGGAGATTCCGCCGATCGTGAACAGCCCAAGGAACCCGAGCGCATACATCATCGCCACCGTGAAGCGGATCGACCCGCCCCAGAGCGTCGCCAGCCAGCTAAAGATCTTCACGCCCGTGGGCACCGCGATCACCATCGTCATAAAGCTGAAGTAGGCGCGCAGCCACGGCTCCATCCCCGCCGTGAACATGTGGTGGCCCCATACCAGGAAGCCGATGATCCCGATGAACGCCGTGGCGTAGACCATGCCCTTGTATCCGAAGAGCGGCTTGCCTGCGAACGCCGCCATGATCTGGGAAACCATCCCGAATCCCGGCAGGATCATGATGTAAACCGCGGGGTGGCTGTAGAACCAGAAGATGTGCTGGTAGAGCAGCGGATCGCCGCCCTTGGCCGGATTGAAGAAACCCGTGTCCATCATGCGGTCCGTCAGAAGCATCGTCATCACGCCCGCAAGCACCGGTGTCGCCACAAGCTGAAGCCACGAAGTGACCAGCGATGCCCAGCAGAAGAGCGGCATCTTGAACCACTTCATCCCCGGCGCGCGCATGTTGGAAATCGTGACGATGAAGTTCAGCGCGCCCATGATCGAGCTGATGCCCGCCAGGTGAACGCCGAAGATCCACATGTCCACGCCCGCCAGCGGCGAATACGCGCGCGACGACAGCGGCGGATAACCCGTCCACCCGGCGCCGGTGGAGCCCCACAGGAAACTCAGCATCATCATGATTGCCGCGGGAATCAGAATCCAGAAGGCGAAGGCGTTCATCTTGGGGAATGCCATATCGCGCGCGCCGATCATGATCGGCACCAGGTAATTGCCGAAGCCCGCGAACGCCGGGATGATCGCAAAGAAAATCATGAAGGAGGCGTGCATGCCGATGAACTGGTTGTAAAGCTCCGGCGACATCACGCGGTACACCGTGCCACTGATCGTAATGCCCTCGGGGAAGGTAAGCTGCGCGCGAATGCCGCCCGCCAGCGCACCGCCCGCGACCGCGGAAAACGCCGCGAACCACAGGTACATTACGCCGATCAGCTTGTGATCGACCGTCGTCAACCAGCGCATGATCCCCTTGTGGGACGGGGTCGGCGCGTGGGGCGCGTCCTCCACCGGAACGTAGAGGGGAACCTCCACGGCGGCGGCCTTTGATTGTTTTTCCGGCGGTGCGATACTCATCGGCTAAACTCCAGCGGGGGAAAGGGTGATAAATTGGGGAAGACCAGAAAGCGGGAGGAAGTTCATTTCGCGGCGAGGGCGAGTGTGTCGCCCGGTGCCGGAGCGGCGGTCACCTCGACCTCTTCGCCCAGCAGTTGCGAAATTCGCGCCGCTTCGTCCGGGGGAAAGGTGGCGCCCTTCTCCTTCAGCCACGCATAGAATTCCTTCTCCGGCACTACCTTCACGTGAATCCACATGTAGGCGTGCAGCGCGCCGCAAAGCTCCGCGCACTGGCCCTTGAAAAGGCCTTGGGAATTCGGGCGAACCCACGACGTTGTCGTGCGGCCCGGCAACACGTCGAACTTCACGCCGAACGCCGGCACAAACCACGCATGGTTAACCTGGGAAGCGGTCCCCTTGAGCAGCACGTCCTTGTCCACGGGAAGCAGCACCGGGCTCCTCCCCGTGCCGTCGTCGGTGACCGAGACGTCGTACTTGGGGAAATTGTAGCTCCAGAAGAACTGATGCCCGGTGATGTCCAGCACCACGTCGGGATTTGTCGGCCGCTTCTCCATCAGGACGAGAACCTGGTAGGCGGGCACCGCCATCGCCACCAGAATGAGCGCGGGAAGGATCGTCCATGCGACCTCGAGGGGCACGTGCTCGTGAAATTGGTCGGCGTTGGGGTTCTTTTCCCGGCTGAATCGGAAGATGCAATAGATCAAGGTCATGATCGGCGCGTAGAGGAACGGGAAGATCACCGCGATCGTCCAGGCGAAGTTGACGCGCACGCTGTCGGCCACTGGGGAGGCCGGCGCGCTGATCCAGCTGGTGGTCGCTGTTTCGGCCGTGGGGGCCGATCCTTCCGGCAGGCTGCCGCCCGGGTAGGCCGCATACACAAGGGCCGCCGTCAGGAACGCCATCAGCGTTCCCACGATCCAGATCACCACCAGTGCGCGGATGTCCTTCTTGTTCATGGCCGTCACTCTTTCCTCGTCTTACCGTCGAAGCGACTTCGTATACTCGTGCAGCGCCTTCAATTCATTCTCGGTCAGCGTCGGGAAGCCCGGCTTGATGCCGCTGGGCACGCCCTCCGTCACGATCTTCTGGAAGCTCTCGTAGTCCTCCGTCCACTTGGCCTCTCCGCCAAGGAGCGACGAGCCCCACGCGAGTTGTTGCAATTGCAGTGCCGAGCCCAGCTTGCGCGGGCGCACGCCTTCGCCCGATGGCCCGTGGCACGTCGAGCAGTTCGCCTCGTAGAGCGACTTGCCGAGTCCATCGCCGCGGGTAGCCGCAGGCTTGGGAGCCTCGACTGCGGTTTTCTCGACGAGCTTCCTGATCGCGAATTCGATCGGCATGCGCGTCTCGGCGTAGGGATCGATCTTTACCGCGCCGCCGCCCAACGCCGGCGCGGGGAGCGAATCGATGTCCGCCTGCGTCGTTTCGGTATAGCCGATTTCCTTCATAAAATCAGAATGCGCGAAGTGAATCACGGCGTACTTCTGCTCGGGAGTCAGCGCCGTCTGGGCCGCCATGCCCACGCCCACGCCCTTCTCCAGCGTGCTGTACATCTGCAACACCGACGTGCCGTTGATCCAGCCGTCCTTGCTGTGATAGTTGCGCGGCTTGCGGGCCAGATTCTTTCCCGCCGCGCCGTCGCCGTAGCCCTTGTCGCCGTGGCACGACGCGCAGTTCGCCCCATAGACCTTGGCGCCCAGCGCGATCAGTTCCGGCGTTGGCTGGATCAGCTTGCGATGATCCACGATCTTCGGCTCCTCTTCTTCGTTGTCCTTGTCGGGGACATAGTATGCCGCGTCGCGCGTCCCCGACGTCAGCCCCATGCGGAACGGAATCGAGATCGTCAAGTAGAGCAGGAACCCCGCGAGGATCAACAGCG
The DNA here is from genome assembly GCA_038208905.1 of Candidatus Sumerlaeia bacterium. Lineage (GTDB taxonomy): Bacteria > Sumerlaeota > Sumerlaeia > SLMS01 > SLMS01 > JBBQYG01. Next base: position 8,938 of record JBBQYG010000069.1, on the reverse strand, counting down.
GGAGGAACAGCAGCATCGTGCTGAGGTCCTTCTTTCCACCTCGGGTCGCGTTAAGCATGTAGGTAATCCCCATTCACACTCGACAGCAGGTCCTCGTCGCCCACCGGCACGAGGGACTTTGAGGAAAGGTAGGTCACGGTGCTCCACCCGAAAAGGCCCAGTGGCCCCATGAAGATCAGCACGTTCAGCGCGATCGCGCCGGTCGAGGGCCACGCAGCCGCCAGCGACGGATAGTAGGCCGGATAGACGATGTAGATCAGGTCCATCAACTGGCCCACCAGAATCGCCGAGCAGCTCACCAACTGCGCCCACAGCTTGGTCCGCCACGGCGACGGCATCAGCAGGAAGAACGGGATCACCCACTTGAGGATCGGGATCGCCACCGTGTAGAACATCCAGCCGCCCTCGTACCGCTTCAGGTACCAGAACGTCTCGTCGTAGAGATTGGCGTACCATATCAGCATGAACTGGGAGAAGCCGATATACATCATGAACGTGGAGAACGCCATCACGTAGGTGCCCATGTCATACATCTGGCGACCCGGTATATACTGCGTCCGCGTCTTCAGGTAGAACAGGAGCAGCATGATCAACGCCATGCTGGCGTTGAACGCGCCGATGAAGCAGTACACGCCGAACATCGTCGAGAACCACTTCGGCTCCGTGGACATCAGCATTTCCCACGCGAAGAACGAGAACAGCAGCGCGAAGGCGGTCATGAAGAAGATCGAGTAGCCGAGCCGCTTCGACTTCAGCGGTCCCTCCGCATGGGGCTCGGGCGTGCTCGACAGCTTCACCAGCACGAACGTCATCAGCGCCAGCGGCACGATGTAGGCCACCAGCTTGACATAGTGAACCGAGGGAGAGAGCCAGAACTGCTTCACGGTTCCCTCGTAGGGATAGTCCGGCGCGGCGATTCCCCACAGCTCCTGGTAGAACGGCGAGTTGGCCCACGGATACAGATAGGCGACGCCGAGGATCGTCAGCAGCGGAAAGATCAGCCCGCCGCGGTAAGAGAAACTTGCCAGCGATTCGGGCACGCGCTTGATCGCCACGAACCACTTGGCGCTGACGATGTAGTTGATCGCGAGAAACGCGGCCGCCCCCATCGAGAGGAACCAGAAGAACGTTCCCGAGACGAGGAAGTTGGCCCATGCGTGCTGGCGCTGGACGTGGGTGCCCGTGAACGCGCTGTAGAAGAACGCCCCCAGGCCCGACGCCGCGAGCACGAGGAAGAGGATCGGCAGCACCGGCGAGACCTTGAGAGGCCCCGGGTCGTTGATGTGCGTGATGCGGTTTCCGTGCATTATCTGAGAATTCCGTGGGTCAGGGCTTGGTGGTCTGGTCGAAGTCGAGGCGGAAAACGGAGCGCAGCTTGGCGGGATCTTCCGGGCGCGCGGGATTGTCCATCATCGCCGCGTCCCAGCCCAGCTTCTCCACCGCCTCGAGGTCCTGCTCCGTGGGCCGGGCTGCTTCGCCCAGCGCGCGGACGTAGTGGACGATCGCCCAGCGGTGAACGGCGTCGATGCGCGCGCCATACGCCGGCATCTGGCCCTGGCCCATCGTGATCGTGTGATAAATCTCGCCGTCCTTCCAATCGCGGATTTTGTCCGTATAGAGCGATGGCGGGATCGGCATCCCCGCCTCGCGATTCGCTCGCGTGGCCAGACCGTTGCCGGCACCCGTCGCGCCGTGGCAAACCATGCAATGGATGTTGAAGTACTTGCGGCCGGTTTCGAGGACCTCGCGCGTTACCGGCAGCGGGTTCTCCAGCTCGTCGCCGGCGCGGATGCCTTCCGAGGCCTTGAAGGGATACCGCGTGAACCCGACCGGCATCGTATTCGCCGGCGGCACGACGCTCGCGATCGTCCCATGCTTCAGGAACGCCTCGTTCTCCTGGGCCTTCACGGCGGGGTTGCGATACATGTCGGGCATGAACTGGATTTCGCGGCGCTCCGTGCGCGGCTCGCATCCGCAGAGCGCGGCCACACCAAGAACGGCGACCAGAAGTTGGGCGAGGCGGTTCATCATGCCGGGGCCCCCTCCCCCGCCAGCGGCGCGCTGCGGAAAACCAGACGGCCCTTCTCCTTGTCCAGCGCGTCCACGATCTTGATCTTCAGGGCCTTGTTCTCCCTCAGGAAACTCACCGCCTCCGCCTCCTCCGCGTCGTCCTTCACCGGAATCACCAGCACAAAGCGGTCGTTGGTGATGCGCTTGCTCAGCACGATCGTCTTGGGCTTGGGATACAGGCCGCACGCGATGAACATCGCCGTCAGATTGCAGAACGCCGCCATCAGAACCCCGGCCTCGAACGTGATCGGGATCCACGCCGGCCACGAGATGTAGGGCTTGCCGCCTATGTTCACCGCCCAGGAGACCGACGACGTCCACGACTGGAAACTGAACCCCAGGAACGCCCCGAAGACTAGCCCCAGACGCGCGGGAATGGTCACCCAGGAGGACTTGAGGCCGAGCTGCTCCTCGATCCCGTGGATGGGATACGGCGAGTAGGCGTCGAGGTCCTTGAAGCCCTTCTCGTGGTTGGCCTTGCCGGCCACCTCGGAAAGGTCGTGGGCGTCGTCGTAGAAACCGAGAACCGCTGGAACGCGGACGCGAGCCATCAGTGCACCTCCGCGGGCTTGTGGGCGTGGTCCGCGTGCCCGTGATCGTGGCCCAGCCGCGAACCAGTCGAGGGCTCCGGCAGCGTGGCCTTCAGTTCGGCGATCGCCAGCGTGGGGAACACGCGGCTGAACGCGAGGAACAGCGTGAAGAACATCCCGAACGACCCGATCGTGATCGCATAGTCGAACGGCGTCATGTAGTACATCCCCCAGTTCGACGGCAGGAAGTCGCGGTGCAGGGAGATGATGAAGATGTTATACCGCTCGAACCACATGCCCACGTTGACGAAGATCGAGATGACAAACATCCAGGGGATGCTGCGCCGGATCGACCGGAACCAAAACGCATGGGGGATGACGACGTTGCAGATCACCATCGTCCAGAAGGTAATCGCATACGGACCGAAGGGGCGCAGAAGGAATTGGTACTGCTCGTATTCGTGGCCCGAGTACCAGGCGATATAGAACTCCGACGCGTAGGCGTAGCCCACGATCAGCGACGTGGCCAGGATCACCTTGTTCATCAGCTCCATGTGGGTGAGCGTGATGTAGTGCTCCAGCTTATAGAGCTTTCGCATGATCACCAGCAGAGTCACCACCATGCCGAAGCCCGAGAAGATGGCGCCCGCGACGAAGTAGGGCGGGAAGATCGTTGTATGCCATCCGGGAATCAGCGACACCGCGAAGTCGAACGACACGATCGAGTGCACCGAGAGCACCAGCGGCGCCGCGAGGAAGGCAAACTGCCGGTAGCAGCGCTCGTAGTGGTTCCAGTCCCGCGCCGAACCCGTCCAGCCGAAGCTCAACACGCTGTACAGCGTGCGGAAGAACTTGTTCTTGGCCCGGTCGCGCGCCGTTGCCCAGTCGGGAAGGAGGCCCTGGTACCAGAACAGCAGCGACACCGTGAAGTACGTCGTCACGGCGAACACGTCCCACAGCAGCGGCGAGCGGAAGTTCACCCACATCTGCCGCTCCGCCGGATACGGCACCAGCCAGTAGGCAACCCATGTGCGCCCGACGTGAACCAGCGGGAACACGCCCGCGGTCATCACGGCAAAGATCGTCATCGCCTCCGCCGACCGGTTGATCGAGGTGCGCCAGTTTTGACGGAACAGAAACAGAATCGCGGAGATCAGCGTGCCCGCGTGGCCGATGCCGATCCAGAACACGAAGTTGACGATGAACACGCCCCAGCCGTTGGGGTTCGTGATGCCGTAGATACCAAGCCCAAAGAACATCTGGTACGCCACCGGCGCGAGCAGCAGCAGCGCCACCCCCTGCGCCAGCCCGAAGGCAAGATGCCACGGCAGCGAGGGAAACCGGCCCATCGGGGCCAGGATATCCTCCGTCACCCGGTCCATCTTGATGGCCGGGCTCAGCAGGTGTTTGTCGTCTGGTTCCAGTGCGAGGCTCATGCGCGCGTCAATCTTCCTTCACTCAGTGCGACTGGGATGGTGCGTCGGTGGAATGGTCGTGGCCCGCTTCTCCACTCCCGTGGTCGTCGTGGGAATGCTTGTCGTGGGCCTTGTGCAGGCGATGGGCCTGGTACTTCGTGCGATAGGGAGAGGGCTCGTCGCGATTCCTCACCAGCGCCAGATAGCGAACCGAGGGATCGGTGTTCAGGTCCACCAGCAGGCCATAGGAGCGCGGGTCCAGGAACTTCTTGGTCACCGCCGAGTTGCGGTCGTTGCGGTCGCCGAAGGTGATCGCCTTCGCCGGGCAAGTCTGCTGGCAGGCCGTGACCATCGCGCCGTCCGGCAGCGGCTCGCCCGTGTCGCGCGCGGTGTCCTTGGCGCGGCGGATGCGCTGGATGCAGAAGCTGCACTTTTCCATCACGCCGCGCGTGCGCGTGGTGACGTCGGGATTCAGGACCAGTTCCAGCGGAGAGACGCGCTTGTCGCCGCTCCCCTCGCTGCGATCCGGTCCCGTGCGGAAATCCGTGTACTGCCAGAAGTTGAAGCGGCGCACCTTGTAGGGGCAGTTGTTGGCGCAGTAGCGCGTCCCCACGCAGCGGTTGTACACCATCACGTTGAGGCCCTCGTCGTTGTGCATCGTCGCGATGACGGGGCACACGGTCTCGCACGGGGCGTTGTCGCAGTGCTGGCACATCAGCGGCATCTGGACGAAGTCGGGGTTGTTCTTGTCCCCGCGATAGTAGCGGTCGATGCGGATCCAGTGCATCTCGCGCCCCATCTGCACCTCGTACCGGCCCACCACCGGCACGTTGTTCTCCACCGAGCACGCGACCATGCACGCGCCGCAGCCATTGCAGGCGTTCAGGTCGACGGCCAGGCCCCAGTGATGGCCAACGTACTTGTGGGAGGCCTCCCACATCGACGGGGGATTCGTGTTGTGATCGGCGTTATTGGGATACGCGTGGAACGGATTCTTCTTCCACTCGTTCAGCGTCGTCTCGCCAAGGATGGGGCGGTCATAGACCGGCTTCCCCTGCTCGTTGAGCTGTGCGTTCTCGGGGATCGCGTCGCCGTGCTGCTCGTTGACGTTCAATCCCGCCATCGAGTTGGAAAACAGGTAGTTGTGGCCCTGGGTGTTGGCCAGGTTCGTCTTGCCGGAAACGCGCGCGATCTTGACCTCCGCGCCCGCCGTCGCCACGCCGCCGTCATGCACCTTGGCCAGCTTGAAGGCATTGCCGCCGACGGCGTCGCCGACGCCGCCAAACGCATTGCGGCCCCAGCCCAGCATCACGCCCACCACATCGGGATGCGTCCCCGGCTGCACAAACACGGGCACCGTGATCGACTCGCCATTGGCGGTGACCTCCACGTGCTCGCCGTCCTTCAGGTCCAGCGACTCCGCCATCGCCGGAGAGATCGCCGCATAGTTGTCCCAGCAGATCTTGCTTGCGGGATCGGGAAGCTCCAGCAGGAACGGATTCCCCATCGACTCGCCGTCGCCGTGGACCACCGTCGCATAGGCCACCAGCACGGTGCCGCTCGCTTCGGGCGCAGTGACCGCGGAGAGCGCCGCCGTCTTGAACGTCGGTGCGCTGAAGGAACCCTTCCGCGCGTCCTCGCCCACGAGGTCGATCAGGCCCTTCTGAACCGCGCCGTTCCAGAACGTGTCGAAATCCTTCGCGGCGTAGCTGCCCTTGGCGAACACGCGCTCGCGCCATGTCTCGCGCAGGTACTGGTACCACGAAATCGCCTGCGGCCCCAGCGTGCCCGGCGCCAGCGTCAGTGTGTCCGTCGTTCCCGCGTCGTCTAGCGCCGCCTGGATCTCCGGCTGCGTCAGCTCGCGGATGAAGGTCTTGGCGCCCGCCGCGTTCACGAACGCCATCAGCGATTCCTGCCACGCGCGCGTGTCATACAGCGGGTTTGCCGCCAGCTCGCCGAAGATGCGCCGCACGGCCGGCTGCTGAAGGCCCAGCACGCCGCGTTGCGGCTGTGCGTCGCCCCAGCCCTCCAGCCCGTGGACGCCCGGCACCGCGACATCGCACAGCGCCGCCGTCTCGTCCATCATGCGGCCCACCGTCACCAGATAGCCCGCCTTGCCCAGCGCCTCCGCAAAGCCCGTCGACGGCGGCAGCGTATAGACAGGATTCACGCCGTTGACGATCAGCACAGACACCGCGCCGGCCTTCAGGTCGTTTACGAGGCCGAGCAGCGCGCGGACGTCGCCCATCGCCTGCATCGACGGCGACAGCGTCGCGTCGATCGTCTCCGCGTAGTTGCCGCAGATCGAGTTCAGGAACACGCCGACCACCGCCAGCGCCCCCGACGAGGCCGTGGCGCCGCCGGTTCCCTGTGTATAGACGATCGAGCGGCCCGGGTGCGCGTGCAGCGACGCGGCGACGCGTTGAAGCTCCTTCTCCGCAATGCCCGTGTCCTTGGCGACGCGCGCCGCCGTGAAGGGCTCCACAAGGCGCCGCACGTCCGCGTTGCCCGCGAACGAGGACGCGTTCGCGCCCGCGTATTCCGCGCCGCCGAACAGCAGCAAGTTCGCGAGGCCGAGGCCCACCGCGATCAGGTGCTCCGGCCGCACCACGAAACGATAGTCCGCCGACATGCCCGTCAGCGACGGCACAGGCTCGAACGCATAGACGCGCGACATGCCTTCCGCCGAGGCGGGATCGCGGCGCTTGGCGAAGCCATGCTGGTATTCGACCGGCGACACGCCCTGGCCCAGCGGATCTCCGCCCAGCGCGACAACCACCGCCGCCTTGTCGAACAGATAGCGCGGCGTTACTTCCTCGCCGAACGCGTCCAGGTGGGCGCGGCGCTCGTCGCCACCGCTCATCGGATCGTAGACGACGTGCTCGAAGTTCCGGCCCTGCGCCAGGAAGTCCGCGATCAGCCGCTCGTTCGCCGGACCCGTCGCCGTGCGCGAGAGCAGCACGACCTTGCCGGTCGCCGTGCGGATCTTCTCGCCGATCTCCCGGTCGAGGTCCGCCATCTTCACCGTCGCGTCGGGCTGGAGGCCCTCGCCCATCTCGCCCGCGAAGGAGCGCTTGAGGCGCATCGGAAACCGGATGCGGTCGGGGTTGTACAAATCGATGATCGAGCCCTGGGCCCGGGCGCTGAGCGTGCCGCGGTTCACCGGGTGGTCGGGATTCCCCTCCAGCTTGATCGGGCGTCCCTCGCGGCAAGTCACCAGCAGGCCATAGCCCTCGCCCGTGTCCGTCAGCGTGGAGGCATACAGGTTGGGCTTGCCGAGGGTGATCTCTTCCGGCTTGTGTATATACGGGCGCACCTGCTCCACCGGGCGCTCGCACCCCTGGATCATCGCCGCCAGCGCCGCGAAGCCCGAGAACTTCAGGAACGTGCGCCGCTTGACCGGCGACGCCAGGTGGTCCTCCAGGCTCGCGGAGCCCTCGAAGTCCTTCTCCGGCTTCGCGTCGGGATAGAATTCCTCGCCGGCGCGCGAGAGGTATTCCTCGTCGCGGTCGTACTCGGAGAGCGTGGTCCAATACTCCGGGTGGCCCGACCCCGTGGTCGGCTCAGCGTTCAGTGCGGTGGGCGGCTCGATGCTCATGTGGTCTCAGTGGTGGCAGGTGCTGCATTCCACGGACGCGTTGGCATTGCGCAACTGCGCCACGCGGCCATGCAGGTACTTGTCCTTGCGGTACTCTTCCAGCCGCGCCAGCAGCGCGCGCGCTTCTTCCGGCCCCAAGTCGGCGCCACGGTGGCGCTCTGCATACTTCACGGCGCTGTCGAACCCGGCACCATCTGCCGAAACCACTTCCGCCGCGGCTTCCAGTTCCGTCTGCTCGAAGGGCAGCTCGTGATAGGTGGGCGGGTGGTTGATCTGGCTGACGTAGGTGTCCTGGCGATGGCAGGTCATGCACGCGCCCATCTCGAGCTTTGACCACTGGGCAACAACCGGCATGTTCTGGACTGGGCCGTGGCACTCCTGGCAGGAGATGCCCGCGGCCACGTGCCACTTGTGGCTGAAATAGGAATGATCGGGAAGGCGGTGAATCTTGACCCACGGAATCGGCTCGCCGCGCTCGTAGTAATCCGCCAACTTCTTGATATATGGGCTGTCGGTCTTCACGATCGAGTGGCAACCCATGCACGACGCCACCTCGGGGATTCCCGCATAGGGACCCTTCTCTGCCTGGTGGTGGCAATAGAGGCACTCCATCTGGAGCACCCCCGCGTGAATCACGTGGCTGAAGGGAATCGGCTGGGTCGGCGCATAGCCCACGTTGGAAAACACGCCGTATAGCTGGTAGGCGCTCACCGACATGAGGGCGATCACCAGCGCGAAGACTCTCCAATACTGCGTCAGCATATCTCGCATTCCTCTTTGCCGCCATGGCAAGGCAGCAGGAAGCCCGGCTCGAAAGCGCTGGTGGGCGCTTTCCGCAAGGGGCCTTGGTTTTGGGCAGTCGGCATCAGACCTCGGGGGGGAGCGGCAAGTCTTGAAACAGGAGGCTTGTGATTTTTTTCACAAAGTCAAAGCCAAACTGCGAAATCATACTGAAATCCCAACTGGCAGCCCCAATAACGCACGCCCCCCGCCCCCAGAGGCCATCATAATCCCACCCACCCCACCCAAACTTTCCAGATTACACCCAGAAAACCACAAGCTGTTGTGTTTGGCAAGCCAAAGAAAGGGGGAGGAGATGCTAGGGGTGGAGTTGGGGGAATGGGGAACGGGGAATCGGGAATAGGAGTGGCTGCGCCTCGCTCGGGTTTGCGGCAGTTCTCGCTTTCCCCCCCACCTCCGCGCCGCAACATTTCCACCAGCTTCCGACTCGGACGCCATTCCCCATTCCCGATTCCCAGTTCCCCTCCCTCCCAATGAACTTCCAGCGCCCCCTCCCCCACCGCCCCCCCATCGCCAACCCCCCC
>JBBQYG010000068.1:0-18638 GCA_038208905.1 Candidatus Sumerlaeia bacterium | reverse complement strand
GGTGCGGCTGCGCTTTTCAACGTAGCGGTCGCAAAACCTAACCGTCACGTCATACGCGGGTTGAGCCACTGAAAGCTGTTCAGCTTCCGGTAGCCGCCATACGGAGGGATCAGCTTTTCCGGTTCACTCATCGTTCTGTGTACCCAGATTCCAACCACCCCGCCCCCCTTGCGTCTCCCCCCGCCCTTCCCCCACGCTCGCGGCATGAACGTCTCCGTCATCATCGTCTCCCTCAACGGCCGCGCGCGGATTGATATGCCGTTGCGGGCGTTGGCGGCGTGTGACCCGGCTCCGGGGGAGGTGATCGTGGTGGACAATGGGAGCACTGACGGCCTGTCGGGTCATGTGGCGCGGTGCTGGCCGGCGGTGGGGTGCATCCGGTCTCCGCGGAACCTGGGCTTTGCGGGTGGCAATAACCTGGGCATTGTGAACGCCACGGGCGATGTGGTGGTGCTGTTGAACGACGACACGGAGCCGGAGCCCGGCTGGCTGGCGCCGCTGGCTCAGGCGTTCGCGGCGAACCCGCGGCTGGGCGTGGCGGGGTGTCAGTTGCTGTATCCCGGCGAGGGGGGCCGCGTGCAGCATCTTGGCGCCGTGGTTCACGCCAACGGGCTGACGGATCACTTGGCGTGGGGCGAGGAATCGAAGGACGCCGCGCCGGATCAGGTCATTCCCTGCGACTATGTGACGGGCGCCGCCATCGCGATCCGGCGGGAGGTGATGGCCCAGGTGGGGCTTCTGGATCAGGGCTATTTCCCGATCTATTTCGAAGAGGTCGATTTCTGCGAGGCGGCGCGTCGCGCCGGGTGGGAGCTGGCGGTGGTTCCCGCCGCGCGGGTGGTTCATCACGAGAGCCAGACGACGGGGCGCCTGAGCCAGCGGTTCCTGCGCCTGTATCACCGCAACCGGATTCGCTATCTGCTCAAGAACCGGGGGCCGCTGGGCATGGCGCGGGCGCTTCGGGCGGAGGCCAAGTGGATCGTGGGCCACCAGCCGTGGGAGCACCTGTGGCCGTGTGCGCTGGCGTGGGCATGGGCGCCGTTCCAACTCGCGGATTTGTGGAGGCGCCGGTGAGGCGGCTTTTCCTCCTCGGCACGGGGCCCCTTCTGGAGGACGGCGCCACGGTGATGAGCGGCCAGTGCCTGCGCACGTGGCACTTCGCGGCCCCGTTGCTGGCCCGGCACGAGGACTATGAAGTCCACCTGATGACGGTGCCGATTCCCGGAACGACCCGGGACGAGGTGGATCCCCCCGCCGAGAACGCCGACTATCAGGGCTTCCGGTATACGCGGCTCCTTAGCAACGATCAGAACCGCATCCTGCCGGTGATTGCCGAGTACATCGAGCGCTCCCGCCCGGACGCGCTGGTGGGTATCAACGCCTATCCGGCCTACCTGCTGTCGTGGCTGAGGATGCTCCAGAATCCCCGGATGGGGCGCCCGCTGTGGGCGGACCTAAACGGGTGGACGATGGCGGAGGCTCAAGTGGCGGTGGCGGCGGGGAACAAGGGGTCATACAGCCACTTCTGGCGCATGGAGGCCCTGACGCTTCTGGCGGCGGATCGCTTCTCCACGGTGACGGATCGACAAGCCTACGCACTTTACGGTGAGCTGGCGATGATCGGGCGCTTGACCGGTTCCCTCTTTGCGGAGGAGATGGCCGTTTCCGTGGCCAACGCGGTCTATCCTGACTATGCGCGGCTGGAGCGGCGTGCCGGTCTTGCTCCGGTTCTGAAGGGTCGCGTGCCTCCCGGCGCCCGGGTGGTGCTGTGGTCGGGCGGCTTCAATTCGTGGACGGATATACCGCTCCTTCGCGATGCGTTGAAGCGCGCGATGGAGTCGGAGCCCAGCCTCCACTTTGTGGCCACCGGCGGTGCCATCGTGGGCCATGACGAGGCCACCCACGCGCTGTTTCAGTCGCTGGCCGCCGATCTCCCCGCCGACCGGGTCCATGCGCTGGGATGGATCGACTTCCGCCATGTGCTGGATCTCCACGCGACGGCCCATGTGGGTATCAACATCGACGGCGCCAACACGGAAACGCGCTTTGGGGCGCGAAACCGCCTGACGAACATGATGGGGGCGGGCCTGCCAGTGATCACAACGCGGGGGACGGAAATCGCCGAGTGGATCGAGCGCCACGGCCTGGGTGCGGTGGTTCCCCTTGGCGACGCGGCGGGCTTGGCGGATGTTCTGGTTGAATCCGCGCGCGATTCCGGGGCATGGCAGGAGCGTGCCGCGCGGGCCCGGCGGGCCGCCCTGCGCGATTTCGCGCCGGAGGCGACCTTGGCGTCGTTCCTCGCATGGGTGGCCGCTCCGGCGCCTGCCCGCGACACCGGGGACGCGGCGGATTCGGCGTCCGCAATGCGGGCGTGGGTTCTGCGCCGCGCGGCCATGGAGCAACCCTTCGCGGGGCTGGACCGCGCGGAGGCAACACACGGGGGCGGCGAGCCGCCCACGATCCTCTCGAAGTTCATTCGCAAGCTCAAGGGAGCCAGCCCGTGATTCAGATTCGATCCATCCGCGCGGCCATCGCCGTTCTCGCCGCCGCCGCTGTTTCCATTGTGGCGGCCCCCCGCGCGGGCGTCGCCAACCCGCCGGGCATCTCCGTCGCCGATTTCCGCGGCGGGGACGCGGTCCTTGTCCAGGCCCCCGGCATCCGCATCACCGAGGCCGATTTGTTTCTCTACTCGGTCGTTACCCGCCTGCTGGATCCCCAGATCGCCACGCGGTGGAAGGACCTTACCGAGCAGGAAAAGAACCGCGTCCGCGAGGTGCTGGACCTCCAGGCGCAGTTCCTGATGAGTTCCCGCGAGGCGCCGGATTCGACCACCGCCTCGGACATCGAGTTCGCCTCGCGCGCCGCGCGTATATACGCCTCGCCGGCCGCGCGGATCCTGTGGGCCGACAAGGTCGTCCGCCGCACGGTGCGGGTGTTCCCCGAGGACCTGCTGTACCACTTCGCCCAGTCGCCGGAGAAGTTCACCGAGGAGACCATCGCGGTGGTGCGCCGCCTGCGCGTTCCCGTGCCGCCGGAGTCCACGCGCGAGCAGCGCGAGGCGGCGCTCGTCCGCGCCCAGGAACTCCGCGTGCGCGCGGCCACCGGCGGCGGACTGGAGCCGCTTCTGGCGGAAGCGCCGGAACTCCTCGTCGATCCGCCGGGACGCCTGCTGGAAGTGAAGCGCAATGCGCGCGATATCGACCCCCAGATCGTGACGGAGGCCTTCCGCTTGGGCCGCACCCAGATCAGCGCGCCGATCCTGACGCCGGGCGGCTATGTGCTGGTCGAAGTGGTGGAGCGCGAGGAGAAGGAGCCCGAGCCGCTCTCGGCCGTGTTGCCGCGGATCGAGGCGGACCTGAGGGCGAACTTCCTGCCCCAGCAGTTCGAATACTTGCTCGCGGAAAAGGCCACGGACTCCTTCGGCATCAACCGCGCGCGCCTGTTCCAGTTCATGCCCGACGACGCCGACATCATCCGCGTGCGCGAGTTCAACCTGACGCTGGGCGAGTTCAAGGCCATGTACCCGGAGCTGATCGGCGACCCCGATAAGCCCAACAAGCTGGCCGTGGGCGCGCTGGCCCACGACATCCTGGTGGGGGAGGTGGTGACGCAGGAGATCGAGAAGGCCGGCCTCGCGTCGGATCCCTTCTACCTCGGGGCGCTGGAAATGGGCGCGGCCAACCACCGGAGCGCGACGTATGTACGCGCCAAGCGCGCCGAGATCGACCCGTTGCCGGAGGAGGTGGATGCCTATCTTGCGGAGAACCGGGAGAAGATCGCCCCCAGCTCCGCCCGCATCGTGTGGGCCTTCAGCATCGGCGTGCGGGACCTGGGCGCGCTCTCCCGCGCGGAACTCGACGCGATGCGCATCCTGATGAGCGGCTACATGGCCGACATGATCGAGGACGCCGCAGGGCAACTCCGCGACCGGCAGTCGATCGCCAGCGACCGCGGCTTCCTGGATCCCGACAAGGTGGTGACCAATCTCTCCCAGCCCTCGGACAAGCGCGTGCGCACGCGCTTCGAGAAGCGCGGCCCCTACACCTTCCAGAACGCGCCGCTGGAACTCGGCGTGGAGTGGGATGAACTCCAGGTGGGCGGATTCACGCGGCCCCAGATGCTGCGCAGCGGCGACGTGGTGAGCTACTACGTCAGCGAGGAAGTCCCCGCCCCCAACATGGAGGAGGAGGAACTGCTCGCCATCGCGCGCACCAAGCTGATCGAGGAGCGCTCCCTGGCCACCTTCGTCGGCGAACTCAAGCGCATGAAGGAAGCCGGGGAATTCATCGTTGCCCCGGAACTGCGCGCCGCCAACGCAGCCGGGGTTGCCATGTCGAAGTAGTCGCGGCGCCTCCATTCCGCGAGGGGAGGAAAGCATCACGATGCCACCGGCCCGCCCGCCGCGGCGCAACATCCTGCTCGCCGTTGGCGGCACGCTCGTCTTGGTGGGCATCGCCATCGCCCTGTTGGCGGCGTGGCAGTTCCGCGAGTTCGAGGAGTGGCTGGCCAAGGACGGCGACACGCTCTCTCCCTATGCCAACGTCATCTATCCCGCGTCACAAGGGGCCGCCGGCAATGGCGAACTCGACGTCGCGCTGCTCTCCGGCCTCTCCAAGGGCAGGCTTGTCGAGGAGGTCAGCCGCAGCGACTACCGCCTGGGCACGCTGGGCTCCACCGCCTGGGTCAAGGTCCACCTGACCACCGCCCTCCCCGGCGAAAGCAAGAACCTCGTCCGCATCAAGCTCCTCGCCCGACTCCGCCGCGATGAAGGCCAGTGGACCCTGTACCAGACGCGGGAGTTGGTGCTGCCGTAGCGGCAGGGATGAGAGATGAAATGATTGGGGAAAGACGGGGTTGGCGGAACAGCGGGAAAGGCGTGCTTCGAAGAGGGCGAGCGATGCCATACGTGAATGCAAGGATTACGTAGGGCGCGACCCGGGAGCAGAAGGCCAGGATCGTGGCGGAGATCACGGAGACCCTGCGCTCCGTCCTCGGCAAGAAGCCCGACCACACCCACATCGTCATCGACGAAATCGACGAGGAAAACTGGGGCTTCGCTGGCGTGCTGACGACGGAGCATCGGAAGCGCGCGGGGTGAGGCGGGCACAGGCCGCCCACGATCAAAACGCAAACGCTACGTCAACCCAGTGGGCCGATCCCCAATCGCCCCCAACGATCCCCCTGCCCATTCCGCCTTTCCCGCTGTTCCCGCCGTTCCCCGTAAAAAAACTGGCTCCCCCCGGCTTCCTGAACCGGGGGGAGCCCCCCTGAGGAGAGAGAGGTAAGATTTCCGGCGCTGGGGGGGCGGCGCCGGGTTAAGGCTTACTCCTTGGGCCCCTTGGCGCCCTTGCGGACGGCGCCGTCGCCGGAGCGGAGCTTCTCGGCGCGGTCCTCGGCCATCTTGATGGCGCGGTCCTTCATCGGGTCGGAGAGGTCGGAGTCGTCGATGGCCTGCTTGACGTCGTCCAGGGTGCCGCCGTTGTGGACGATCCCGCGGACTTCCTGGAGGAGCTGGCGGAGCTCGCCCGCCGACTCGGGTCCGCCGTGGCGGGCGTTCTTCTTAAGGGTCTCCTCCTGCTCCGCGGTCAGGACGTTCTTCACCACCACCGCGTGGCCCAGGACGATCTTGGCCTTCTCGTTGGTGGCCTCGGTGAGGGTATCGACGAGGCCGTTGACGACGGCGATATCGGGGGAATCCTTCTGCATCTCCTCGCGGAGTGTTTCGCCGGCGTCGCGGACGGAGCCTTCGGTTTCCTCGAGTTTCGTCTTGGTCAGTTCGTGGGACTCTTCGAGGCTCGCTATCTGCTCGACCGAGAGGTTGAGGTCAGTCGTCAGATTGTCGTCGTCCCAGAAGGGATGGAGGGAGCGCATGGCGTGTCCGATGGCGCCTTCGAGCGGGCCGCCGCCGGGGCCGCCAGGCCCGCGGGGGGGCGGGCCGAATCCGTGGCCGGCTTCGCCATCGGCGGGGCCGCCGGGGCCGCGCCGGGGGGCGCCATCGCGGGGCATTTCGCCGCCGCACTCGCTACCTCCGCGGCGGGCGCGCCAGGAACTGCCCTCGCCATCTTTCGGCTGTGCAATGGCGGGAATCGTAAGTCCGGCGGCCAGAAGGCCGACGATGCAGGTGGTGACGACAACGAGGCGGGTTTTCATGGGAGTGTCCCTTCGGTTGTTGGTATGTTCGCCGGTTGGTTTCTCGAACTTGGCCGGCGATTCATGGGAATAGATAGAGAGAGATCGGTGCCAGCGGCCGGGTGGACTCGTCAACTCGTGCATAATCAGTGATCTGGACACCTCGGGCGCAGGCTGGCCAACGCGCGGAAGTTCCAGTTGGTACAGCGGGGGCGTTCGATTGCGGAGGGTGGGGGGTGGCGCGGGGTTGACTTCGACGACGTACAGCGCGCGGAGGATCATTTCGTTGACGGCAACGATATGGTCGAACTCGCGCCAGATGCCTCGCCCCCAGGAACTCCTAAATATCCTCAGGCAAGCAGCGCCATCGCCGGAGCAGATACGCCGTTCACCCAGGGGGGGAGCATTGGGAGTTCCTGATTCCGCATGGTTTCCATTGGGTTCGGGCAGGGAGAATTCGTGTCTATCAGTGTCTATTCGTGGTAGGCTCCCGGCGCCGCGAGAGGGTTACCACGAATGGACACAAATGAACACAAATGGAATCGAGCACGGGCCGCGGGTAGGACTCTTGAAACTCCTCAAGCAAGCTGGGCTATCGCCGGATCAGATACCTCGTTTACCACAGGGGGATCGCTCCCCGTTGGGCCGCATTGGGAGTTCCTGCCCGCCGCCGCCCCCCCGCAAACCATGACCCTTGCGCTCGACCGCCCCTGTTTGGTGTCCTTCCCGCCCTTGACATGAAAGCCCTCGCCCTCCACATGCCCCGCCTTCTCTCCGTGCTGATTCTTTGCGTCATTGTCGCCTTGTGGGCGTCGGTGGCCGTGGGCCAGTCGGCCACGTCGGATACCGCTACGTTGGCGGCTCCGTCGCGGGTGGCGTTCGTGGATATCGAGTTGGTGCTGGAGCGCAGTGCCTCCGTCCGCAAGATCATGGCGGAACTGGATAGCGAACTCGCCAAGGAATCGGACGCGATCGACGCGAAGAAGCAGGAGGCTCGCCGCCTGCGCCTTCAGCTTGAGCAGCAGAACGCCGTGCTTTCGGACGAGGAGCGCGCGACGCGGCGGCAGAAGGCGCTGGACCTGTTGGCGGAGGCCGACGAGCTGGAATTCAAGTTCACCCGCAAGGTCCGCGAGACCCAGCGCGCCACGGTGGAGCCGCTTCTGGAGCAGGTGATCGTGTATATCGGCAAGGTGGCCGACCGGCGGGGAATCGACTTGGTGGTGCGCGGAGAAATGGTGCTCTATGGCCGGTCCACGGTGGACCTGACGCCGCAGGTGATCCGCGAGCTGGACACCAATTTCGAGGAATTGCGCGCCGCCGCGATGAAGGACAAGCTGGAGTCCGAAGGCAAGGCGGGGCGCCAGCCGGAGATCCTCCCCCTCGTCCCGTGAGCATCGCGCCGCCCATGACCACCCGCACGCTGCGCCGCGACGTCGCCATCGAGGGCGTCGGCATCCACAGCGGCGCGCCCTGCCGCGCGACTCTGCGTCCGTGCGCCGCGGGCCACGGCATTGCCTTTACCCGGGGCCGCGCCGTGGTGCCGGCAACGTGGCGGCACGCGGATGCCGAGGCCAGCGACCGCCGGACGGTGATCGTGGGCGATGGCGGCGAGCGATTCGAGCAGATCGAGCACCTGATGGCGGCGCTGTATGCGGCGGGGATAAGCGACGCGCTGGTGGAGCAGGCCGGCCCGGAGGTTCCCTTTCTCGGCGGCGGCGCGCTGGAGTTCCTGAACGCGATCCGCGAGGCCGGGACCGAGGACACCGGCGCCCCGCGCCCCGTGCTGGCCATTGGCGCGGCGGAGACGGTGGAGGATGGCAACGCCCTGATGGTGGCCACGGCCCACGATGGCCTGCGGCTTTCGTGCTTCGTGGAGTTCCCCGGCACCATCGTTGGCAACATGGGCTTTTCGATGGAGGTGGACGAGGAGAGTTTCCTGCGCGAGGCGGCGCCAGCGCGGACGTTTGCCCTGGCGTCGGACCTGGAAAAGCTTCGCGCGGCGGGCCTCATTCGCGGCGGGAACCTTCAGAATGCCGTTGTTTTCGACCACGAACGTTACTACAATGAGTCTTTGGCCTTTCCCGACGAGGTTGTTCGTCACAAGATCGTGGACCTTCTGGGTGACTTGGCGCTGATCCCCGCCGTCCTGAGGGGGCATTTCTGGGCCTGGCGCGCCGGGCACCGCGGCCACGTAAAGTTTGCGCAACGCCTGGCAGCCACATGGCAGGAGCAAGGATAACCGAATGAGCGTCATCGAAACCTCCAGCGCGCGCGACCTGTTTGCCTACTGGCCGCCCTTCGACTCGGCCACGATCCAGAAGATCCTTCCCCATCGCCACCCGTTCCTGCTGGTGGATGGCATCACCGATTTCACCGCCGATGGCATGACGGGCTACAAGCTGCTTTCCAACGCGGAGTGGGTCTTTCGCGGCCACTTTCCCGGAGAGCCCATCTATCCCGGCGTCCTCCAGATTGAAACCGTCGCCCAGGTCGGCGCGTGCTGGATCCTTTCCCGCAAGGAGAACGTCGGCAAGATCGCCTATCTGATGACCGTGGAGGAGGCCAAGTTCCGCCGCCCCGCCGTCCCCGGCATGCGCCTGGACGTTACCGGGAAAATCTCCAATCTGAAGTCGCGCACCGGGCGCCTGATCGCCGAGGTCCACTGCGACGGAAAACTGATCTCCAATGTCACTCTCCTTTTCGCCTTCCAGAAAGGCTCCGGTTCCCCCGTTGAGTAGCCCCGGCATCTATATCGATGCGACCAAGCCGCGCCTGGAGCAGATGCCCACGCGCATCGGCCTGATCGCGGGAGAGGGCAACTTCCCCGTGACGCTGGCGAAGGCCGCGCGGAGCGAGGGCGTCGCCGTGGTCGTCTTCGGCATCAAGGGCTATGCGAGCGAGGAGCTGCGCCAGCACGCCGACGAGATGCACTTCCTGAAGATATCAGAGCTTTCCAAGCTGATCGAACTCTCCCGCGGCACCGGCGTTCGCCACCTCGTCCTCGCCGGGCGCGTTCCCCACGGCATCCTGCTCTTGAAGCAGCTCACGCTGGACCCGCGGGTGATCCGCCTGCTGGCGACGCTCCCCAACAAGAAGGCCGACTCGCTCCTCAAGCGCGCCGTGGACGAGCTGGAGGGCGAGGGCTTCACCGTCCTCAACTCCACCATGTTCCTCAAGAGCTGCATGCCCGAGGAAGGCATCCTAACCCCGCGCGTCCGCCCCACGGAGGATATCCTGCGCGACATCGAGTTCGGCTATCCGTTGGCCAAGGAGCTTGGGCGGCTGGACATCGGCCAGACCATCGCGGTGAAGAACCAGGTGGTGGTGGCCGTGGAGGCGCTGGAGGGAACCGACAACTTGATCAAGCGTTGCGGCGCGATCTCCGGAGCGGGAGAGGGCGTCGTCTTTATCAAGGTCAGCAAGCCACGCCAGGACATGCGATTCGACGTTCCCGTGGTGGGCCTCACCACGATCAAGCACCTGGTGGCGGCCCGCGCCGCCGCCCTCTGCGTCACCGCGGGAAGCTCGCTGTTCTTCGACCGCAAGGAAGCGGTGGAACTCGCCGAAAAGAGCCACATCTCCATCGTCGCCCGCGCCGACCGGGATTCCGGCGCGACGCCAGTGCCCGCCACGTAACCCAACGGCCGCATGGGCAGGAAGACGCGAACAATTCGCGAGAGCATCTTCCGAAATGCCAGAGCCAAGTCGTCGCCTGAAAACAAAACGGCATTCATTGCAGAGGCACGCAGATCGCAGAGTTTGAGGTGGAGAGATTCACGGAGATGCCTGGAAGTCCCCTGCATGAATCTGTGAAATCTGTTCAATCTGTGGATAGGCGGTTTGCCTCGGCCTGTCGGCATCTGTGCCGCCCCTGTCGGGGCCTTGGAGCGTATATACAATGACCCCCGGGTTCCGCCATTCGGCTGCATCCGGGGCTATCCCAGTTCCGCCCACCGGGCTCGCCGCGATTGGGAATAGGGCTTGAGCGCATTCACGCCGCGTTGTCTATACATCCCGAAGCCGCAACGCAACGCGGATCGGGAGTACGACCATGGCGAAGTACCATCAGCCGCCCAGCCCGCGGGCCTATTCCTTCCGCCTTGCCGCGCGGGGGGCCCTGGTCGCGGTGCTCGCGGCGGTTCCCGTCGCGGCCTTGCTGGTTGTGGCCTATCGGTTCCCGGTTCCCTTTGTCGGCTACGTGTCGGGATTCGGCCAGATCGTCGGTGCCATGATCGCCACGGTTATCTACGGGCTGATCGGGGGCTTCGTGCTCCTCGGCATTGGCGGCGCGTTGGCCTCCGTGATTGCGCGCTTCGCGGTCGCCGACGCCCGGATGCAGGGCTGGGCCACCACCGCGCTCGCCTTCGGGTGGAGCGCCGCGATGGGGCTGCTGCTCGCCAACCTCGACCTGATCATCGGCCCCTGGTAGCGGGAGCCCCTGCCGTTTCCCTGCCGCTCCCTGCCTTTCCCCGCCGTTTCCCCCTTGTGCTCGCCCGGTGCTTTTCCGTCTTTTGTTGGCGTGAGTGAGGAAATGGCCCGCCCCCGAAAAGACATCTCCAAGCCGACCCCGCCGCCCGCGGGGAAGGGTAGCGCCATGGCGCGCGACCGCAACGGGGCGGACCTCGACGCGCGGAAGATTCCCAGCGCGGTGATCAAGCGCCTTTCCCTGTATGCGCGCATTCTCCAGCTTCTGGAGTTCGAGAAAGTGGAGAAGGTCAGCTCCGCCGAGCTGGCGCGGCGCCTTGGCCTGAACTCGGCCCAGGTGCGCAAGGACCTCGCGTGCTTCGGCCAATTTGGCATCCCGGGTTTCGGATACCATGTGGGCGAGTTGCGGCGGGAACTGCGCCGGATCCTGGGCAAGGACCGCGAGGTGCGCGTGGTGCTGGTGGGGGTCGGAAACCTCGGGTCGGCGCTGCTGTCCTATAGGGGCTTCCTCAAGCAGGGCTTCACGATGCTGTGGGGATTCGACGTCAACCCCGAGGCGGCCCGCGCGCGGTCGCGATCGTCCATCGTGATCTATGACGTCGAGGAGCTGGAGACGCGCCTTGAGGGGCAGCACGTGGACATCGCCGTGCTGGCGGTGCCCGACGAGGTTGTTCAGGACATCGCCAACCGCCTTGTCGGGCTTGGGATCCACGCCTTCCTGAACTTCGTGCCCACGCGGCTGGAGGTCCCCGCCGACGTTCACGTGCGCTATGTGGACTTGTCGCTGGAACTGGAAAGCCTGAGTTTCTATGTGCAGGACGACTAGAGTAACTCCCGGAACTCCTGCCGCACTCCAAGGTATCGTGGGCGTCTAGCCCGCGCCCCGGCGGCATCTCGGGTTCCACGTGGCCGCGTCTTCGTGCGGCGCGGGCGAGACGCCCATGCTACTCCCTTACAGCCCTCCGTATCGCGACGTGTCATTCGGGAACTGCTCGCGATAGACGGATCGGACCTCGCCATCCGCCCAACAAGCGCGTTGACCGCTCAAGGGGGTGGCGTTCACATGCTCTCCCGAGTCCGTTCCGCGGAGGCGAGCCGTTGGCAGCCATGAAACGAAAGTCACGCAGCGAGGCCGACGCGATCGGCGTCGCGGCTCCGAACCTGGAGGCCTATGGCGCGCTGAGCGAGGCCGTGGGCGACCGCCGCCGCGAGCCCGGGCACTTGGTGGTCCTTGGCACGCACCGCGAGCTGCCGGGCGAGGCCGCGCTGGCGGAGTTTGCCCGCGTGATGGAGTTGGATGTCTATACAGCGCGCCAGCGCCTGCTGGCGCCGACGCCCCGCATCGTCCGCCGCGAGGATCGCGAGGCGGAGGCCCAGCGGTGGGTCGATGTGCTCTCGGCGAAGGGACTCCGCGCGTTCCGCGTCTCCGAGGAGGAGTTTGCGCGGCAGGAGCTGATCGTGCAGGGGGAGCTGTACTCCAAGGATTCGCATTTCCTTTTCGAGCGCGCCGGCGACGCGCGCCTTGCGGTGCCCCGGGCCGATGTTGCCTGCGTGGTGGTCGGCGAGGTCAGCGAGCGTACCGTGGCCGTCAGCACCGCGTCGCAGGGAATGCTCGCGGGGGCTCCGATGCGGGAGAACCTTTCGGCCCACGCCCAGATGGTGATCGACATCCACCTGCGCTCCTCGCCGGTTGGCATCCGGCTGGAGCAGGACTCGTTTCGCTTTCAGGTCTTCGACCACGGCGCGACCGGCGGCTCGGCGATTCTGGTGAGGCAGTTGCTGCACCGGCTGCGCCAGGCGCTTCCCGGCACGCCGTTCTGCGAGCAGTTTGCCGCGGCATCGATGATCCTCGGCGCGTCGGAGCAGATCGTGTCGAACTCAAGCTACATCGTCACAAGCTGGGCGCGCCCGGGCCCGCGCATGAGGCTGGTGAACCAGAAGACCGTCTCCGAATCGACCGTGCTCGCGTTCGACATCTACTCGGCGCTCTGCCGCCTCGAAACGCTGCGCGGGTGAAGGAAGCGCCGCGCCTTACCGATGCCCAGGCGGAGCGCTATGCCCGCCACGTGATCCTTCCCCAGGTGGGCGGAAAGGGCCAGCGCCGCCTGCTGGCGTCGCGCGTGTTCGTGGTGGGCGCGGGTGGGCTTGGCTCGCCGGCGATCATGTATCTCGCCGCCGCCGGGGTCGGCACCATCGAGGTCGCCGATTTCGACAACGTGGACCTGAGCAACCTGCAGCGCCAGATCATCCACGCCACCCAAAGCATCGGAACGCCCAAGGTGGAGTCGGCGCGCGAATCCGTGGCCGCGCGCAATCCCGACGTGGAGTTCATCGCCCACAACGAGCGCCTCACCGCCGCCAATATCATGGAGCGCATCGCCCACGCCGACGTGGTCATCGACGGCAGCGACAATTTCCCGACGCGCTTTTTGGTCAACGACGCCTGCTGGCTGGCGCGCAAGCCGCTCGTCAGCGGCGCGATGCAGCGATTCGAGGGGCAGGTCACCGTGTTTGCCAACGATGGCGGCGCGAATTCGCCCTGCTACCGCTGCCTCTTCCCCGAGCCCCCGCCGCCGGGCCTTGTCCCCTCCTGCCAGGAGGCCGGCATCCTCGGCGTCATCTCCGGCGTCGTCGGCAGCCTCCAGGCCACCGAGGCCATCAAGCTCCTCCTCGGTATCGGCGACAGCCTCTCCGGCCGCCTCCTCGTGTACGACGCGCTCGGCGCCAGCTTCCGAACCATCAAGCTCCGACGCGACCCCAAGTGCGCACTCAACGGCGACGCGCCGACGATCAGGGAGTTGGTGGAGTATGGGGATGAGCGGTGCGAGGCGGGGAGTACGCCACAGTAGAACGGTGCGCCCCGCCCGTGCAGCGGTACACGGAAACCTTCGCGTAACTGGGAGGCTGGTTGGGCAAGGGCAGGAGGTCCATGCTACTTTGGGGGGCGACCACGGTACTCCGATGTCAGCTCCCCCGCGAAGCCCCAGTTCTCCTCGTCGATTTCGTCGATGACGATGTGGGTGTGGTCGGGCTTCTTGCCGAGAACGTTGACGAGGGTGTCGGTGATCTCGCGGATGATGCGGGCCTTCTGGTCCTTCGTTGCGCCTTTGGTGATGCGGACATTGACGTAAGGCATGGGCTCGTTCCTTGTGTTTGTTTGACTGCCATTCCCTATTCCCCATTCCCCTTTCTCCGGAGTCCCAACTGCACGATGTCGCGGTGGAAGAATAGATCGACCGTCCAATCGAGTGCGACGCGGAACTTGCGGCCGAGGCCGGGCATCTTCATAAGGTACACCGACCGCCAGAGCCACCACGCGGCGAAGCCGGCGATCTGGAGACCGAAGACCTGGGCCACGCCGTCCTTTCCGCCCAGGGCGCAGAGGGACCCGACGTCGCGGAAGTTGATGGGGCGCGTGGCGCGGCCGGCGATCGCGCGGGCGATGTTGGCGCCGGCGCGCGCGCCGAGCCGGATGGCGGCCTGGGCGGTGGCGGGGTAGGTGCCGCCCTTGGGCCGCGGGTTGATGGCGCCGTCTCCGATGGCCCAGATGTTCTGGAATCCCTCCACCCGGCCATCGACGTTGCACTTGATGAAGCCGCGCGCGTCGCCGGGAAGGGGGAGCGACCGCGCCCGCGGATTCTGGGAGATGCCTCCGCACCAGATCAGCGTGTCGGCCTGAACGATGGTGCCGTCGTCCATGGTGACGGTGCGGGACTCGGCGCTCCTGATCGTGCGGCCAGTCAGGACGCGAATGCCACGTTTCTCAAGGCGCTGCTGGGCATAGCGGGCGAGAGACTCGCTCAGGGGGGCCAGGATGCGGGGTCCGCGATCCAGCAGCATCACGTCCACGTCCTCTTCCTTCAAGTTGCGGTAGGAATGGACGCCTTCGTGCAGGAAGTGGTGGAATTCGCCGGCCACCTCGACTCCGGTGAAGCTGGCGCCAACGACCACGAAGCGCAGGAGGCGGCGGCGCTCCTCCAGCGATTCCGCGACGTTGGCGCGCTCCATGAGCTGCACCATCTGGTCGCGGAGGGCCACGGCGTCGCCGAGGGATTTGACCTGCCAGGCGTTCTCGCGCAGGCCGGGGATCTCGGGAAAGGCGGTCACACTGCCAAGCGCGACGACGAGGTGGTCGTAGCGGGCCGTGCGGCGGGCCTGCTCACCCACGATGCGGTAGCCGACTGTTTGGGCCGAAGTGTCCAGATCGAGGACCTCGCCGAGGCGAAACCGCACACCCCGACCAAGGAAGTCGCGGATGGGAACGACAGCGTGGCGCGGTTCCAGGCTGCCGCTGCCGGCCTCTACCAGAAGGGGGTAAAAAACGAAGTAGTTGTGGGCGTCGAGGACGAGGATATCCGCCCGGGCACCCAAGCGGCGGCTGAGTTCGCTGGCGCAATAGGCCCCGGCAAAACCGGCCCCCAGCACCACGATCCGGGTCCGGGTATCTCCCGGTCCAACAGGATGGGATACGGTCATCGGTGTAATCCTCCGTTTACTAGGGACAGCATAAGCCGTTCCGGCCCCGAACTGGCTGCTCGGGCGGGGCGGGGGCGACCAGCCCAGAGTTTCTTTGACAGGGTCTGCCGTTGTGCCCAAGTTCTGCAATCAGAGTTCGATGGAAGGATGACCGCTTGAAGCTGGAAACACCTCGCATCGAGGACCCCTGGCCACGGGAATACCGCGAGTATGTGGCGTTGTTCAACGCGGGGGACTACTTCGAGGCGCATGAGGTGCTGGAGGACCTGTGGGCGATCGAGGTGGCGCCGCTCAAGGACTTCTACAAGGGCCTGATCCAGATGGCCGTGGCGATCTGCCATTGGGAACGGGGCAACCCCTCGGGCGCGCGGCGCCTGTGGGTAAGTTCGCGGGACTACCTGACCCCGTATGGGGCCCGGTACGAAGGTCTTGAAATCGGGGCGGTGCTTGGGCAGCTCGGCAACGTCTTCGCCCCGCTCCTTTCCGGCGGTGTGGAATGCCCGCCCGCGCCGGAACTCCGTTCGATTCCCAAGCTGGAGATTATCTCCGAACATGGATAAGCGCCTGACTGAACCACAGCATGCCGCGGCCTATGGAGTCCGCTTCACCCAGCGCGAGATCGACCTCGCGCACCAGATGGCGGCTCTCGGCCTCGCGTGGAGCCCCGCGGCGGGGATGTTCCTCTATGACGACAAGGAGCGCTTTGGCGGCTCCTCGCCGATTCAAGACCACGTTTACGTAATTCTGGACATCGCCCTGTTCGTCAAGATCGCGGGCGGGGTGGAGAAGCTGCGCACGGAATGGACGTGGCTCCCCACGTGGGAGGAAGGCCGCGCGTGGCTGCGCGCCGAAGGCCGGACCGACGCCGAGGTCCTCGACCGCGTCCGCGAGCGCGTGGTGGACGCGGGGCTGCACGACCGCGAGGCGCTGTATGAGCTGATGGTCGCGGCGCGGCGGTAGGTGGGGAGGCCCCGCCACCCAGATAAGGGAGCCCCGCCGCCTCCGACCACCATCGACCTCTGCGGAAAGTGGACGCTGCTGCGTCCATCCACCGGCCAGCGGGTTTCCGCCAAGCGCCCGGCGCCCTATGTTTATCCCGAGCTGGGCGCCATCGACGCCAAGTGGTCGGACCGCTATTTCCATATCACGCCCGGCGAGGAAGTGGAACTGCGCGTGGAGACATCGGTGGCGATGTCGCTCGACCAGTTCCGGGCGGCGTTGACGGTGAGAAGCCTGTGGGATACGTTCGAGCATACCTTGCCGGTCGCTCCCGCGCTACTCTTAAGCAGAGGCAATTAAAGAATGAAGAATCTACTCGCATCAATTCTTGTCGCCGCCGTTTCGACTGCAACGGCGGCGGAGGCACCGCAGGACTTCGGCGGCATCTTTGGCCGCGGCATCAATCTGGGGAATGCCCTGGAGGCGCCGGCCGAGGGCGAGTGGGGCGTGACGCTGCGCGAGGAGTACTTCGCCGCGATCAAGGACGCCGGGTTCCAACACGTCCGGATTCCCGTTCGCTGGTCGGCCCACGCCGCGCTCGAATCGCCCTACACCATCGACCCCAAGTTCCTGGCGCGGGTCGATTGGGCGATCGCGCAGGCAACGGACAGGGGTCTCGCCGTGGTGCTTAACATGCACCACTATGACGAAATCTTCGAGGATCCCGGCGCAGAGCGCGATCGCTTCCTGGGCATCTGGGGCCAGTTGGCAACGCACTATCACGACGCCCCCGAGACGCTCGCGCTGGAGCCGCTGAACGAGCCGCACAAGAAGCTCACCAACGAGCGCTGGAACGAACTCTCCGCCGCCGCGATCACCCTGATTCGCAAATCGAATCCGACCCGTTTTATCGTCGTGGGGCCGGGAGGCTACAACAACTTCCAGCAGCTTCCCCACCTCAAGATTCCCGCTGGCGACTCCAATATTGTCGCCACGTTTCACTACTACGATCCGTTCCACTTTACACACCAGGGCGCGGCTTGGGTTGGCGAGCAATCGAAGGAGTGGCTCGGCAAGACGTGGTCGGGCACCGACGCGGAGAAAGCCGACGTGCGCAAGGCCTTCGACGCCGCCTCCGCGTGGGCGAAGGAACACGGCGTCGCGATGTATCTGGGGGAGTTTGGCGCCTACGGAAAGGCCGACATCGAGAGCCGCGTCGCGTGGACGCGCTTCATCGCGGAGGAATGCCGCCAGCGCGGCATGGCATCGGCCTACTGGGAATTCTGCAGCGGATTCGGCGCCTATGACCCCAAGGCAAACGAATGGCGCAAGCCGCTGCTGGAGGCGCTGGGCGGGCGCTGATGGAGTGGAACACGGGTGTCGCAAATAATACACATTGGGGTCGCGCAATGAGTCCACTCTCAATCATTGATCGCCGGTCTGATGGAAGGAGCAACGCGCCTTGAACCGCCATCGCACATGGAGAGAAGTGGAAGTGGAACGAATTCGCAACCACCCTACAGAGACTCCCCTCTACCTCGACGTCGCCTTGGACGAGGCGGAGAAGGACGGCGCTGGGGGGCTTCCATGGCCGCCGTGCGGACTGTGGCGGAGACGCTCTCCGAGGACGGCAACCCGCGCCTCTCCACGCTGTGACCAATCCTGCACGGGCTGGGGCTCTCGGTGCAGCCGCTGGAATCCACCGCCGCCGGGCAGTAGGGATGAAATGGCGGCGGAGTATCGGGAGGGTTCATGCGTCATTGATTCCGATGGGATTGAATCGCTAGGCAAGCCATGCGCTCGCCAAGGGATCGCGAGGATGCAAATCCCGGGGGCGTGGCGAAGGGGCCGCGGATCGCGCGGGTCTCGCGGATTGGGTGCGGGGGGCGGAGGACGGATCGGGCGGATCGACGAAACACGCGGCCCATTGCGCCGTTTTTCAGCCGTTCCCTGCCAGTAAACAGCGGGGGGAACAGCGTCTCCGGATGCCCCCCAGCACCGGTTTCGCTGTTCCCCCTGCTTCTTCTGGTCCGTGCGGGCCGCCCCTCTCCCCTCCCAAGGATTGTTGGCGGCTGCCCGGCCCTCTCTCCTCCTGCCCTCCCGCCGGGAAACTCTGGTTGGTGCCTTTGGCGTAACCTCGGGCCCTTCCGGAATCTCTCTCCTCCGGCTTTCCTTCCTTCCCTCCTACTGGTCCGTCCCCCCGTCCAAACCTTAGTTACTACGCCCTTATGCGTTTGCAAGAGGGGCGCCGCTTTCGGCATGGCCTCGCGAAAAAGTTGAGGCCGACCCGGGCTCAATCGCCGGAGCACTGAAAACGCTTGCTTTATGGCTTTATTGGGTTGGCCGGTGGCTTGATTGGAGCGGGGAATCCCCCGAGTGTGGGGGTTGTCTTCTTGCAACTCGTCGCAAAATCACAACATGGCCACGTTGCCGATTCGCACCGTCGCGGCCCCGAACCGTGAACCTACAGCAGCGCCGCCACGGCATCTGTCAGGGAATTCCTGACGATGAGCCCGGCGGGTGGTAGCGCGCCGGGCTCCCTGAGGATCAGGCACTGGCGCCATCCCGCGCGAAGGGCCCCGTGGCCGTCGGATTCCGGCTCGTCGCCGATCAGGCCAATGGAGGCGGGTTCCGGGTTCCCCGCCGCGCGGAGGGCGACCTGGTAGATC
>JBBQYG010000067.1:0-18732 GCA_038208905.1 Candidatus Sumerlaeia bacterium | reverse complement strand
CACCGAGGCGCTCGAACTGAATCTCGTCCATGCCCTCGAGCAGCGTGTCGAACTCGGCGTTGGACTCGCCGGGAAAGCCGACGATGAATGTGGTGCGGAGCGTCATGCCGGGGAACTCCGACCGGATGCCGCGAAGCATCTCCATCGTCCGCGTGCGATCATGGGGGCGCTTCATGCGCCGGAGCACGTCTTCGTCCAAATGCTGAAGCGGGATGTCCAGATAGCGAACGATCTTGGGCTCTTCGCGCATGACGGCGAGGAGGTCCTTGGTGACGGTGCTCGGATAGAGGTAGAAGAGACGGATCCAGAAATCGCCGGGGAGGGCGCAGATCTCCTTGAGGAGATCGGGGAGCGCCATGCGCTTTTCCGTATCGAGGCCGTACTTGGTGATGTCCTGGGCTACGATGTTGATCTCGCGCACGCCATCATCGAGGAGGCGGCGGGTCTCCTCCAGCAGGACGTTGCGCGGCACGCTGGAGTAAACGCCCTTCATCAGGGGGATGCTGCAGAAGGTGCAGGTGTGGTTGCAGCCGTCGCTGATCTTGAGAAAGCCGTGGGGGCGCTTGTCCACGCGCTGGCGCGGGAGCGTGCGCGGGATCAGCACGCGGGGCGCGTCGCGCTTGAAGCGGCGATTGTCGAAGGCGATCCCCGTTTCGGGTGCTTCGGACTCGCCATCGATCACGGCGGCGCTCTGGGTCTTGAGGTCCCACGATTCGCCGTTGGTGTTGGTGAGGAAGCGCGATTTGTCCTCCCCCGCCACGAGCTTCGCGACGCGCTCGAAGTCGCCGACGCCTGCGAGGAAATCGATCTCGGGAATATCGCGAAGCAGGTCGGCGCCGCTGCGCTGGGCAAGGCACCCGATCACGCCGAGGCGCGTGCCGCTCTTCTTGCGAATCGCGGCCCAGCGGCGGATCTCGGAAACGGACTGGTCCTTGGCGGACTGAAGGAATCCGCAGGTGGTGATCACCACCACGTCGGGCGGGCGCTTCTCGTCGGCGACTTCCACTTCGATGCCGCGGCCAGAGAGCAGTCCTGCCAGGTACTCGTTATCGACCGTGTTCTTGTCGCATCCGAGCGTAACCAGTCCGACGCGCATCGCATTCCTCGTTTCGTATATCAACCTGCCGACCCCGGCTATCCCGGGCGGCGCAACTCAATGGGATGGGCGGGGGGCCGTCAAGGGGGGTTGGCGCCACCGCCAACCGGCGAGAGCCGCCCAAAGGGCGATTCCGACCATGCTGAGGTATAGCCCAATGCGATAGCTGAAGGGGCGAAACTCCAACAGCCACGACGCCTGGTGGTCTCCGGCGCTTAGTTCCTGCGTCGTGAGCGCATCCATTGGAAGACGCGCGTGGATGGCGTTGGCCCACTCGACAGGCGGGCTGCCGTTGCGGATCGCGGCACCCTCTGCAAATCGCCAGCCGGGGTACCAGCCCAAGACGAGCAGCGCCTCATTGGAAGAGGGCACCGGGGGGATCGGTTGATGTGAGATGCGGACCTCGACGGAGTTGAGCGTGGGGAGGTGGGTGGTCATAGGGAGGTCAGGCGCGGACCAGTCAGTGAGCGTGCCGAGGTCGATGGCCGTGCGGTTGATCTCCGGGTGGGGCTGTCCGCCGCGCCAGAAGGGGCCATCGAGCCGGGCAAGATCGACTCCCGCCGTGCGATCGCGCCAGAACGCCGCCCCGCGTGCGCTGGCGTTGAGGTGGCGCAGCCAACCGCCTTCGGTGTGCCCATCGGGGCGATAGAGCTCGGGATCGACGGGGATACCCTCGGAGAGAATCTCCCTCACATCGAGCAGATTGAGCAGCGTGGGATCGGGGCGAAACTGGCGGAGGTTGCGGTTGAACTCGTAGAGGAAATCCTTGAATCGAGCGGTCGGCACGAGGCCCTCCTCATAGCCGTCCACGTTTGGCAATCCGGGAATCACGTTCATGTGTGGCTGTAGGCCAAGGTAGCGATTCAGGATGGGGTTTCCGCCGGCGAAGGTGGACTCGAGATGGCGCTCCGCCACGAGGCGTCCGTCGTCGCCTACGGTGAGGCGGTAGATGTGGCCGTCGAGCGAGCGGCGACTCTGGCCGAGGTCGTGGTGCGCGAGGGCGGCGACTTCGGTCATCGATGCGGGATAGTGGAACTTCTCGCGGCGGCTCGGAATATAGAGTGCGGCCAGAATCGCGGCGGCGATGGCAACGCCCACTACTGTGCGTGATTTCGCAAGCGCCTGCTGGCGCAGCAGCGCGTCGAAGCCAATGCCCCCCAACAATGCCAGCGAGAACCCCGTGAGCACGGCGATGCGGGCGGGGACGCGGAACCCCGCTGCGGGTGGACACACGGTCAGGAACAACTCGTGCAGCGACCAACCCGGCTGGGGGAACTCGGTGAAATCCCGGGAGAATAGGCGCGCGGGGGCCGTGTTGCCGCCAAGCGCCAGGAGCAGCGCCACGGCGCCGACGATGGCGAGGAAGACAACGACGCGCCGATGTTGGCGGCTCCAGAATCCTCCGACGGCGAGAAGCAGGACCGGGACACCAACGAAGAGTCCATACTCGCCATAGGCGCGAAAGCTCCATTCTGGCTCGCCGGCCGGATTCAGGCGCATCCCGCCATCGGCGTTGTGCTTGAAGTATCCGTCGCGAAAGCTGCCGAAAAAATGCGGCGCGACATACGTCGCCAGCATCGCGGGTGGCATGCTGAACGAAAGCGCGTAGGTCGGGTCGCGGAACTGCCGACGGGAGTGCGAGGATGCCTCCATCGTCATCAGCAATTGCACGCCGATGAGTAGTCCTGCGATGAGCAGCGAAGCACCGAGCGCAACGACGCGGCGGACGAACGGCGGGCACGAGGCAGGAAACAGCAACGAGCCCGAGAGAATCACAGCGAAGGAGAACAGGTGGGCGTAGAAGAACTCCTGCGGGTGGCCGCTCATGAACTGGATCGCCATGGCGGCGCTGTATAGCAAGATATACCGCGAGGGAGCGATGGCGCCGCGGACGAAGAGCACGGAGAGCGCGGCCAGCAGCGGGAGCCAGCAAACGGCGGCGACCTGGTTGATGTGCTCAAGCTGGCCCCAGAACCACGCACCGCAGGGAAATGCCGCCGCCGCTGCGATGGAGGGAATCGCAGCAAGGTCGAGGCCGCGCCTTAGCAACAACCACCCGCCCACCGCCGCCAGCGACAGGTGGAACAGATTCCCCACATTGATTCCGACATGCGCGGGAAGGATCGTGTAGATCAGCCAGTCAACGGGATAGAATACGGCGTGCTGGAGCGATGCCGCCAGCGGCGCGCCAAGGTAGGAATACGGATTCCACAGTGGCACGATTCCATCGCCCCAGATGGAGCGATACATGATCAGCTTCAGCGGCCAGAAGAGGTTGGCCGCGTCGCCGCCGGACGGCATGGCGCCGGGATTCAGCAGGGGATGGTAGAACAGCAGGACAAGGACAACACAGACAAGGGGCTCAATGGCTTGCGAGCGCTTCACAGGTCGTCAGTCCACCGCTTCGAGGATCCGTGCCTTCAGGTAGTTCGTCTCTGGCATCGCCAAAAGCGGAGCGTGGTCGGCGGGCTGGCCACCGCCCGGCAGAACGCGGAAAGATCGGCCCGCGTCGCGCGCGGAGATTGCCAGCATCTTGTCGAAATCCTCGCCCGAAACCGCAGCGCTGCACGACGCGGTGAAGAGGATGCCGCCCGGTTCCAGCAGCTTCATGCAATGGCGATTTAGCTCTCGATAGCCGCGCAGGGCTCCCTCGAGCTGCTTGCGCGACCGCGCGAAGGGCGGTGGGTCGCAGATCACCAGATCGAAGACATCGGGTCGCGAGCGAACATACAGGAACGCATCGGAGTTTCGCGCGCGGATGCGCTGGAGGCCGTTGCGCTCGGCATTGAGCATCAGCGAGGACAGCGCGTCGTCGGACTGATCGACGGCCTTCACCCACTCGGCCCCGCCGCGCGCGGCGTGCATTGAAAAGCCGCCCGCGTGGGAGAAGAGATCGAGCACTTTTCGACCCTTGGCGAGTCCCTCCACCAGTGCCCAGTTTGCTGCCTGATCGAGGAACAGGCCCGTCTTCTGTCCGCGGAGCGGATCGACGGAAAACGAGATGCCGTTGATTAGAACGAAGAGGCTTTCAGGAAGCGCGCCGAAGACGACTTCGCTGCGCTCGGGCAGGCTCTCGTGCTGGCGCGCGGGAACGTCGGAGCGCTCGACGATGCACTCGGGCGTCATCAAGTCCTTGAGGGCCGCGACGATCACATCGCGGCGCTGCTCCATCGAGAGCGTGAGCAACTGAAAGACAACGACGGGGCCATATCGATCGACGACGAGGCCGGGGAGCCCATCGGACTCGCTAAAGACGGCGCGAAAAGCCTCGCGGCCCGGTTGGGAACGCTCTCGCCGCGCAAGGCTCTCCGCGATGCGGGCGCGGATCAGAATTTCGTCGAAGGCTTCCGACCTGCGGGAGTAGAGACGCGCCATGAGGAGCGCGTGGGGATTACAGAGTGCCGAGCCGAGGAACTCCTCCTTGGGATCGAACACGGCGACTTCGCCGCCGGGGACGGCATCGACCGGTGCCTTCTGCACGTCGTTGGAGAATACCCACCGGTGGCCCCGCGCAATGCGGACTGCGGCCTTATCGTTGACGACGAGGCGGGGGAATCGGTGCGACTCGGCGGCTGCTTCCATCGGGTATGGCTCTCGATCAGTTTGGCTTGAAACGACGCGCGCCGCCCCGTCGGCGATGGGGCGGCGCGCTTGGGAAATGGTCCTCGCTACTCCGGCCGTGCTACTTCTTCCCGCGCGCCTCGCGGAGCGCCTCGCCGAAGGTCATGCCCGAGGGCACGTCGTCCTTCTTCTTGATGTAGGCCTTGATATTCTCCTTCTCCGCGTGGCGGAGAGCTTCCTTGCGGGAGAGGGAGATCTTCTGGGTCTTCTTTTCGAGTTCGATGATCTTGACCAGGATTTCCTCGCCGGCCTTGAGGACGTGCTCGGGAAGCTCGACTCGCTTCTCGTCGATCTGGCTGATGTGGATCAGGCCTTCGAGCCCCTCCGCCAGTTCGACGAAGGCGCCATAGGGCGCGAAGCGCGTGACCTTGCCGGTAACGACCTCGCCCTTCTTGTGTGCCTTCACGAACGCGTCATAGGGGGAATCGGCAAGCTGCTTGATGCCGAGGCCAATGCGGCGCTCCTTGGAGTCGAGCTTGAGCACCACCACTTCGACTTCCTCGCCCTGCTTGAGGAATTCCTTGGGATGGCTGACGCGCTTTTCCCAGCTAATGTCGCTAACGTGAACCATGCCCTCGACGGATTCGTCCAGCTTGACGAAGGCGCCATAGTTGGTGAGCGAGGTGACCGTGCCCTTGTGACGTGTTCCGGGCGCAAACCGAGCCTCGACATCGGCCCAGGGATCGCGGGCAAGCTGCTTAAGGCCGAGCGACAGGCGGCGCTTCTCGCGGTCGATCTCGAGAATCTGGCTGGTGACCGTATCGCCGACGCGGACGTAGTCCTCTGGCTTCTTGTTGCCGGTGGCCCATGCCATGTCGCTGGCGTGGATCATTCCGGTGATGCCCTCCTCGATATGGACGAAGGCGCCGTAGGGCTGGATTGCAACGACTTCTCCGCGGACGGTGCCACCGACGGGGAAACGCTCGTCGATGTTCTCCCACGGGTTGTGGTGCAGGCGCTTGCGGCTAAGGGTCACCTTGCCGGTCTGCGCGGAAACATTCAGAATGCGGACCTCGATGCTGTCTCCGGGCTTCATGACCTCGGCGGGCGACTTGCCGCGATCCCACGAAACTTCCTCGCGGGGGATGAAACCATCGACCATGCCAAGGTCCACGAAAACGCCGAAGTCGAGCGTGCTCTTGATCTTGCCGACGACATTCTCGCCGGGCTTGAGCTTTTCGAGGAAATCGTTGCGGGTCTGCTCGCGGCGCTTGTGGAGGAGTTCGCGGCGCGAAAGCACGGCGCGGCTGCGGCGCGGATCGAACTCGATCACGTAGGCCTCGATCTCCTGGCCAAGCATCGCGTTCAGATCGGGAACCTTGAACAGGTCGATCTGGCTGGCGGGCATAAAGGCGTCGAGGCCGACATCGACCATGACGCCGCCGCGGACAACTTGGGTGATGACGCCGCGAAGGGGGACGTGGGCTTCCTGGGCCTGTTTGACATCATTGCGGGCCTGACGGGCGCGCGCCTGCTTGTGGCTGAGGCGCGGCGAGCCGTCGTCGTTGCGGCCGAACTGCACCACGGGAATGACTTGGCCGACCTTGACTTGCCGCACGCCACCGACGAGGGGAAACTCGTCCAGGGGAATGCGCGCTTCTGCCTTGCCGCCCATATCGACGAGGACGAATTCCTCGCGGATCGCGACCACTGTCAGGTCAACGAGCTCTCCGCGATTCGACTCGCCCGGGGCGGGAAGATGCTGATCGAGCAGCGACGCAAACTCCTTCTCAAGTTCCGCGTCCTCGATGTCCTGCGGTGTCGGCTCCATCTCGTCGATGGGGTCATTCGGATTGTTGGTGTCGGGCGCCATGGCCAGAGGGCTCCTTCGGGGGCTTGCCAGTTTGGATTTCGTTTGGTTCAACGTGACCGGTCGTCGGAGCCCGTTTTCGGGGCCGAGTTCCCGGCAGTGGCAATGCGGCGCATTGTTTCCTCGCCGATTTCGCGGTACAATCGCTTTTTTTCGGTTGGCAGGTTCGGAAGATCGGCGACGCGGAACGGCACGCCGTAGGTGATCGTCACCCTGCTGGGTCGCGGAAATTTCTTGCCCGGGGGCCACGAAGCATAGCTGCCGTCGATCCGCAGGGGGACGACCAACGCCCCGGGGACTTGATTCAGCAGCATCGCGACGCCGTTCTGGGCCTCGCGGAGCGCGCCATCCTGCGAGCGCGAGCCCTCGGGAAACATCAGTAGGCAGTTGCCCGCCCGCAACAATTCGATCGAGACGCGCAGCGCCGCACGGTCTCCCCCGCCGCGGCGGATCGGAAATGCACCGAGGGACCGGATCGAACGCCCGATCACCGGGACCTCGAATAGCTCCGCTTTCGCCAAATAGAGCACGCGCCTCATGCACGAGAAGCCCACGAGGGGCGGATCAAGGTGACTTGAATGATTGGATACCAGCAGCACCGGCCCCTTGCCGGGAACCACCCTGCGATTGCGGATCCGAAGGTGGAGGTAGAAAAAGGAGGCTACATAGCCGAAGGACCAGATTGCGTTGTAGAACAGGTGGTCCAGAAGGTTCGGCTTCTTGAAGATTTCCTGATCGGCGGCAGCGACGGGCGCGGCGGCTTCGGCGGGAATCACTTCGGGCGGCGGGGCGCTCATGGGGACAAGGCTGCGCCGACTGCCGCGAAGCTGGCTTCGTTGCGCGCGAGGGCGCAGATCATCTCCACCACGCGGCGTTCCTCGTAATCGCTCGTATCGACAATCACGGCGTCGGGGGCGACGCGCAGGGCGCCCCACTCCCGTGCGCGGTCGCGGGCGTCGCGTTCGGCCAGATCGGCGAAAACGCGCTCGGCATCGACAGGAAGCCCCAGCCGCTCAAGCTGCTCCACACGGCGGCGGACACGCACCGCGGGCGAGGCATCGAGGTAGATCTTCAGGCACGCGTCGGGAAAAACCACAGTACCGATATCGCGGCCCTCGAGGACGGAAGGTTCCGCGGAGCCAAGGCGGCGCTGCTGCTCGACGAGGGCACGACGGACCGGCAGGCAGTCGGCCACGCGTGCCACGGCGCGGCTGACGGATTCGTCGCGGACGGCGAGGCTCACATCCTCCCCACCCAGAAGGACACGCCCGTCGGTTGTCAGATCGAGCTGCATTGCCGTGGCGAGATCTCCCAGTTCATCGGGACTAAAGTCCAGCGAAGAGCGCAGTCGCATCGCCTGCAAGGCCAGCGCCCGGTACATCGCGCCGGTGTCGAGGTGGCGGACTCCGAGGCTGGAGGCGACGCGACGCGCCACCGTGGATTTTCCCACGGCCACGGGGCCGTCGATGGCGATAACGTGAAGCATGTCGATTTCGGATCGCGGGCTTGTCGCCCTCGGAGATGCCAAGAGCGTTCTTCAGGTGTGCCGCCGTCCTCAACCCAAAACCGAGGGGTCAGAAATGACGCATCAGGCCGATCACGAGTCCCTGTACCTCGACGTCCTTGGCCATCGTATAGATCGGCGCCATCAGGCTGTTGGCGGGCTGGAGGCGCACGGTGTCGCCCTCCAGGTAGAATCGCTTCACGGTCGCTTCCGACCCATTGACGAGCGCAACGACCACCTGACCGTTGCGCGCGGTGGCGCGACGCTCGACGATGATCAAGTCGCCCTCCAGAATGCCATCCTCCACCATCGAGTCACCCCGCACACGCAGGACAAAGGTGCTCTCCGCGTCGCGAACCATCTCGGACGGAACCGAAAGCGTCTCGGTGCCCGACTCGTAGGCCTCGATGGGGAGCCCCGCCGCGACGGTGCCCTTGAGCGGGAGCTGGTATGCCGCGCCAAGCTGCATGTCCACCATGTTGGGCTGGTTCATGTCGCTGACGAGTTCGATGCCGCGGCCGCGGTTCCAGTGGCGCTTGATCAAGCCCTTGGTTGCGAGGTTGGTCAGGTGCTTATGGACCGTGGCGAGGGAGGAAAGCTCCATCCCCTTGGCGATCTCCTCAAGCGACGGCGAGTAGCTGTTCTGCTCGATGAAGGCCCGGATGAACTCGAAGACTTCGCGTTGCCGACGGGTCAGGTACATGGGTGGCTCTCCTGAGTGGGGCGCTGGGAAGCGCGCTTCGTCTTTCGTTCGCTCCCTTTGAACGGCGAACATCCGGCGAACGTCAAGAGCAAAGTTTTAGTGAAAGCCAGCATTGTCGAGGCCTGGAGAGCGGGCTTGGCACAACCCCCTCTTGCCCCTGGGCACCGGGGGGACATGCTTCTGTCCGCCGCGCACTTGCCGGGAAAGGCCAAAAGAATGAAGAATTCGACAGGTATCATCGCCGGGCTGGCGTTTCTTGCGCTGGGCGGGCTGTCCAGCGCCGCCGAGAAGCCAACGATCGTAGCCGCCGCCGATTGGGGATCAACACCCCAAGCGATTCCCGAGGAGAGCCGCCAGACTCCGAGCCTGTTAACGATTCACCACGCGGGGGAACTCTGGAACGAGGGCGACGATCCCGTCAAGAAATTGGTTGGCCTCCAGAAGTTCGGCCAGACCCAGAAGAATTGGCCCGACCTTCCCTACCATTTCCTGATCGCGCCCGATGGCAGGGTTTTCGAAGGACGCGCGATCGAGTATCAGCCGGAGTCAAACACCAACTACGATCTGAAAGGCCATGTGGGCATCATGCTCTGGGGGAACTTCGAGGTGCAGCGCGTCAGCCGCGAGCAGATCGCTTCCGCCGCCAAGCTGAGCGCCTGGCTCTGCGAGAAGTATAAAATCGATCCGGCAACAATTAAGGGGCACAAGGACCGCGCCCAGGGACAGACGGTGTGCCCGGGGCTGGACTTGGCGCGCTACATCGATGGAGGCCAGTTCCAAAAGCTGGTGGCCGCGGAGATCGCTGGCGAGATGCCCAAGGTGGAGTTGCTCCCCCAGCTTCCCGCTGGTCCTGCGCAGGTGATTCCCGGTGGAACGCTTGGCACGGAATCTGAATACAGGTAATTGGTGCCAGCCCCGCCGAACGAACCCCGAGTGAGCCACTCCTCCGCCGAACATATCGCAAAACTTTCCACGCGCCCCCCGTTGCTTCAGGTGCGGGGCGCGCGGAGGGTTTACCGTATGGGCGAGGTGGATGTCGTGGCCCTGAAGGAGGCGACCATCGACATCCTGGATGGCGAGTTCCTTGTTATCCTCGGGCCTAGCGGCTCCGGCAAAAGCACGCTTCTCAACCTGCTCGGTGGCATGGACAGGCCTTCTTCGGGCACGGTGTCCTACGACGGCGCGATGCTGTCGGAGTTCAATGACCGACAGCTCACGATGTACCGCCGCCACGAGGTGGGGTTTGTCTTCCAGTTCTACAATCTGGTCCCCACGCTGACGGCGCTGGAGAATGTTGAAGTCGCGACCGAGCTTTCGCGCGATCCCATGGACGCGAAGGAGGCGCTTCGCTTGGTCGGCCTCGAGAAGCGCGCCGATCACTTTCCCGCGCAGATGAGCGGCGGCGAGCAACAGCGGGTCTCCATCGCCCGCGCCATTGCGTCCAACCCCAGGCTTCTGCTTTGCGACGAGCCGACCGGAGCCCTCGACGTGGCGACCAGCCGCGAGATCCTGCGCCTGCTTCTCCACTACAATCGCGACTTCGGCAGAACAGTCATCATCATCACCCACAATTCAGCACTCACGGGCTTGGCGGACCGCATCGCGCAGATACGCGACGGGTCCATCGCCTCGGTTCACGAGAACGAAAACCTGATCAACGTCGAGGAAGTGGACTGGTGAGCGTGATCCTGCTGCGCAAGGTCCTTCGCGACCTGATGGCGCGCAAGGCGTCGCTTATTGCGCTGGTTTTCATCATCGGATTCGGCATCGCATCGCTGGTGGGATTTCTCTCGGTTTCCAACGACCTCGAGGCGGCAAAGGCTTCCTACTTCGCGCAGTGCCGGATGGGGGACTTCTTCGTCGATGTGAAGCGCGCCCCCACGTGGGTCGTGGAGGAAATCGCCTCCCTGCCCAACGTCCGCGAGGCACGCGGCCGCGTAACCCTTCGCGTGGTCGTGGACCTGCCGGGTATCCGGGAACCAGTGGCGGGTACGGCGCATTCCCTGCCCGCGTTTTCCACACCGGTGATCAACGATGTGATCCTGCGCAGCGGCACCTGGTTTTCCGCCCCCGGCGCGGAGGAAGTCCTGCTCAACGATGCCTTCGCCAAGGCCAACAACCTGCTGCCGGGGAGCCGCCTGACGACGATGCTGCTGGACGAGCAGCGTGAGCTCCTGGTCATCGGCACGGTGACATCCGCCGAGTACATCTATCAGATTCCACCCGGCGGCGGTCTTGCGCCGGATCCGAAAAAATTCGCGGCGCTCTATTTCGAGGAATCGTTCATCCAGGAGGCGGGCGACCTCGACGGCGCCTTCAACCAGATCATCGGCACCGCCGAGGATACTTCCGACGCGACAATGGCGACGATGCTGGCGTTGATGAAGGAACGGCTGGACATCTACGGCGCCATCGATGCCAAGCGAATGAACGAGCAGTTGTCCACGGACTTCCTTGAGAACGAACTGGAGAATGTGAGGAAGTCCAGCTTCATCACGCCGGTGATTTTCCTCTCGGTTGCGGCGCTGATCCTGAACGTCCTGGTGGCCCGCATGGTCCAGCAGCAGCGTTCCGTCATCGGCACGCTAAAGGCCGTGGGGTTCTCCTCGGGCCAGGTGTTCTTTCACTACCTTTGCTACGGCCTCGCGATTGGATTCGTGGGTGGGGCAATCGGCAGCGTGGTGGGGCTCGGGATTCACCGGGCCATGATCATGCTGTATCAGACGATCTTCGAGTTTCCCAATATCCACCAGACGTTTCAGCCGTGGATTCACCTCGCGGGGATCGCCATCAGCATGGTTGCGTCCGCGGCGGGGACGATCAAGGGAACGCTCTCCGCGGTGAAGCTCCATCCCGCGGAAGCGATGCATCCCGCCCCGCCAGAGAAGGCCTATCACACGCCGCTGGAGATGTTTCCGCGCGTGTGGCGCAGACTGTCCTTCCGGTGGAAGATGGTCTTTCGGGCGATCTTCCGGAATCCATTCCGGAGCGCCGTCAGCCTCTTCACCGGGGTGGTCGCGACGATGCTGATCATCGGCGCGCTGGCGATGCGCGACGGGATGAAGAAGCTGGCGCGCTACGAACTGGAGGAGGTCTCGCATCAGGATCTTTCCGTGACGCTGCGCGATCCGCGCGGGCTTGGCTACGATGCCGACGAGCGCCTCATCGCCGGATATACAGAGCCCCAGCTCCGCGTGCCGGCCGATCTTTCCAACGGCGTCCACATGAAGAGCATCGGCGTGACGGGACTCCCCGCCGGCGGCACGCTCTATCGCCCGCTCGATTCCGCTGGCAACCCCATCGCGATCCCGGCCACGGGACTCGTGCTGGCACGCAAGCTGGCCGAGATCCTCCACGTGGAGGTCGGCGACCAGGTGATGCTCCAACCCCTGATTGGCGAGCGCCGAAAAGTCACGGCGCAGGTGGCTGCGCTGGTGGACACGTATGTGGGGCTTTCGGCCTATGCGGACATCGAGTACCTGAGCCGACTGATGGGCGAGCAGTGGGCCGCCAACATGATCCTCACCAAGTCGTTTCCGGGGCAGTCCGACCAGCCCTTGATGAGCCACCTCAAGGAGGTGCGCGATGTCGTCGGCGCGACACGGCGCGCCGAGTCGCTGGAACTCTTCGAGCAGACTTTCAGCAAAGCCAACGCGGTGATCATCGGTATCTTCGTGGTGTTTGCCGTCATCATCGGCTTCGGCAGCGTACTCAACTCCTCGCTGGTGTCGCTGAGCGAGCGCCAGCGCGAGGTGGCCACTCTGAGGGTGCTGGGATTCACCACGCGCCAGATCGCGGCGATCTTCGCGTCGGAGAGCGCGGTGCTCTACGGGATTGGCACCATCGTCGGGCTGTATGCCGGGGTGCTGTATATCCATTTTCTCGCCGGCGCATACAGCTCCGAGCTGTTCCGGTTCCCGATCGTCATGCGCCCCGTGCGTTTCGTGACGGCGGCGCTGCTGATGCTGGGAACGATCGTGTCGGCCCAGACGATCGTCATGATGCTGATTGCAAAACTTCCCTGGCTGGAGGTCCTCAAGGTAAAGGAATGACAAGACCAATGCGACGTCGTCTCATCGCAGTGCATATCGTGGCGGTCGCTGCGACAGTTATGCTCATGGCGTGCAGCGGAAAGCCCCCCACAGAAACGGTGAAGGCCAGCAAGGGCATTATCCGCGAGTCTATCATGGAACCCGCGCGCACGCGGCTGGAAGTTCGCCATCAGGTATCGATGCCGATCTCCGCGCGGGTGGCACGCCTGGTTCCAATGCCCGGCGATCCAGTGAAGAAGGGCGACCGCCTGGTGGAGGTGGACATCGTGCCGCTGGACACCGCCGTGGCAGAGGCGCGCGCGCGCGCCGCCGAGCTGGAATCGCGCGTCGCGCTTATCCGCGACACGCGCGTGGAGGAAGAAATGCTGATCTCCGCGGAGGCCCTTGCCGAGGAGCGGGCGGTGCGCGGTCGCCGCGAGGCGGAGGAGTTCGAGCGCGCGACCGGGGCCTTTCGCGACCGCGCAATCTCCGATTCGGCGCTCGATTCGGCCGAGACGGCTTCGCTGGCCGCGGAGCAGGCCCGCCGCCAGGCCGTGGCGGAGACGAGCCGCATCCGCGCCACGATTGTCCGGAAGGAGCTTGAGGCGCGCGCCGTCAACGACCAGCTCGATCAGGCCCGCGCGGCGCTTGTCCGCGCGGAGCACAATCGCAAGCTCGCCGATATTGTATCTCCGGTGGATGGGGTGATACTGAACCGCTACGAGGTGGGCGGAGGTCCCCTCGCGGAGGGAACGCTGCTCTTTCTTGTCGGCGATTTGTCGGAGCTCGAGGTCGAGGGCGACCTTCTGACCCAGGATGCCTTTCAGCTTCGGGAAGGCGCCCTCGTGGAGTACATCGTGGCGCCGGGCGAGTCGCCGCTCAAGGGGGCCGTTTCGCGCATCGAACCGGCGGGGTTCACCAAGTTCTCGTCCCTCGGCGTCGAGCAGCAGCGCGTCTTCGTGCGCTCGACGATCGAGAGCCGCCCCGCGAATCTCGGCCTCGGATTCCGCCTTCAGGCGCGCTATTACAAGGGCCAGGCCAGCGATGCGATCAAGGCACCGCGCTCGTCCGTGGTGCAGGCGCCCGATGGCACCTTCTACGTCCTCAAGAACAATGGCGGCCGCATCGCGCGGCAGGCAGTGAAGCTGGGCCTGCGGGACGACTTCGAGGTGCAGGTGACCGAGGGGCTGACCGAAGGCGACGAAGTCGTCCGCGTGCCGGATACGCTGATGCAGGAAGGGCAGAAACTCTAGGACTGTCCGTCCTTCTTGATCCTGTCAAAGGGCGTCGCCTCGTCGAATGGCAGATGCCGCTTCTCTTCGGCAGGCTGGTCTGCGGAGGGCGGCGGCGCGTCGGTCCTTCCCCCGAATGTATAGACACGAAACGCTCCGGCTCCGGCGGTCCCCCCGACGCCGGGCTTGAAGAAGCTCTTTGCCTTTGCGCGATAGAGGGATCGGATCGGCGGGATCAACGTGGAGAGGCCGATAAGGTCGGTGATGAGCCCCGGCGTCACCAGCATCACGCCCCCGACCAGGATGATCACGCCGTCGATCATCGAGTCGGCGGGAAAGCGCCCCATTGCCATCTCGCGGCTTGCCTCGCGCCACACGCGGACGCCCTGCCACCGGGCAAGCGTTGCGCCGAGGATTCCCGAGGTAAGCACCACCGCCAAAGTGAAGAGGAAGCTGGTCCGATAGGAGAGCCACACGAGGATGCTCAGCTCGCAGAGCGGCAACACCGTGAAGACGAGCAGGAGTGGCGCGACCGGGCAGCCGCGCGGCTGTCTGGGCATCGTCACTTCCACACGAGCGGGCGAAAGTCGAAGCGCAACGTGTCGGTCTCCGAATTCCACTCGAGGATGCAAAGACCCGGCATTACGCCGAAGCGTGGGTGTGTTGCGGCGCCGGGATTGACGATCCAGCAGCCAGATCGGAACTCAAGGTGCTGCTGGTGGCTGTGCCCGTGGAGGATCAGTCGGCACCCCTGTTCGCGAAACACTTCGTGGAGGGCCGTGACGCGCTCGCTCTGCTTCTCGGGCTGGCGGTGGCCGTGGGCGATTCCGGCCTTGCCGAAGGGCAACTCGACGATGCGGAACGGTGGCAACGCGGCGCGCGGGTGGTCGCAGTTTCCCGCGACGGCGTGGACGCTGGCGATCACGCGCAGCTCCCGCAGGATGTCGTCGTCGCCCACATCGCCCGCGTGGAGAATATCCTCCACGCCCTGAAAGAGGTCATGGACGTCGGGATGGACGGAGCCGTGGGTGTCGCTGATAAGGCCGAACTTGCGGATGGCCAAGGTCATGCTCCCTCAGCCCACGGGCATATCGTAGTGATAGTCAAAGCCGCGGTACTTGAGGAAGCGCTTGGTCTCTCCCCACGCGGCGACGCCGATGGCGAGCACGATATACATACCCGCGGCATAGGTGCCGATCGTTCCGCCGCCCGCGGCGTAGGGCGCCGAGTTGCGGAAGGCGTCGTAAAGCAGCGCCATGGGTGAGACGGCGATGATCTCCCTGGACACGTCCGCCAGCCCCGGGGCCAGCCCGCCGATGGCGAAACCAAGAATCGGAACCACCAGCAGGAAGAACACCATGACTGCGATCGAATATCCGCCGGCCTTGGTCCTGACGGATGTCAGCGCCGTGGTCGCCCGCGCAACGAAGCAGAAGAACGCGAAGGAGCAGATCGAGACGAGGACCATCGCATCGATGGCGCCACGCGGCAGGATCATCGCGGGGAGCATCCGGGGCAGTCCACTGACCGCGAAGTACCAAATCGCCGCCACCAGCACGAGGAAGGGGATCGTCTGGTCGATGGGGCGAAGGATCGGCAGCAGGCGCTTGAGGTGCCAAATCTCGTCGCCAACCTCCATTCGGCCGATGGCGAACGTCTGAACCGCGACAATCAGTAGAAGGTATCCCATCAGAAGGAACGCCACCTCAGGAATTTCGCTGGTGAAGGCGTTCCCCGCGAGGAACCCGGCGAAAGTCGCAAGGAACCCTGCGAGCAGAACGACGTATTGCCAGTGGGCGAACGCGCGAACGTCCTCGGGCTCGAAGAGCTTTCGCGCCGCCAGCAGCAGAAGGACGCTGCTGATCGCCACCATGCCGACAACCGTCATAATCCAGGAGGGAATCGCCGCGCCATAGACATACAGGACCCCCGACACCGTCGGCCCGCCCGCCGCCGCCGTGGCGCCCGCGAAGAGCACAGAAATTTGAGTATAGAGCAGAAATCCGCCAAATACGAGACCGAAGATCAGGAACACGATGATGCCCTGCGCCGTCCGCGTGCGCTCGCATACGGAACTGACGAAGAGACCGAACGACGACAGGATGCACGATGCCCCCAGCAGGTGGAAGAACATCGAAATCACGCTGTTGAGGTTCGCCCCGCCATAGAGGAACACGAGGCTGAGCAACGGGAGCGCGCACAATAGCGCAAGGCCCACGTAGAACGCCGTGGAGAGAAAGCAGCCGATCACATACATCCAACGGGTGATGGTCGTGACACGCAGGAAGTCGAAAGTCTTTCGCTCCTTCTCGCCCGTAGTCATGCCTGCCGTGATGGTGGGGGCGACCACGAGAACCAGAAGCATCTGAATCCCCGTGATCCACAGGAAGATCCGCTCACCGGTCAGGCGCATCGCGTCCAGCATGCGCTGGCTCGCCTCGGCAAAGGGCGAGGGGCTGGTGATGAGGAGAACGAATACCGTGGAAATGGTCATCATCATGATGTAGGTGATGATGCTGTAAACCAGCGCCTTGCCGCGCATGCGGCGGCGCAGCTCTCTCATCAGGATCGGGTTATCGATGATGTTGGCGAGGATGGACCTCATGCGCGCTCATCGCCCTCCGGTCGGGTGACTGCAACCGGCGGATGCTGGGGGCGGGTAGTTGGGGCCTCAACCGGATTGTGGCGCGAATCAGTGCCCGCGGTCGTTTGGACCCGCGAAGTTTCGATTCCCTTGATTTTCGGTGTTCTCGCGAAACGGGGTTGCATCGGAACGCGGCGCTCCCTACCCCTTTGCCTCGTGGCGTCCCAAGCGCCCCATGACCCGAGGAGTGGAACTTTACCGATGAATCGTCTCGCACTGGCCCTGCTCGCCAGCCTATCCATCGCGCCCATGGCTGGCGCGGCCCCCTGTGATCCCCTCAGGCCGCTGCCGCCGGGATTTACGGAAACGATCCTTCACGAGTTTGATACTCCCGTGACGCTGCTCCTGCCGCTTCCCGACGGCCGGGCGGTTGTTGGCCTCGGCAACGGCAAGGCCCACGTGATGGCCGCCAACGGCACGCTGGGTGCCGCCTTTGTGGATTACATGGTGGTCCCTTGGACCCAGCCCAGCGGCAACGTGATCATCGTGGAGTCCGAAGGCGGAGTCATCGGTGGCGCTGTGTCGCCGACATTCGACGAGGACGGCTACTTCTACCTATCCCACACCACTCTCGTGACCTCCCCCACTGGCCGCGACATGCGGATCACGCGCTTCACCATCGATCCCGTTGCGCTGACCGCGGGCGAAGAGACGGTGACACTGAACATCCGCGACGCAAACCAGGGGACGGATTACCACAGTGGCGGCGGCATCAGCTTTGGCCCCGATGGCATGATCTATTGGGGATTGGGAGACGA
Source organism: Candidatus Sumerlaeia bacterium (assembly GCA_038208905.1). Lineage (GTDB taxonomy): Bacteria > Sumerlaeota > Sumerlaeia > SLMS01 > SLMS01 > JBBQYG01. The sequence continues at coordinate 1,333 of JBBQYG010000067.1, read as the reverse complement.
CGCAGACGTCGGCAAGCCCCAGCGCACCAACAGCGAGCGCGGCAAGATCCTCCGCCTGCGCCCCGATGGCAGCGCACCCGAGGACAACCCGTTCTACGCAGCGGGCTCCACGGGAAACCAAAATTACATCTATGCCCTCGGACTGCGGAATCCCTTCCGCAATTTTTGGGACACGCGCCGCGGTCGGTTCATGTCAACCGATACGGGTCAGTCGCGCTGGGAGGAGCTGAACATCATCGAGCGCGGCAAGAACTATGGTTGGTCCTTGATCGAGGGACCGCTCTCCGACACCCCCGGCGTGACTCCTCCCGCCAACTATGGCCCCGATTTCTTTGCCTATCCGCACTCCTTTGGGGACATCACCGGAATCGCCATCGTGGGCTCCACAGTCTATGAGGGAAATATGTTCCCCGAAGAATACAAGGGCGACTACTTCGCGGTGGAGTGGGGCAGTTTCGACCGCCCGGGCAAGATTTTCCGCTTGCACCTCGACGAGGCGGGCGATCTGCAGCAGACGACGATTTTCCATTCGGGGACGCCGTTTGGCTTTGGCGACATCGCAGTGGAATCAAATGGCGCGGTGCTCTTCTCCATCGCCAACATGATCTTTCGCCCGCCAATCGGCCAGATCAGGCGAATCACCTACACTCAGCCCGACGAAGCACCCACGGCGATGATCCAGGCCTCGGTGACGGAGGGCGAGATTCCCCTCTTCGTCCAGTTTACGGCGAGTGTTTCCGACGACAATGGCACCCCGGCGATCTGCTGGAAGTTTCACGACACCACGACGACCACATCCGCCACGGCGGCCAAGCTCTATCAGACCCCCGGGACATTCGATGTCACGCTGGTCGCCGAGGATGGGTTCAGCTCGCGCGGGACCGAGACGATTCAGATATCCGTGAGCCAGAAGGTGACGCTGAACCTCAATGGTCAGCTCTTTGACTATTCATCGGGGACGCCTACGGCGCTCGCCGGGACAGTGACGCTGCTCCAATCGGATGGCGTCACGCCGCTGGTCATTTCTGGTGGTCCCACGATCGAAACGGAATCGGACGGTGGCTTCGCCGGAGCGTTCACCAACGTGGTGCTGACGGGGCCGTTCGTGGTCGCCGACTTCGCCTCGCCCGGCCTTCGCGCGCGGCGGGTAACGCGGCCGATCACGTCGGGCACCGTAACATTCTCGGGCGACTTCGGAATTTCCGCATCGGCGGTGCTCGGCCAAATCTTCACAGAGGGCGGTGCCTCCGCCCCGGGCGCCGACGTGTATATCCAAATCAACGCGGGTGGCGGTCTTGTGCCCTACCAGGTGCCCGGCGGGATCGACCTGACA
>JBBQYG010000066.1:0-18850 GCA_038208905.1 Candidatus Sumerlaeia bacterium | reverse complement strand
TCCGCCAGATTTTCGATCCTTTTGTCACCACGCGCGCCGAGGGCACGGGCCTCGGACTTAGCCTGAGCCGCGCCCTCGCGGAGTCCGCCGGCGGCAGTCTCGCCGCCGAATCGGAACCCGGCAAGGGGGCGCGCTTCAGGTTGCTCCTTCCATCGCTGAAGTAGGCGCCGAGCTGACGCTGCTTCACCTAATGCCCGTCGATTGGGCCTTATCCGGATGGACCGCCAAAGATCAGCCATCTAGCCCTTGCGATCACCCCCCGCCATGCAAGAGGCTCCCGCCTTCCCACCGAGGGAGAGAAGTCGATCGCGCCCGAATCGGAAGGCCCCTTGAGCCAAGTCCCCCTGCCCCAGTCGGGCATCACCGCCCACGACTACGCCATCCGCGAGCCCGAGGGCTGCGGTGTCGTTGGTATATACAACCACCCCGACGCCGCCCGGCTCGCGCATCTCGCGCTGTACGCCCTCCAGCATCGCGGACAGGAGAGCGCCGGCATCGCCGCCTTCGACGGCACCCGCGTCAACGTCCACAAGGGGCAGGGCCTCGTCTCCGAGGTCTTCACTCCCGCTTCCCTCGACCGCCTTCCGGGCCGCAACGCCGTCGGCCATGTGCGCTATTCGACCACCGGTTCCAGCAGCCTCTGTAACGCCCAGCCGCTCCAGGGAAACTATCGCGGAGGCCACATCGCCGTGGCCCACAATGGCAACCTGACGAACGCGGATGAACTGGCCCTCGCCCTCGAAGCCAACGGAGCCATCTTTCAGTCCACCACCGACAGCGAACTCCTCATCCACCTGATCGCGCAGAACCGCTCCCAGGATTTCATCGAGGCCCTCGCGATCAGCCTCAAGCGCCTGCGCGGCGCCTACTCGATCACCATGCTGCGCGACAAGGAACTCTACGCCTTCAAGGATCCCCACGGCTTTCGCCCGCTCTGCCTCGGCAAGCTCGGTGACGACTCCTGGGTGGTCGCGTCGGAGTCCTGCGCCCTCGACATCCTCGGCGCCACCTACCTCCGCGAATTGCTTCCCGGCGAAGTCGTCGTCTTCCGCAACGGCACCATCGAGAAGCTTCAACTTTTGGAGCAGATCCAGCCTTCTTCATGTGTCTTTGAGCTGATCTACTACTCGCGCCCGGATAGCACCGCTGCTGGGAGCAGCATCTATACGTTCCGCAAGCGCCTCGGAGAGGAACTCGCCCGGGAGCATCCCGCGGACGCCGAAATCGTCATCGCAATTCCCGACTCCTCCAACGCCGCCGCGGCGGGCTACGCCGTCGCTTCTGGAATCCCGTTGGAGACCGGCCTGGTCCGCTCCCACTACGTCGGCCGCACCTTCATCCAGCCCACCCAGACGATGCGCGACTTTGGCGCCAAGATGAAGTACAACACCGTCCGCGAAGTCCTCCGCGGAAAAAGCGTCGCCGTCGTGGACGACTCCATCGTCCGCGGCACCACCGCCAAGAAGATCGTCCGGATGCTGCGCGACTCCGGCGCCCGTGAGATCCACTTCCGCGTCTCAGCGCCGCCGTGGAAGCACCCATGCTTCTATGGCATCGACACCCCCGACGAGGAAAAACTCCTCGCCAACAACTATGACATACCCGGCATCGCCAAGTACCTCGACGCCGACACCATCGGCTTCATCAGCATGGAGGGCCTCATGCGCGCCATGCCCAAGACCATGAGCTACTGCACCACCTGCTTCACCGGCGTGTATGTCGACGGCAGGCCCCGCCGAAACACCAAGCTGCTCAACCCTCTCACCGAAGCGGAGACAGAACCGCTGGTGGCGGGTAAGGGGACGCGGGGGTAGGGGGCATCCCAATCAGGTGTCAGCGTCCTCCGCTTCGTAGCGCGGCTCGCTCGACGAATACGCCGGAAGGCACCCAGCCCCAGACACTCGCGCGGACGCGCTCGTGGAGCTACTGCACGGAGAACCTGGAGCACTTCTTCAAGCTGGGCCTGATCGGCGGGAAAGTCGGCGTCGATCTCTACAAGTTCGATGCTCCCACCGGCGGCAGTCTCCGCAAGGCGCTGGACTGCCTACTAGCGTATCCCTGTGCGCCCACCGAATGGACCCATCCTCAGGAAACCGTGCGACAGAAGGAGTATGCCAGCGCGATCCGATCAATTCCAGAAAGTGTCTATGGCCACACCCGCTATCCGGAGGCCGGGAAGTGCCTGAAGGACCTCGTTTCGGATTCTCTCATGCGCCCGGCTGCGGCGATTCGCTGAAGGAGCCGACCTACTTCTTCCACTCCTTCCCCTTCTTCCCTTCAAAGAACTTCTTGGGTGCGGGCTTCGGATGAGTGCTGGGCTCGACGGCTCCCTCGACCTTGGTGAGCTTGAGCGGCCTTCCGCAGACGCGTGTTCCCTTGAGGACCTTCATCGCCTCGCGTGGGAGGTCGTCCGGCAGCTCCACAATCGAGTGATCCTCGCGGATGTCGATGGAGCCGATGTCCTGGCCGCCGAAGCCACCCTCGTTGGCAATCGCCCCGACAATCTGGCCGGGCTTCACGCCGTGGACGCTGCCCACTTCGATGCGGTACTTGGCGCGTGGCGCGCCCGACGGGGCCTCGCGACGTGGCTTCGGGAAAGGTTCCTTGTCTTTCCGGTTGGGCCTTTCGGCAAAAGGCTCGAAGGGCGGGGGAGCGTCCTTGGGCGGTGGAGTCATCAGGAGCGGCATCTCGCCCTGTGCCATGTGGGCGAGCGCGGCGGCGATCTCCAGCGCAGAGACATTGGATTCCTGACGGCACTCCTCCACAATCTGGTAGTAGATGCCCAGTTCTTCCGTCGCCAGCGAGTCCTTGATGCGTTGCTTGAAACGCGCCACGCGGATGTCGTTGATGTCGGACACCGTGGGAAGGTTCATCTGGTCGATCTTCTGGCGCGTGGCGGTTTCGATCGCGTTGAGCAGGCGGCGCTCTCGCGGCGCCACGAAGAGGATCGCGTGACCCGCGCGCCCGGCCCGGCCGGTGCGCCCGATGCGATGAATATACGATTCCGTGTCGTGGGGAATGTCGTAGTTGATCACATGGGTGATGCGCGACACGTCAAGCCCGCGCGCGGCCACATCGGTGGCCACGATGATGTCGAGTTCGCCGTCTCGGAGTTTCCCCACGGTGATCTCGCGGTCTTTCTGGGCCACGTCGCCGCTCAGCGGAGCACACGCGAATCCGCGCGCGTCCAGCTTCTTCGCCAATTCCTCCGCGGCGATGCGTGTCCTCACGAAGATCAGCACGGCGTCGAAGGTTTCACCCTCCAGGATCCGCGTCAGCGCGTCCAGTTTGTGCAGGCCGCTCACCATCCAGAAACGCTGGTGAATCGTGGCGGCGGTGGCGGTCTTTTCTGTGATCGTCACCTCGACGGGATTCTTGAGGTGCCCGGTCGCGATGCGCCGGATCGCGGTGGGCATCGTGGCGGAGAACAGCGCGATCTGTCGCTTTGCGGGCGCCTGCGTCAGGATCCATTCCACCTCGTCGATGAAGCCCATGCGCAGCATCTCGTCGGCCTCGTCGATCACCAGGCACTTGAGCGTATCCAGCTTCAGCGTCCCACGCTTCAGGTGGTCAACCAGGCGCCCGGGCGTCCCGACGACGACGTGGGTTTCGCGGCGAAGCTGGCGGAGCTGGGGTTCGTATCCCTGCCCACCGTAGATGGGCAGAACGTGGAATCCCGGCATGTGGGCGGCATAGCGTTGGAACGCCTCGGACACCTGAATCGCCAGCTCGCGGGTGGGGACCAGCACGAGGACCTGTGGCATCGACTGCTTGCCAAAGGTAATCTTGGAGAGGAGAGGCAGAGCAAAGGCGCCGGTCTTGCCTGTGCCCGTCTGCGCCTGGCCCACCAGGTCGCGGCCTTCCAGCAGGGCGGGAATCGTCCGCGCCTGAATGGGGGAGGGCGTCTCGTATCCGATTTCGTTCACGGCCTTTAGGACGGCGTCCGATAGGCCCAGCTCCCCAAACGTCAGCAGGGATTCTTCTTTCTTTGGCATCATCATTGGTCCGTTGGTGGAGAGCCGGGTCCCGGCAACCGGCCCCGGCGCCCCGTGGCGCAAAGTAAACGCCACCGTGGGGCCGCCGCGCGAGGAGAAACGTGGCCGCGTTCTATAAACCGCCCCTCGTCTATCAGCCGAAGACGGTTGCGCCCTTGATCCGAGCAGCAAATAAAGTCCCCGACGCATTGAACAAACCTCCGGGTCCGGTCGTAGCATACCCGACCGACGATCCCGTTGCAGTTGTCCAAGGCCTCAGACTCAGCCAAAGGAGTTCCCCGTGAATCTTCCCATGACCGTCCTCAACGCCCTCTCTCTGGAGGCCATTGGCGGCACGCTGCTTTTCTTCATCATCGCCATCCCCTTGGTGCTGATTCTGCTGATCCTCTTTGCCTTCCGGTACAAGAAGGTCGGCCCCAACGAGGTGCTGGTCATCTCCGGCCGGCTTGTCCACGGGAAGGAAGGCAAGGGCTTCCGCACGATTCGCGGTGGCGGTGTCCTCGTCTATCCGATCGTAGAGCGTGTTGATCGCATGTCGCTCAACATCCTCACCCTGATGGTGAGGACCCCCGAGGTCTATACGATCGAGGGTGTGCCCGTCGTGGTAGGCGGCGTGGCGCAGGTGAAGATTGACAGTGACCAGCAGTCCATCGACACCGCCGCGGAGCAGTTCCTTGGCCTGAGCGAGGCGGAGATCCACCGCGTCGCCCTCGAGACGATGGAAGGCCATCTCCGCGCCGTGCTGGGCACGATGACCGTGGAGGAGATCTACAAGGAACGCGACAAGTTCGCCCAGAGCGTGCAATCCATCGCCATCGCCGACATGCGCAACATGGGCCTGCGCATTGTCAGCTTCACGATCAAGGACATCACCGATCCCAACGGCTACCTGGACGCCCTCGGCAAGCCCCGCACGGCACAGGTCAAGCGCGACGCCATCATCGGCCAGGCCGAAGCCGACCGCGACGCCACCGCCCGCAGCGCCGCCGCCAACCAGGAGGGCCAGATCGCCCGACTCGGCGCCGAGACCCGCATCGCAGAGGCCGACCGCGACTATCGCATGAAGGTGCAGGACTACGAGGCATCGGTAAACCAGCGGCGCGCCGAGTCGGAACTCTCCTATGACATCCAGCGCAACATCACCATGCAGATTTCCAAGGCCGAGGAAGTCAAAATTCAGGTCGTCGAGCGCAGCGGCCTCATCGAAGTCCAGAAGAAGGAAATCGAACGCCGCGAGCGCGAGCTGGAGGCGACCGTCCGCAAGCCCGCCGACGCGGAGGCCTACCGCATCGAGAAGCTGGCTGAGGCCACCGCGACCAAGCTGGAGCGCGAGGCCCACGGCCACGCCGAAGCCGAGAAGAAGAATGGCTTCGCCTCAGCCGACGTTGTGCGTGCCGCGGGCCTTGCCGAGGCGGAAGCCTCCCGAGCCCGAGGCATGGCGGAGGCCGATGTCCTCAGGGCGCGCGGCTTCGCGGAAGCCGAATCGATCCGCGCGCGGGGTCTTGCCGAGGCCGAGGCCAACGAAAAGAAGGCCGAGGCATGGAAGCAGTACAACGAGGCGGCCATCGCGCAGCTCATCATCGACAAGTTGCCGGAGATCGCCCGCGAGATCGCCCTGCCGCTCTCCAAGACCGACCGCATCACCTTCGTCAGCATGGGCGGGGACGACGGTACCGTGAACAAGCTGACTCAGGATGTGACGAAAATCATCGGCGGCCTGCCGCCGATTGTCGAGTCACTGACCGGCATTAACCTCGGGGACGTCGTCTCGCGGCTTCCCGGCATGGGGAAGATGGGGCCAAAAGAATCCACGCCACCGCCAGCCGCAACGCCACCACCACCGGCGCCGTGATTGCCTAGCCCCTCACCTTTGACAATTCAGAACGGCCGCGCAATAACCGCGCGGCCGTTCTTCGTCCTCAGTTTCTCAGGTCCTCGATCGTATTCGCCGTGACCCCGTCCTCCAGTTCGACTGGGCGATCCGTTATGTTCAGCAGGCCCTCTGATTCGGATGCGGCCATGGTGGGCGCGCCATATCGAACTGAGGAAAAACGTGGTGTCGCCAGAAGGAACAGCCGCGACTTCTGCCGTGATGTCGCTTCCACGCTGACCAGATACTTGAGCACCGGGACCGACATCAGCAACGGAATGCCCCGCCGCTGGCGCGTCGCCATTTCACGTTCAAGTGTTCCCAACAGGAGTTCCTTGCCATCGTGCAGCGTGAACAGGTTCTCAAGACTCTGGCGCGACAAAAGCGGACGACCCTGATCGTCGAATCCTGTCACGGTGTTCATCGATACATTGATGTTGGCGCTGACTGTTTCCGTGCCGATCACAGGCCGAATCGCGATCAGCAGGCCGGCCTCGTCATCGGAAAGATCGACGAGGCGATTTTCCACAGGCGGCACGATAGTCACTGTGCGCGGGGAGGCGGCTTCGTTATCGTCATACACATTGCCCGCATCCACCCTCGGGTTCGCCTCGGTCAGAATCTTCGGATCCCGCGTCGAACGCTGGTACCCATAGACGGGAACGTGTCGGGCGTCGGAAATAACGGCGGGCTGAAGGTTCGACGCATTGAGGCGAGACCGCTGTGCCAGGCGCGCCGTCCCCGTTTGCACGGTGTAGTTGAGGAACGCCGCCAACACGTTCGCATCGAGCGAAAGAAGCGTATCCACGCGGGAAAAGGATTCGCCGCCCTCCAGACTCGTCGCTGTCAGGCCGATCTGGCCGCCCACCATGCTTTTCCAAGCGTCCCAATCGAGACCGAGCTTCCCGCTGTTTTCCTCCCTTATCTCAATGATCCTGACGTCGAACTCCACCTGTGGCGTGGGAACGTCGAAAAAGCTTACGTACTTGTCCACCTCGCCCGCAACATACTGGGTATCGTCATAATACAGGGTGTTGGTCAAGTCGTCGGCCACTGCCTTCCCCGTTGGGCTAAGGCGTGTCGCCCTCAGAATGACGGCAAGGTCGGATGCCAGCCGGTGCTTGAGTCGCACCGACCGCCGGGCGGTGCCCGAATTGTTGACGATGAAGGGAACGTCCAGCTGCTCGACGGCTCCCGCGATATACTCCATTTGTCTTGGAGTCGTGGTCACCAGGAGGAATTGCCGCGCCGCAGAGCCGTCCGTCGGCTTCGTTGTGACCGCGCGTGTGAATCCCTTCTCGGCGCCCGTCATCTCGGCGACGGCCGAACGAATCTCGAGCGCCAACGCGTGCTCCAGTTCGAAGACACGGGAAACGTAGCTGTTCGTCTCGAACTTGTCCCCCGAGCGCAGGATCGCCAACACGTCCTCTGGGCCCTGTTCGGGCGACAGGTTTAGCGTGACAACCTCGTCCTGCTTGATTCACCGCCGCAGGCGGCTGCGCTTGGGCGATACCAGCCGCCGGCGCTGCTAGAATCAGCGATATCGCGCAAGCTGCGCAACTTTGGCCAAGTCTCATGGAGGGATTTTCCCGTTTCGATTTCGCAATGCTCCACTACCCGCCATCGCATCGCGGCGGGCAACGGGATTGCGCTTCCTCAGAGCGCCAAACGCGCAGGGCGCAGCCACCTCATGCCGCCGTCGCCTCCGATCGCGTCGGCCACGATCTTTCCCGTGGCCGGAGTCAGCAGGATCCCGTTCCGGAAATGCCCCGTTGCGATGATCAGGTTGGCAACTTGGCTGCTGCGCCCAATGGCGGGGAGACCGTCGGGAAACTTGGGGCGGAACCCGATCCAGCTCTCGGCCACGGGGTACTTTGCAAGGCCCGGCGCCAAATCCAGCGCGGCTTCTCGCAAATTCGCCATCGTCGCTTTAGACACCTCGCTGTCGAATCCTGCCACTTCCATCGTCGCCCCAAACACGATCCCCGACCCGGGGCGCGGGGCCAGATAGACGCCGTGGGTGTGGATCACATGGCGCAGCAATCCATCTGGGCAGTCGAATCTCGCCACCTGACCCTTGATGGGAACAATGGGCGCGCGAAGGCCGAAAACGGCGCCTGCCTCCTCCGACCACGCGCCCGTCGCCAGCACCACCTGGCCGGGTGAGAGGCGATTACTCTTAGAGGAAACGATTGAGGCAATTCGGCCGCCAACAATCTCCGATGAGGTCGGCGCGCCTTCGATGAACTCGATTGCCGCCTCCCGGGCGCGGCTGAGGAGTTCCCCATGCAGCCGCCGCGGATCGATCAGCGCACCGGGAATCCAGAGGGCTCCGCTCGATGCGCCACCAACGAGGGTCGGTTCCTCCGTCATCAATTCGTCGCGACCCAAGCGCCGACACTCCGCGAGGGTCGAAGCCAGCGCCTCAACCCGTGCAACGCGATCACAACCACCCGGCAGGATAGGAGTCAGCGTCCCCGCAACATCGAGCGGCGCATCGATGCGAAAGCGGCGCAGAAACTCCGGATAGTATTCAAGGCTCTCAACGCAGAGTCGAAAGAGCGGGCTGTCCTCCTCGAACTCCGCGAACGGCACCAGCATCCCCGCCGCCGCCCGCGATGCGACGCCCGGCAGGTTTCCCGAATCCATCACGGCAATACGGAAATTGGGGAATCTCTCCGCCGCGTGGAGCGCGCAGCTCAACCCGATGGAGCCGCCGCCGACGATCAGGAGGTCAATGGATCGCAAAGTGGGGAAGCGCGCTCACCAGATGCGCTCGACGCCATAGCGGTCGAAGATCCGGTCGCGGCCGAATTCGAGAGAGTTCGAAATCTTTAGCTTCCCAGTCCCAATTTTTATCGACATCTCCCAAACACTCGCCATGCTCAGGAACTTCAGAATCGCCGGGTCCGCAAGTATCTCTCCCGCGAAGCGAGAAAGCAATGATCTCGCCTCCCGCGCCCATAGGAAAACATGGCTGTCGATAATGACTTGGGTCACACGTAGTCCCGAAACTCTTCTGGGGTCTCGTCAAAGTCATCGGCCATCCAGATGGTTCCTTTGCCGAGCCCGAAGGTCCAACCTCCCAAGCGCTTGCCTTGCTGCGGATCCTCCGCTAGCGTATCGGTTTCCACGTGAACTAGGCGGGCAATTGGCTTGGCCCCACTTTCAAAAATCGTGATTTCCTCGCCGCGCTCGCTGCGCGCAATTAGTTCTTCCAGCGAGTTCTTGGCTTCTTCCAGCGTGACAATCATGACGTGCCTCCTTGTGGGGCCCGGTTGTCCCCGCCCGATATCCATCCATCGGGCGGGGCTTCCCGGCAAGCGCCATCACGGCGCCATCGTGCTCACCTTCTTCACCTCGCCGCCGTGGGACTTCTCCAGGCGGTCGAGAGCGTTCAACGCATTCACGTAGGCCTTCGCCGAGGCCAGCACCACATCGGTCGAGATGCCGCTCCCCTTGACCTTGACCGACTCGGCCTCCTGGCGGCTGACGACGAGTGTGACCCGACCCTGCGCGTCTTGGCCTTCCGTTACCGCGTCCAAGTGGTACTCGTGAACCTTCAGGGGATTCCCGGTGATGCGGTCGATGGCATGGAACACGGCGTCCACGGGACCGTCGCCCATTGCTGCGTCCACGAGCACTTCGCCCTTGAAGGTCATCTTGACCGTCGCTGTGGGCAGGGTCTCCGTGCCGCTGCTGGCGTGCATATACGTCAGGTCCCACGCCTGGCTGGATTCCCTGAAGAGGACTTCCTCGGCGATGGCGATCAGATCCTCGTCGAATATCTCCTTCTTCTTGTCGGCCAGTTCCTTGAAGCGCGTGAATGCCCTCTCAAGCGGCTCGCTCTCCATCTCGAAGCCGATTTCCTTCATGCGCGTCGCGAAGGCATGTCGCCCCGAGTGCTTGCCCATGACCATCCCCTCGCCCTTCCAGCCGACGGATTCAGGGGTCATGATCTCATAGGTTTCCTTGTCCTTCAGCATGCCGTCCTGATGGATGCCGCTCTCGTGGGCGAAGGCGTTGGCGCCCACGATGGCCTTGTTCGCTTGAACGCGCGAGCCTGTCATCTGGGAGACAAGCCGCGACGTTGGATATATCTCCGCGGAAACGATTCGCGTATCGATCCCGAAGTAGTCGCGCCGCGTACGCAGGTTCATCACGACTTCCTCGAGCGACGTGTTTCCCGCGCGTTCTCCGATGCCGTTGACGGTACACTCGACCTGCCGCGCGCCGGCCTTCACCGCCGCCAGCGAGTTCGCCACCGCAAGGCCCAGGTCGTCGTGGCAATGCACGCTGATGATCGCCTTCCCCACGTTGGGAACGTTCTCCATGATATGGCGGATGCGATCCGCATACTGCTCCGGCTGGCAATAGCCCACCGTGTCGGGAATGTTGACCGTTGTGGCGCCCGCCTCGATGACGGCCTGCACCACTTCCACCATGTAGTCGTACTCCGTGCGCCCCGCGTCCTCCAGGGAGAACTCGACGTCCTCCACGTGGGACTTCGCCAGGCGGACGGCCTCCACGGCCATCGCGAGCACTTTCTCGCGGCTCATGCGCAGCTTGCGCTCGCGGTGGATCGGAGACGTGGAGAGGAACGTGTGGACTCGCGGTCGGCGGGCCGCCTTGACCGCCTCCACCGTCCGCATGATGTCGAGTTCCTTCGCCCGTGCCAGGCCCGCGATGATCGGCGGCTCCATGCCATTGATTTCCAGATTGCCGACAATCTCCGCGATCGCGCGGACGCTCTCGAAGTCCCCCACGGAACTGATCGGGAATCCCGCCTCGATCACGTCGACGCCGAGTCGCGCTAGCTGACGGGCCACTTCCAGCTTTTCCTTGGGCGTCATGCTGCATCCCGGGGATTGCTCGCCGTCGCGCAACGTGGTGTCGAAGATCAACACGCGGTCCGTCGTTTCCATGATGGAAGACCTCCTGTGCGGCCATCCGGCCGCTAAAAATGCGGGCGCCCCCGAAGTCATGGCGGGCTTACCCGTTCAGACTTCGGGGGCGCCAAAAACTTTCGAGCGCGGTACCACCCCGATTTCCCGACGCGCGGCCTGCTGTTGCGCGGGGAACTCTCCATTTCTCCTCTAACGGGGGAGGCCAACCCGGCTGGCTCTACTTGGCCCTGAAGAAATGGGCGGTTCGCACCAGCGGCTCAGGGGCGAGTTCAGAAGCTGGCGGCAGGACCCTTTCAGCCGGGAGGTCCCTCTCTGCTGGCTCGCCGGGGCTTCATACTACTCCCCATCATCGCCTTTGCTCGCGATGCGGCAGCCCACTTCGGCTGCCGATGGGTCATGAAGGTGCAAGGCGGTGGTTCCCTGTCAAGCGGGGAAACAGTGATTCTCCATTCTCTTTGCTTGCCGCCGGTTTATGGGCCAAGGCCGACGCGGCCACTTCCTTCGGCGATCTGAAAGTAACGCGACGCTGACGCAGCAAGGCCCCCGATGCGAGATTTTCCCGCCGGGGGCCGAATTGTTATCCCATCGCCTGCGTCGCCTCAGGCTCGCTCCAAGTACACCGAAACTACTTCCTTCCTTTCGGCCTCGGTCTCCGACTTCAGGAAGCATTCCCAGCTTGTTCCCGCGTGGATCAGTCTCAGGAAGCCCTTCTGCACAGGCAGGCGGCGCCACACCTCGATGCGGGCCATCACCTTGATGCGGTTGACCACCTTCTCGATGCTATCCGCGTCGATGGAATCCTCGGATGAAATCCGCCCGTTGGCGTCGAACATGCGCAGGTTCTGGGGCACGGCGTCGGCGACGAGCTGGAACGCCGAGGCATTCTCGTTGATCGCGCGCTCGAAGATTTCATTCACCTGACGGATGAGGTTGATTCCCTCATCGTCGGCCAAATCAAACGTCTGGATTTGTCGCTTGCCTTCGCGATAGCTCTCCTTGTCGGCGAGCGGTTCCAAGCGCGGGCTCACATAGGATGGCATCGGTGGCGCGGGCGTACCGTGGCTTGGCTTTACGATGCGCGGCTTGGATTTCGTGTCGAACGCTTCGTCCAGCAGCGAGTCCACCTGCTCCTTGAACTGCTCGCGCTCTTCCGCGGCAAGGGGCTCGGGATCGGGGAATTCGAAATCGCTGTCGGCCAGATCGTCGATCTCGCCCTTGGAAAGCGTGGGGGCCTCGGCGAGGTCGATGCTAGGAAGCTTGGGGCGAATCGGCGGGGCGGGGCCGACCGTTTCCATATTCGCCTCGTCGTCGAAGTCGAGGTCCAAATCGTCGGAAACACTCCCCACTGGGCCCCGGTTCTTGATGCGGAACTCGTCGTTGCCAATCTTGAGCGGCTCGCGATCATCGATCAGATCGACTTCCAGATCCATGTCGGGGTCGGGGACGAGTGGTGGTTTCGCAGGCTCCTGAGGCGGGGCTACGGGGAGATTCTGGGCCACCATCGATTGGATGGTGATCAGCTTCACCGGATCCACCATCGGCGTCTTGACCACCGCCTCGCCCAGCGCCATGCCCCGCTTGACGGCGGTGCGAAGCCGCTTCGCCTGACTGTCGGTAATCAGGCCCTGCTGCACCAGCAATGTAATCGCCCTGTCGTCCGTCGATGACTTGTCGGCCATGAACTTCCTCGATGCTGTCGAATCCCGCAATGCTTGGGGCGCAGTGCCGCACTCGCGCAAAGGAAATCGCCGCCCTTGCCTTCCGGATGGCCGCGATTCAGGCTCCGCATCGGCCCGAGTTAGCTCAAATGGAGGCACCGTTTTGGAATTGCTAAGGCCCTGGATCGTCGTTCTGGTATCGCCCAAGGAGCCCGGCAACGTGGGCGGCGTGGCGCGAGTTGTCAAGAACCTAGGCGCCGGGGGGCTCCGCGTCGTGGCGCCCCGTTGCGAGGTCAACGGCCCCGACTCGCGGCGGTTCAGTTCCGGCGCGGCGGAGCTCCTGCGAGCCGCCCCGGTATTCGAGACGCTGGCCGAGGCCATCGCCGACCGCGAACTCGTGATCGGGCTGACCGGAGTCAACGGGCGGCACCACCGGGTCGATTGCGTCGAACTCGTCCCGCAGTCCCTGCTCCGCCAGCGAGGGGCCGTCGCACGGGGCGCCCTCGTCTTTGGACGAGAAGAGAGCGGCATGGAGGGCGCCGAACTCGAACTGTGTCACTTTCTCTGGAGCCTCCCCACCTCCCCCGACTTCCCCTCGCTCAACCTCGTCCAGGCCGTGGGGATCGCCCTCGCCGGGATGGCCGATGCCCATCGTCGCGTCGAGTGTACGGAAGATGGACTCGGCTTGGCCCCATCGCGCCGGGCACTCAACCCCCTTGCCGGTGGAGACGGCGACGATGCCCCCGCCACTCACGAGGAAATTCTTGGGCTGGAAAACCACCTCCGCGAGCTGATGGCAGCCACCGGCTGGAGCGCCGACCGCCGAGCCGACAATGCCGTGGCCCGCCTCCGAAACCTCCTCGCCCGGGGGGGCGCCACACGCAACGAGGTCAGCATCCTGCGCGGCGTCTGTCGCCGGGCCATCCGGCAGATCGGCCTTCCTCAAGACCCGGAGTAGGTTAATTGCGTCCCTTGTTTGATCACCCCTAAACCCTTCCATCCCCTCTGGCGACTATTCAAGCAGACTGCGCAGAGAAAGCCCGACGCCTTGGCCGAGAACACGGACAACATCCTGCTGGAGCAGCTCTCGAAAGGGAGCAGGGAGGCCTTTCGCGCCCTGTATGACGCCCACGTCCGCACCGCCTATGCCGTGGCCCTTCGCATCACCGGCAACTACGAGGACGCGGAGGAGGCCAGCCAGGACGCCTTTCTGGAGCTGGCACGCCTGGGCGCCAAGGCACGCGCGATTCGCTCCGCCCGTGCCTGGTTGATTCAGGTTTCCACGCGGCGGTCCATCGACCTGCTGCGAAAGCGAAGCCGCCGCGACGGGCAGCACCGGGCCGACGGCGTCGTCGCGATCGATCCGCTGGAGCGCGCCACCGAGTCCCCGCTGGGCGACATCGTCAACAGCGACATGGCGGCGCGGATCCGTGTGTTGTCGGCCCGATTGCCGGAGCGCCAGCAGGCGGCATTCGCCCTGCGCCACTATCAAGGGATGTCCATCGCCGAAGTTGCCGAGGCGATGCAGTGCAGCGAGGGCGCCATCAAGGCGCACCTCCACTTTGCGATACGGCGCCTGCGCGAGCTGCTGCGCGCCGAGGGAGCACTTGGGGAGGCGCAGCCGAATCGCGTCCGGGAGGAAGGAACATGATGCGGATTGCCTGTGGCGAATTCGAGGACCGGCTGGATGAGTTCGCGTCGGGGACGCTTCCCGACACGGAGCGTTCCGCCATGCGCGAGCACCGCGACCGGTGCCCCGCGTGCCGCGAATTGGAGGAGGGGGCGGAGGCCATCATCCGCGCCGCCCGCGAAGAGGGGCTTGATGTCCCCGGCGACGCATGGTTCGCCGATCTTGCGCTCCGCCTCGAGGACCGTCTCGACGCCGAGGGGGCGCTCTCCGAACGCCTCCGCCGCCGTCGGCTCGCGCCGCTGATTCACCTGTCCCAGGGAACCGCGGCCACGGCGGCGCTGCTCGCGATCTCGCTCTGGCTCAATGGGGCGGCCGTTGCCGCGGGCATTCGCCCGCCCGAGCGAGAGAGGGAAGTCGCCGCTCTCTCCGCCAGCGTCGATCCAGCGGATGTTTCCCTCGCGCG
Organism: Candidatus Sumerlaeia bacterium; assembly: GCA_038208905.1. GTDB lineage: Bacteria > Sumerlaeota > Sumerlaeia > SLMS01 > SLMS01 > JBBQYG01. The sequence continues at coordinate 4,327 of JBBQYG010000066.1, read as the reverse complement.
CGACCGCATCGACGAACGGCGGCGCATCGAGGCCAAGCTGATGAAGCTGTACAACCTGATCTAGGAGGGACCCATCGAATGAGCCGACGGCGCGGAGTAACCTATATCGAGCTGCTGGTGGTGGCGATCATCATTACCGTTCTGATGGCTATCGCCGTCCCCAACTTCCTCGAGGCATCCACCCGCGCCCGTGTTTCGCAGGAGCGAGCCGATTTGGTAACCATCGCAAGCGCCATTGAGAGTTATCGCATCGACCATCGTGCGTATCCCCTCAACCGCGAGGCGCGCAAGTCGGACCCCGGCGAGCTAACCTGCATCACGACACCCGTTGCGTATATGGTTTCTCTCCCCGAATTCCGCGCTCCCTATACCGATGGAATGCAAAAAACACGCGCCACGTATATCAATCTGTCCCAGTTTCACACCGAGGACGAGCCGTTCAGCGTTCCGATCCGGGGTGGCATGGCGCTGTATGCGCTGGCGGTTCCCGGGCCCGATGCGGTGCTGGACCTGGATGCAACCAAGACTCCCGTAAACGTGCTCTACTACGACCCAACCAACGGCACAATTTCGCCCGGCGATCACAACGTCTTTGGCCCGTAAGTCCAACATTTAGGAGATGGCGATGAAGATTCACGTGGGCTATGCCCAAAGGGCGCAGGACCTTGCGTTGTTCACCCGCCACATCGCGGGGGCGATGCAGGCCCGCGCGCCGCTGGCGGAAGTCGTCGGAAGCTTTGCCGACGAGGCGGGGACGCGATCGATGCAGGAAGGCGTTCGCAACGTGGCCTTGCGCTTGGAAGCCGGCGCCACGCTTTCCTCCGCACTGGAGGAGTCTCCCCGGCTTTTCCCTGATTCCTATCGTCGAGTCGTTCGCATGGCGGAGGAAAGCCAGACGCTCCCCGCCGTGATGGGCGACCTCGCCACGACGATGGAGGATGGCGTCACCATGCACGAGCAGCTACGGCGCATATCAATCTATCCAACCTTCATCATGGGGGTCCTCTTCCTTGTTACCATCTTTGTGATCCAGAGAGTGGTTCCCCAGGTCACGGACATTTACCGTCACTTGCCGATGGGAGGGAATGCGGAATCGACGCCGACAGTTGGCCTCGATCTCTTTCCGATGATCGCCCTGACCGGTGTCCTCATCGGCTTCCTCTGGCTGCTCGGGGTCGGGGCGGGGCTTTCCTGGTCCTCCTATCGCCAGGGCCGCTGGATGCTCTCGCTGCCGCTCGTTGGCCCCGCGCTCCGCATGGCCGAGACCGCGCGATTTGTCCGCCACCTTGGGCTCATGCTGGAGAACCGCATCCCCCTCAACGAGGCGGTGGGGCTCCTTGCCGAATCGACGGTCAACGGCTACATGCGCTCTGCGCTGGTGGACTTCGAGCAGCGTCTCGCCAAGGGCGAGGCGCTCGGTGCCATGATCTCAGGCCAGCCCGTGTTTCCACCCACGCTCTCCGTCATGATTCGCTCCGCCCAGGAGCGCGGCCAGCTTGCCGAGTCGCTCCAGTCCCTCGCTGGATTCTATCGCCACCGGGCGGAGCACTCGATCCGTCTGGTGAAGGAATTCTTCGAGCCCCTGCTACTCATCATCGTCGGCTTCCTTGTGGCATGGATGGCATTCGGAATGTACATTCCGATTCTCCGGATCGGCAGGACGATTAGCAATGTCGACTACTGACCGGCAGTATATGATTTCTCCGCCCAAAAGCCTCGACCACGTCGCGGTGTGGCTCTCCGAAACGATCCACGGGGCCGCGGCCCTCGGCGCCACGGACCTCCATCTTTTCCCGGCGACTTCAGCAGGGGAGGCTCGCCTCTGGCTTCGCATCGACGGCGTCCTCCACCAGGCCTGCGTCTATACACGGGCCATGCACGAACGCGCCGTTTCACGCCTCAAGGTCCTCGCCCGCTGCCCCGATTACGTCCGCGAGGCGGTTATCGAGGGGCGCTTCACGCTCGCCACGGGCGCCAATGGCACCAGGGCGGAGGCCCGGCTATCGATCATTCCCTCCCTGACGGGCGAGAAGGCCGTGATTCGGTTGCTTGGCGGCCCGTCGAAACTTCCCGCGCTCGCGGAACTCGGCTTCAGCCCGGCACTGTGCGACGCGCTCTCCAGCGCGGGCGCCCGGCCACAGGGACTCCTCCTTGCCGTTGGGCCCGCGGGGAGCGGCAAGAGCACCACGCTGGCGGCGCTACTTAGTCATCTGTTCTCCGTCTCACCGTCGCCTCTGGCCGTGCTCACGCTGGAGGACCCGCCGGAGATCCCGATGCCGTTCGCGACGCAGGTCGCCGTGGACCCCGAGCGCAACCTGACCTTTGCCAGTGGACTTCGCGCGCTCCTGCGCCAGGATCCCGAGATCATTCTGGTCGGCGAAATTCGCGATCCCGAAACCGCCCAGGTCGCTCTCAACGCGGCGCTCACGGGTCATCGGCTGCTCTCCAGCCTGCACACACTTACCGCGGGCGAGGCGCTGGCCCGATTGCTCGACATGGGCGCCGCGCCGTTCATGCTCGCATCGGCGCTCGGCGGAATCCTCAGCCAGCGCCTCGTGCGCCGCGTGTGCCCCAAGTGCGCCGCCCCGGTGGACTCGGCACCGCGTCCGCTGGACGCGCTGATTCCCGAATGGCACGATGCCGGGGCCCATGCCGCGGTTGGCTGCGAGGCTTGCGGAGGAATCGGCTACGCGGGTCGCCTCGCGGTGGGGGAGTGGTCGGTCCTCGGCCCGGAGTCCAGCGCCGCCCTCGCCACGCGCCATGACGCCCGCGCGATTCAGCAGTCGCTCCGCGTCATCGCGCCGGCCACTGCCGAGGCTCTCGCCCTTCTCGAACGCGGACATACAACGCCCGATGAGATCGAGCGCCTTTTCCTCACCATGCCACCGGGAGGGATTGATCGCCATGCCGACACCTGAGAAGCGAGTAAACTTTCCCCGCATCCTGATCGCCACCACAGTATCGGTCATCGTGGGCGTTCTTTTGTATATCTCTATCCTTCCTGTCGGGGTTCAAATTGGCAAGGCGCTTGGCCTGTCCTTCAACAGGTCGAATCCCGGCTTTGAGGCCGAGAATGCAAGAATTATTGCCCCTTTTGCCCTGATACTCTTTTCGGTCGGCATGTACGTCCTCGCGCGGGGTTTTCGGCGTTCTTTTCTGAAGTCTGCCGTGGTCATCGTGGTCGCTTGCACGCTGGCCCTTATTGCTCCAGGAACTCAGCAAATCGCGGTTTTCGCCGGCATTGTCATTTCGTATCTTGCCATCCTCGTCATCGGGGAATGGGTCTACGGACGCGACGCCATGCGCGGCCCCCTCCAGGCAATCGCTTGGTCAGCGCTCTCCTTTTCAATTGGAATGGTCGAGATCGCCCGTTCGACTTCGTTGTGGCTAAGCTCTATCAACAGCAATGTCTTCCTGAACTTTGCCATCGGTTTGATGACTGATCCGTCCCTGCGTGTTTTCCTCTACAGCCTCTTGCCGATTCTCTGGGGAATCCTTCTCCTCCGCCCTCGCTCGCTTCCCCGGTTCGTTTCGAGCCCCCGCTCGCTGCCGAGGCTGCCGAAGTCCACCCGAGGCATGACGCTGATCGAACTCCTCATCGTCATTTCGATCATCGCGATCATAGCGCCCATGTATATGCACGCAGTTCACACCGCGTCGATTCATTCGGCGCGGGCACGGGACGAACGCGAGGCGGCGCTGGTCGTCAGCGCGGAGGTCGAACGCCTACGCGCGGGAGCCACGCCCTTGGTCGCAGGACTCACCGAGAAGCGCGAGTCTGGAGAGTTGCCGATGTCCATTACAATCGCCGAACCGCGCGCCGATGGTCTCGTCCCTGTCAGCATCTCCATCACGGTGGGCCCGCCTGTCCGCCGCGCCGATCTCGTGTTCGATGCGCTGATCGCTCCCCCGGAGGCAATGCCATGAATCGCTGTCGGGCCTTCACTCTGATCGAATTGATGATCTGCGTTTCAATCATCGGCCTACTCTCCGCCGGGACCTTCGGCTTGTTTCAAACCAGCGCTCTGCGCGGGCGTGAGATGGCGATGCGCGCCGAGTTCACCTCGGACGCCGACAAGCTCCAGCGCCGGCTACGCGCCGACATCAACCAAGCCACCATCCTCCGCGTCGCCGCGGATCCCTCTACCGGGCTTGCAGTGCTCTTCACGGTGGGCCCCGATGGCGAGGCGAGCTACACGCCCACCCGCGCTGGCATCGTCCGCACGGCGAGGGGCCAGAGCGAGCAGCTCGCCCCCACGGTCGCCCGCTGGGAACCCACCGTTGCGCGCCCCGGACTTGTGGAAATCGCCCTCCACCTCACCGACAC
>JBBQYG010000065.1:0-18959 GCA_038208905.1 Candidatus Sumerlaeia bacterium | reverse complement strand
CCTGTTCCACCCCATGAAATGGTCCAGTGAGGATGCAGCGCGCCTTGCCGGGGCCGTGGCTTGGTCCAGCGAGTTCAGCCGCGTGAACCAGATATCGGAGAACTGGATGATCGAGAACCTGCCGATCAACCGCCGCACGCTTCGCAAGTGGGTCCGCGACGAGCGGTATGTTGAGGCTATTGAGATTATCGAATTGGGACTAGCCGATGAGCTGGAGTTCCCGATGGACAAGATCATCGATATTTCTCCCAAGACGCGGCGTCGAAAGCCCGCCGCGGGCGCGGTACGCGGCAAGCCTGCCCGGATCCGCCGGGTTGGATAGTTATCAAGTATCCATGCTTGACAAAGTGGCGATGTGATTCCTCCGCAGGCCCACCTTTTCGACACCCTCTGGGGGCATGACCGTGTCCGGGCGCTGTTCCCGCGGCTGCTGGGGGCGGCGCGGCTGCCCCACGCCATCCTGCTGACGGGTCCGAATGCGATTGGTAAGCGGTCGCTTGCATTCGCCCTGGCCAAGGCTGTGCTCTCCGTCGGCAGGCCGCTGGGTGGCATCACCCTCTCCGCCCCTGGCCCCGCCCCGGCCAAGCGCAAGATTCCCGACGATGAGCCCGGGGATATGTTCGGTGGTGGAGAGGCGGAGGAAGATCTATTTGCCTCTCCCGACGAGCCCGACCTCTTCGGCGACCCGACCCCGCCTCCCCCATCCCCGCCGTTGCCATCCCGCATCCCTTCTCCCCCATCCCCGCCGTTGCCATCCCTCATCCCGCCTCGCCCATCCCTCATCCCTCAAACCTCATCCCTTCCTTTCCCATCCCTCATCCATCCTCCCTATTTCGTCGGCTACGACGACCGCGTGTGCCGACTCGTCGAGAAGTCCTACCCGGTGGAGTGGGACAAGGACATGCGCCCATCCAACGCGGCGCACATGGACCTGACGATCATCGAGCCCGCGGGTGGGCGGCGGTCGATCGTGGTGGACCAGGTGCGTTTCCTCCAGGACATCGCGACGGTGCCGCCGATCGAGGGGACGCATCGCGTGGTGATGATCCTGGGCGCCGACACGATCACTCAGGAGGCGGGGAACTGCATCCTGAAGCTGCTGGAGGAGCCGCCCTCCTACCTGATCATGATCCTGGTGGCCGACCGGTTGTCGTCGGTGCTGCCAACGATCCGGTCGCGGTGTTCGGTGCTTCCGATGGGGCCGCTTCCGCGGGAGGTGTTGGTGGATATGCTGGTGGAACGGGAGAAGCTGGACCCGGAACTGGCGAAGGTGGCGGCGGCGCTGAGCGAGGGGCGGCCCGGCGTGGCGCTGTCGGCGATTCAGGGGTCGCTGCTGGAGCGGCGCCGACAGGTCTTCGACGCACGGCTGCAGATTGATCGTTTCGGCACCTGTGCCATCGCGGCGGCGGCGGACCGCATCGCCGGCGGCGGGAAGTTCGACGAGTCGCTATGGCTGCTGCTTAGCTTCACGCGCGACCGCCTGGTGCGCGCGTGCGCCCCCGATCATCCGGACCTGCTGGTGCATGGCGACGCGATGGACCTGATCGACTCGGTGACAATCACTCCCGCGCTGCTGGACGAGGAGGCGGATCGCCTCGTCGCGGCGACGCGCCTGCTGGCGCACCCATACCTGCCCAACGACCGCGCGGCGCTGCAGATGGCGCTGTGGGCGTAGGCGCTTACGCGGGGTGGGCGGGGCTTTACAATACGCGCCCCCCACCCCAGCGATTCACTTCCAGCTTCAGACTTCGTCCAGGGCCTCGATGCCGGGGAGCTTCTTGCCTTCCAGGAACTCGAGGCTGGCTCCGCCGCCGGTGGAGATGTGGGTCATCTCGTCCTTGAGGCCGAACTTGAGGATGGCGGCGGCGCTATCTCCGCCGCCAATGATGGTGATGGCGCCGGAGGAAGCGAGCGCCTGGGCGATCCCCTTGGTGCCCTTGGCGAAGTCCTCCACCTCGAACACGCCGACGGGGCCGTTCCACACCACGGTGCCGGCGTTGGAGATCTCCTCGGAGAAGGACTTCAGCGACTCCGGGCCGATGTCCACGCCTTCCCAGCCCTCGGGGATCGCGGTGATGGGAACGATGCGGGTGTTGGCGCCGGCCTTGAAGTCGTCGGCCACGAGAACGTCGCTCGGGAAGAGCACACGGGCCTTTGACGTCTTGAATGTTTCGAGCAGTTCCTTGGCGGTGTCGAAGGACTCCGCGTCGAAAAGCGACTTGCCGATCTCCAGGCCTTGGGCCTTGTAGAACGTATAGACCATTCCGCCGCCGAGGATGAGAACGTCCACCTTGCCGAGGAGCGCCTTGATGACGCCGATCTTGGAGCCGACCTTGGCGCCGCCGAGGATCGCGACAAGGGGACGCTTGGGATTGTCGAGGGCCTCCTTGAGGTACTTCAGCTCCTTCTCGATCAGGAAGCCGCAGGCGCTGGGCTTGAGGAACTGGGTGACGCCGCAGGTGGAGACGTGGTCGCGGTGGGCGGTGCCGAAGGCGTCGTTGACGAACACCTCGGCGAGGCCCGCGAGCTGGCGGGCAAAGGCCTGGCGCGCGTCGCTGAACTTCTTGGTCTCCTTGTTCTTCTTCTCGTCCTCTTCCTTGTGGAAGCGGACGTTCTCGAGCAGCAGCACGTCGCCGTCCTTCAGCGCCTTGGCAAGCTTCTCGGTTTCGGGGCCGACGCAGTCCGGCGCGAGGGCGACGGCCTTGCCGAGGAGCTGCGACAGGCGCTCCGCCACGGGCTTGAGCGACATCGCCGGCACCACGGCGCCATCGGGCCGCCCAAGGTGGGACGCGAGGATGACGCGGGCGCCCTGGGCGATCAAATGCTTGATGGTGGGAAGGCTCTCAGTGATGCGGGAGTCGTCGGTGATGTTGAGTTGCTTATCGAGGGGCACATTGAAATCGCAGCGCACAAGGACGCGCTTGCCCTTCACATCCACGTTCTGAACAGACAGCTTGGCCAATGGAATACTCCGTGTTTCGTGCTCCAAATCGCTGGCGGAGGGACGGCGCCGCCAACCGCTGGGGAGTGTGCCCCACACAGTGGGAGGGGTCAAACGGGGAGTGGGGCGGGTGCGATGGTTGTGCTGGACTTTGCCAAGAAGCCAATCAAGAAGTCCACCTGACCTGCGAATACTTGGATCACCTGCTCTGAAAGTTTGCCGATTCTTGGTGGGAGTTGCTCGACCCTTTCCGACTTGCCTGTTCCGGTGCCCTCCGGGCGTCTGGGACACTACTTATCTGGCAGCAAGCGCCGCCGGAGTCAAGTAGCCCAGCGGGGAGTCCGGCCGACGCTTCTTGCATCCCTCGCGCCAGTCCCCGCCCATCGCCTCGGCCTCCTTCATCGAACGGAAGATCTCCACGCCGATCAGCTCGACATTTCCCGAGTACGGTAATGGTTCCGGGGCGGGCTGATCCCCCCGTTGCCCGGTCCTCGGGATCGGACCGATCCACAGGGGGCGGGTTTCGGCGGAATCCGGTTTGACAACCGCGATCCTTCCGCCTAGTTCCACACCTCGACCGGACGAGGTCCGCCGGAGAGACCGGGCTACGAGCCCGGCGCCGAAGGGGAAATTTGCTCCCAGCAATCTCTCAGGCAAAAGGACGGCGGACTGACGGCACTCTGGAGAGCGGCATCGGATTGGTTGCGATGCCCACCGAAGGAGCACCCCTCGCGTTGGGGGGGTAACTCTCAGGTCCACAGGACAGAGTGGGAGCCACCGGGCCTTGATGGGCCCGGGAGAATCTTTCTCCCCCAGGTGCGCCTCCTCCCGTGTCCGCCCCCACCGCGCTCAAGCGCACCCCCCTGTACCACGCCCACGTTGCCAGCGGCGCCCGCATGACGGAATTCGGCGGGTGGGACATGCCGTTGTCCTATTCCGGCCAGCTTGCCGAGCACCGCGCCGTCCGCACGGGGGTCGGCATCTTCGACGTGTCCCACATGGGCCAGGTTCGCATCACGGGGGCCGAGGCGCTGCCGTATTTGCAGATGCTCCTTCCGGCGGATTTTTCCGCGCTCAAGCACACCGAGGCGAAGTACAGCCAGCTTTGCACAGAACTGGGCGGCGTGGTGGATGACCTGATCGTGTCGCGCGTTGGCGATCACGAGTTCTTCGCCGTGGTGAACGCGGGGACGCGCGAGAAGGACGGGGAGTGGATGCGCGCGAAGGCCCGGCAGATGGGCTTTGGCGATGTGGAGATCGCGGACGAGTCCAGCGACTGGGCCATGATCGCGGTGCAGGGCCCGGCGGCGCTGGCGATGCTGGACAAGCTCATTCCCGCGGCGAAGTGGTCGGCCACGAAGGCTTTCACGCTGCATCCGTTCATGCACCAGGGGGAGATCTGCCTGCTCTCTCGCACGGGCTACACGGGGGAGACGGGCGCGGAGCTGATCGTCCCCGCTCCGCAAGCGGAGGAGTGGTGGCACCTGCTGGTGGACGCGGGCGCCGTGCCGTGTGGGCTCGCCTCGCGCGACAGCCTGCGTCTGGAAGCGGGCTACTGTCTCTACGGCAGCGACCTGGACGAGAAGACGACGCCCGTCGAGGCGGGCCTGAGCTGGTCCATCGGCTGGAAGAAGCCGGAGAAGTTCCTGGGCCGCACGATCCTGGAGAAGCAGAAAGCCGAGGGCGCGGGCCGCAAGCTGGTGGCGCTCCGCACGGACTCACGCAGGCCGCTCCGCCACGGCGACAAGGTGACCAGCGGCGGCGTGGAGGTTGGCGAAGTGACCAGCGGCGGCTTCTCTCCCGGACTCGAAGCCGGCATCGCGCTGGCGTATATAAAGACAGACGCGGTAACCTCCACGAACCTTGAAGTGCAGCAACGCGGAGCTGGTACACCCGCGCGGATTGTGAAGGCTCCGTTTGTAGTCACGAGTTTGAAACAGCAGGGATGAGGTGGGAGGGATGAAAAAAAGACCGCTTTGCCGTTCATGCCTCATTCCTCCTGTTCGCCCCTGCCGATCATCCCTCATCCCTCATCCCTGCCGCCTATCCCTCTCCTAGGAGCCCCCGATGCCCCACGAAACTTTCCTCTTCAGCACCTCCCACGAATGGATCGAGCCCACCGGCGAAGTCCGCCGAATTGGAATCTCTGACCACGCGCAGCACCTGCTTGGCGACATCGTCTTCGTCGATCTGCCCAAGGCTGGGCAGGTGGTGAAGAAGGGAGATTCGATCCTGGTGGTTGAGTCGCCAAAGGCCGCGGCGGATGTCTATGCACCGGTCTCGGGGGAGATTGTGGAGGTGAACGCCGCGCTCTCCTCCGAGCCGTCGGCGATCAACAGCGGTCCCTATGGGGATGGGTGGCTGGTGAAGATCCGCCCCTCCGATCCGTCGGAAACAAGTGGGCTGCTGCTGTGGCCCGACTATCAGAAGCTCGTGGAAGGATAACGCCCGATGGCCTATACGCCGCATACCGCCGCCGATGTGGAGGAGATGCTCCGCGCGATCGGAGCGAGTTCGCTCGACGACCTGTTCCGCGATGTTCCGCCGGAGCTGCTGCTGAAGAAGCCGCTCGATTTTCCCGCGCTGACGGAGTTCGAGACGGAGCGCTACTTCGAGGAGCGCGCGGCGGAGAATCGGACGCTCCCCGCGGGGCGCGCGTTCCTGGGCGCGGGCGCCTACAACCACTTCATCCCGGCGGCATCCTACTACCTGATTTCGCGCGGCGAGTTCATGACCTGCTACACGCCCTATCAGGCGGAGGTGAGCCAGGGGACCCTGCAGGCGATCTTCGAGTTTCAGTCGCACATCTGCGCGCTGACGGGGCTGGATGCGGCGAACGCCTCGATGTATGACGGCGCCACGGCGCTGGCCGAGGCGCTGACGATGGCCGTGAGGGAGAAGGGGATCCACCTCGTCTATCTGCCGGAGCTTCTGCATCCCAATTGGCGCCAGGTGTGCGAGGGTTTCCTGCGCGAGATTCAGGTCGAGGTCCGCACGATTCCCGCGCGCGGCGCAGCGACGGATTTCGCGGCGCTGATGGAGTCCATCGAACCCGCAAGCGCGATCGTGATCGCAACGCCGAACTGCCTGGGCGGAATCGAGGACGGCGCCGAGGCGCGCGCGCTGGCCGACAAGGCCGGGGCGTTGCTGGTGACGGCGGCGAATCCCACGTCCCTGGCGATTCTTGCCGCGCCGGCGGACTATGGCGCCGACATCGCCGTGGGCGAAGGCCAGGCGCTGGGCGTGCCGCTGTCCTTTGGCGGGCCGTGGGCTGGATTCCTGGCGTGCCGCAAGTCGCTCATTCGCAAGATGCCGGGACGCATTGTGGGCCAAACCCGCGACAAGGATGGCCGCGCGGGATTCGTGCTGACCCTGCAAACACGCGAGCAGCACATCCGCCGCGACAAGGCCACGTCGAACATCTGCACCAACCAGGGCCTGTTTGCGCTGATGGTGACGATCTATGTGACGCTGCTGGGGCGCGAGGGCCTGGCGGAAGTGGCGGAGACGAGCCTGGCGAGGACGCAGCAGCTTGCCGACGCACTGGTGGGCGCGGGCGTGGCGGAGCTCTATGACGCGGCGACGCCGACCTTCCACGAGACAGTGCTGAGGCTGCCGATTTCCGGGGAAGAGTTCATCGACCGGATGCGCGCCGAGCGCGGAATCCTGGCGGGATACCCGCTGGCGCGGTGGTTCCCGGCGCTGCCCGGGGCGGAGAATCTGATTCTGGTGAACTGCACGGAGGTCCACACGGCCGACGACATCCGTGTCTATACAGAGGCCGCGTCGTCGATCCTTCCCCACGCGGAGGCCGCACGCGCATGAGCCTCTCCGCGGAGCGCAGCAGGACGGATCGGGCCTCCATCGTTTCCCAGATCGACGATATTCTGGGGGAGACGGCCGAAGGCGTGCCGATCCACCTGATTCGCAGGAGCGAGCCGGTGGGCGACGCGATCTGGTTCGAGAAGATCACGCGTTATGCAAGCGCGCTGGAGCGGCTGGCGCCGCCGCGCAGCACGTATCGCCGCATGGGGGAGGACGTGCTGAGCCTGCACATGCCGCCGGAGAATTCCCAGCAGACGGCGGAGCGGCTCCGCGCCGTGCTGCTGGCGCTCCGCGAGGATCTGACCGAGCGGCGACTGGAGCGGGCGGAGGAGTTGATCCACGCGGATATCCTGACGGACTTTCTGGATATGGCGCAAAGGCTGCTGCTGATCGATGGCTTCAAGGAGCCCGCGGCGGTCGTGGCGGGGAGCGTGATGGCGGAGCACCTGCGTCGGCTCTCCGGAAAGAACGGAATCGGCCTTCTGACGGAGCACGAAGGCGAGACGATCCCAAAGCGCGCTTCGCAAATGATGAACGACCTGGTGGGAGCGGAGGCGCTGGACATCTCCGACGCGCGGAACCTGGCGATGTGGAATCAGACGCGGATCCACTCGCTGGAAGGACGCCACGCGCAGTACACCCGCGAGGAGGTGGTATTCATGATCAGCGGGTTGCGGGACTTGATCGCGCGGTATCCGGCCTAGAATTCCCATGTGCTTGCCAATTGCCAGAGAGGACTTGCAATGCTGAAGGATCACCTGCCGTTGGTTAATGAAATCTCCAGCCCCGGGCGGCGCGGCGTGTTGCCGCCGACGGCAACGGCGGAGGAACGCCGCGCGGCGAAGACGCGAGTTCCCGCGGCGCTGAGGCGCCGGGCCGCAGCGCAGTTGCCGGAGGTGAGCGAGCTGGATGGCGTGCGTCATTTCACGCGGCTCAGCCAGAAGAACTACTCGATCGACGCGCAGTTCTATCCGCTCGGCTCCTGCACGATGAAGTACAATCCGCGCATCAACGAGCGCATGGCCGCGATGCCGGGATTCGCGAAGCTGCATCCGATGCAGGACGACACGGATACGCAGGGGAGCCTGCGCGTATTCCACGACCTTCAGGAGATTCTGAAGCAGGTGCTCGGCATGGGCGCGGTGACGCTGTGCCCGGCGGCGGGCGCCCAGGGCGAGTTTGTCGGCATGTCGATCATCAAGGCGTGGCACCGCGAGCATTCACCGGAACGCGACGAGGTGATCGTTCCCGACGCTGCCCACGGAACGAATCCGGCCAGCGCGGTGCTGGCGGGATTCAAGGTGCGCGAGATCAAGTCCGGCGCGCATGGCCGCGTGGATCTGGAGGCGCTGAAGGCCGCCATCGGACCCAGGACGGCGGGCATCATGCTGACGAATCCGAATACCTGTGGCCTCTTCGAAAAGGACATCCGCGAGATCGCTCGCCTGATCCACCAGGCCGGCGGGCTCCTCTATTACGACGGCGCCAACCTGAATGCCATCGTGGGTCGCGCGCGGCCCGGCGACATGGGTTTCGACGTGGTACACATGAACCTGCACAAGACGTTCAGCACGCCCCACGGCGGCGGCGGTCCCGGCGCGGGGCCCGTGGGCGTGGCCGCGCGGCTGGCGAAGTATCTGCCCTCTCCGCACGTCTCGAAGAACGACGATGGCAGCTACTCGGCGGTGAAGCCGAGCCAGAGCATCGGCAAGGTGCTGGCCTTCCATGGCAACGCGGGCGTGATCGTGCGCGCGCTGTCCTATGCGCTGATGCAGGGCGGCCAGGGCCTGTGGGATGTGGCGACGCTGGCGACGCTGAATGCGAACTATGTGATGCACAACCTGCCGCCGGTTTTCGAGCGTCCCTTCGGCGACCTTTGCAAGCACGAGGCGCTGGTCACTGTCCGCAAGGCGGAGAAGGTCAATGGCATCAAGGCCTTCGACGTGGCAAAGCGGCTGCTGGACCTGGGCTATCACGCTCCGACGATCTACTTCCCGCTTCTGGTTCCGGAGTGCCTGCTGATCGAGCCGACCGAGACGGAGAGCAAGGAAACGCTGGACCTGTTCCTCGATGCGATGCGCCAGATCGCGCGCGAGATCGACGAGGAGCCTGAGGAGCTGAAGAAGTCTCCGCGCACGTTGCCGACGGGTCGGCTCGACGAGGCGGCGGCGGCGCGGGAGCTCAGCGTGTGTTGCCGATGGGAGCCCGAGAAAGCCTGATCATCACCACGGCTACGGGCGGCAGCACGGCCAGCGGAATCATGGCCAACAACAGGCACAGCGCGCTCACCTCCCAGGTGGGCGCGTAGTGCATCAGGGTCATCAGCCGCACGGAGAGCGTCGTCGGCCCCGGAGGAATCAGGAGCACACACGCGCCAGTCTCTCCGATGACGAGCGCGATGCTCGCGAGCCCGCCCGCCAGCATCGCGGGCGCGGCGGCGCGTAGGCCCCACGTCCGCATGGCGCCGATGATTCCGGGCGAATCAAGCCGCGCCGCATCGATCAGATCGCGCGGAACGGAGCGGAGTTGGTACTCCACCAACAGCGCCACCAGCGGCGCGAAGCGCAACGTCCACGCGAAGAGGAGCGGGCCGGTGGTTCCATCGAACCATGCCATTGCGTCGTCGAGGCCGAGCGGAAGCGAGCCCGGCGGTTGGAGGAGAAGGCTCTTAAGCGCGACGCCGACGATGGGACCGGGGAGGACGAACCCGAAGACAGCGAGCAATCGCAGGGTCCGCGGATTGCGGAGCGTTGCGAGACCTGCTCCGAGGAGCGTTCCCACGCCGAGCGACAATGCTCCGCCGAGGAACGCGAGGCGGAGGGAGAAGAGGAGTTCGCTTCCCGCGAGCTGCCACGTCTCCCACAGCGTGTTCAACAGGCCGGTGGGACCGATGGATGTATAGACAAGGACACCGAAGAGAATGAGCGAGGGGACAGTTCCCGTCATCCAGCCCAAGGCGCGCCATGCGATGGGAGCGCGGGTGGCGGGGCGGATGGACTGAACGCTTTCTCCCTCGTCGGACGCCCTCGGGTTCCAAGCGCGCCCGAGTATCGCCAGCAGCACCATCGCGAGCGCGGCGAGAATCAACGAGGCGAGGGCCGCGTTGCCGGGGCTGTAGTAGACGCCGAACTGGCGATAGACCTCGCTCACGAGGACAGGCATGGAGCGAAGGGACTCGGGGACGCCGAACTCGACGAGGGCGAGGAGGAGGATCAGCAGCGCGCCGCCCACGATTCCGGGGGCCGCGCCGGGAAGGGCCACGCGGGCCAGCACGCCGGCCCACGTGGTATCGAGGCGCGCCGCCTCCTCCGCATTGCGGTCGGCGAACGACAGCGCCGCGCAGGACGCGATCATGGCCACCGGCGCGAAAGACCAGGCGAGCATCAGCGAGAGGCCGGGAAGCGTATAGACAGGGGCGAATCGGACGGCGCCGCCCTCCAGCGGCAGAACCGCGTACCACGCGTTCATCACCGGGCCCGATGCGCCGAGGAGACGAATCCCCGCGACGGCGACCACGGCGGGCGAAACGAAGAGCGGCGCCACGGCCATGGCGATCAGGAGCGCGCGCGCGGGTCCGCGCTCGATCCGCATCGCGACCAGCGCGGCGGGAATCATCCACAGCATCGCGAGCACGGCGGCGGGAATCGCGGAGCCGAGGCTGTTGAGGAGCAGCTCGCCCGCGCGCATCGGCTCGGCCATCGCGGCATCAGGCGCGCCCGCGAATCCGCCGGGCACCGCGAGCAGGGCGAGGCAGAGCAGTGGCGCCAGAGCGATCCACGCGAAGAGGAACGCGCGCAGCGCGATCACGGCCGCAGGCGTCCGATGAAGCTGAAATGCTGGCGGTCGCCGAGCGCGAGAAGCGTCAGTTCCGCAACCACACCCTTGGCCCGACCAAGTGCCGTGACCCAGCGGCGCTTACCGTACGCATAGTGGGCGATCATCTCAATCTCGGCGGCGAGGAAGAGGTCCTCGCGCGACTGAACGCGCTCGAAGTGCTTCGCCAGCAGTGGCCGAATGAGATGCGCGCTCACGTCCTCGTTGGCCGAGTCGCGGAGGAGCTCATCCGGCACCTCCACAGTGGGATATCGCGAGCGAACCTTGCGAATCGCGCGCGGCCACACCGGCGCCATGAGGCGCGTCTTCAGCAAGGCGTGGTCGGTGTGCTCATGGATGATTGTATATGCGCCGGGTTCCAGGAGGTCGATGAGTCGCGGAAACACGCTATCGAGATCGGGGACGTGATGGAGCGCGTCCTTGGCCATCAGGAGCGCGAAGATTCCGGGCGCGAAGGGCGGATGGGCGGGCTCCGCGCGAAGGTAGTCGATGCGCGACTCGCCCGTTTCGCGGGCGTGGCGGCGGGCAAGCCAGACTTCCTCGAAGCTGGGGTCGAATCCAAACATGCGGACGCCGCGGCGTGCCGCCTCAAGGCCGAATTGCCCGCCCCCACAGCCCACATCCACGCCGAGTTTCCCGGCAAAACGATCCATCCCGAGGAACAGCATCTCGCCCGTGCGCGCGGGAAAGTTCCCCCACGCGCGGTCATGGTCGCGGTCGTCGGGTTCCAGCACGCCCTTCACAAGGAAGGAGGGATGCGTCCCCTTCACGCGGATGTCGAAGATGGACCGGTCGCCCACGTCCCAGAATCGCCGCATGAAGCGCCCCCAGTGGCGCCCCTCCGCAATGATGCGCTGGTCGGCGTCGGTGGGCTGCGGCATCTCGTCATTAAGGCCGAATGGAATCCCGGTGTCGTGTATAGACGCGGGAAGATGGCTGCGATGGGCGGAAAGAAATGCGCGATCCTGCTCCACTTCGCGCAGCCCATCGCGGACAAGGTCCGCGATGCCGTCCTCGATGCGGTACCATCGCCCACAATCCTCGCAAGTCAGTGCGGCGGCGAGCAGTTCGCCGTCGGGGGCGGTGTCGAGCGCGTGGACAGAGAGCGCGCCAAGCGGGGCGCACTCGGGACAGCGGAGGTGGGGGACTTTCTGGGGATACAAGGGCGGGCGTTGCTCCCACTCACCAAACCGGTTGGGACTTGGCGACAACGATGAGGAGATTGCCGGACTGGAAAGTATAGTCGGCGGGGGGGTTGGTGGTGGTGCGCATGTAGGGCGACTGGCGATCGTCGTTGGGCTTGCCGAGAGGGGCGGATGGCTGCTCGACGGCGCCAAGTAGCGCGTCGAACTCCCCCTTCAGCAGCGATTGAATTTCGAGGAACGTCTTGCCGCGCCACTGCTCCCGGACGGGTCGCTTGTAGAACTGGTTCCCATAGCGCGAGCTGAAGATCTCGTCGGCGATTTCGACAACCCCTGAGACGCGCGCGCTGGCGGCAAGGATCGTGCGCGCGTCGCGATCCTGGTCGGAGCGGTTGGGAAGGGAGCGGTCGGCGAGGAGGATGGTACGCGAGGCATGGCGCACGCGGGCCTGCTCAAGCACGTCGGTCTTCGTATAGTCGCCTTGAAGGAAGCGAATGGGAAGCCGGTCGGCCGCCTCCAGGATAAAGTCGGGGGGAACCTCCGCAACGACCAGAACGATCGGGGTATTGGCGCGCCCGTGCTGGCACAGCTCCTCCACCACCTTGCGGCCGGCGCGGCTCCAGCCACAAACGACGATGTGGCCTTCCAGTTCCTCGATGTCCTGAAGGCGCGAATTCATGCCGCTGCGGAGCCTTTCGGTGATGATGGCGGAGACCGTGCCGGTGAAGAGGGCGAATACTGTGAGCCCGCCGAGCATGATGACAAGAGTGAAGAGGCGCCCGAGTTGCGTCTGTGGCGCGTCGCCCATGGGCTCCCCCGCGATCATGGAAAGGAGCGTCCACCAGAGGGTTCCGGGCGCTAAGAGAGATTCCCGGCAATCCACTTGGCCTCCAGCGCGGCGGCCTCCCGGGCGACCTCGGCGGGAGCGGCATGTGCGCGGGCGGCCCGGCGGGCAAGGCGGAGAGTTTCCACGTTGCCGGGCTGGCGACGTTCGGCCTCGCGCGCGCCGGCCAGCATCGCGGCGGGGGAATCGCCGTGGAACGTTTGCTGGACTTCGAAGGTCATGACGGAGGCCTCGTCGCGGGAGCGGGCGCGCTCGCGGACGACTTCGCCCGCCTGGCGGAGGAGGTCATCGATACGCGCCGAGTCTTCGCCGCGATCCCTCGCAATTCCGGCGCGCATCCCCAAGGCAATGTGACGGCGCGCCGCGGCGGGGTCGGCAAGCTGGGCATCCAAGTCGGCGATGGCGGCGTCGATTTTTCCGAGACGCCGGCGCGCGCGGGCACGGTAGAGCGGAACCTCGTCTGCGCGGAGGGGCGCAGGTTCGGCGATCGCGGCGGCGAGGCTGTGCTCCATCGCGTCGGCGTCGCCCCGGTGCTCGGCCAACTGTGCGTCGAGGAGGCGCGCATAGGTCAGGTGGCCGGCGGCGCGGAGTGTATCCGCCAGTGTTGCCGTAGCCGCGGGCATTGCCCATTCGAGGGTGATTTCGCCGAGGCGAAACTGCATCGCGGGGAGCGCCTCCGGCGGGAGGATGCGGGGAACGAAATCGAGCCACAGCGCAAGCGCGTCATGGAGCTCGCGAATCATCAGTTCGTTGATGAGCGTGGATGCATATTCGTTGGCAAAGTCGCCATCGCCCGGGCGCGCGGCAAAGGCGCGCTCCACGGCGGAATGGAATTCCGCGAGGCGGCCCACGCGCGCGAGGGCAAGTGCCTCGCAGATGGCCTCGTGCCCGGAGGAATTGGCGTGAAAGTCTGTGCCCTGCCCGGCGATGTGGGAGAGGGATTCATCGAGGCGGCCAAGCTGGTACTCGCATAAAGCGCGAATCGTGGCAATATGTGGCGCCATGGGAAGGCGTGCGATTTCCGCCCGATGGTCGCGGATCATCTCCAGCGTGTCCTTCCACAGGCCGCATTGGTAGGTCTCCAGCATGAGCGGCCCCCACATGGCGACGTCCTTGTCGATGCGGGACTTGGGGACGGTCCTCAGGATGGAGAGCCGCGCGGCGTCGTGCTCCTCGTGAGCCGCAAACAGGTAGGCGGCGCGCTCGGGCTCGACGTCCTTCCACGCAAACGGCTGGGCGGAATAGGACTTGCCGGCGGAGCGCACGGCGGCGGGGGCCTTGTACTTCTCCCCCGCCACCAGGAGGAAGAATATCTCGTCCTCGTCGGTGGTTGTATAGACGTCGAGCTTGTCTCCGTGCGCCGTGAGAAGCGCGGCCACAGGAGGCTCGATGCGGTTGTCGTGAAACAGGCGCGCGTAATACACGACGTTGCCAGCCTCGGAGAGGCGGAATCCGCGCTCGACGAGGAGATCGACGACGGCAAGGAATTCGATGAGCTTTTCGCGCTCCTCCTTCCAGGCGATCATGCCCTCGAGGACGATGAGGTGGGCCTCCAGGGTCTGATCGGTGCCGGGGGGCTGGAGGAGCGGCTCCAGCGCGGCCATCATCTCCTGATAGCGACGCAGCTTGAGCAGCGCGTCGGCGACGCGGAGGCGCATCCGCGGGCCGTGGGTGGCGCGGGGATCGGCGAGGTGCTGGGTCAGAAGTTCGACAACGGCCTGGCGGTCTCCGGCGGATTCGCTGCGGAAGGCGCGGACGTAGGCGAAGTCGGCGAGGGAGGCGGTGCCGTCTCCACCCACGGCGGAGAGCAGCGCGTCAGCCCCGCCGGTATCGCCGACGGCGAGACGGGCAAAGGCATAGGCGATGCGCTCGTAGTCGGATGCGGGCGGGCCGCCCTCGGCCTCGATGCGGGCGATTGCCTCGTGATCGAGCCGCGCGAATGCCGCGCGGAGTTCCTTCTCAAGTGTGTCGGTCAAGGGTTCACTCCCCGGCGGCGATTTGGGATGTTCCGCCGGGATGGCGGGGCGGGAACAGCGAAAAGTTCCCGCCCGCGCAATTGGCTATTGGAAGAGAATCCAGGTGTCGCCGGCACTCAGCGGCTCGGGGACTGTGAGCAACGTGACGACGTTCACGCTGTCCACGATCCAGCCGGGCGATGCGATTGATGAATCGGCGGAGAAACGGAAGCCGATCTTCTTGGCGCCGGGGAACGGGGAAAGGTCCACCTCGACGCGCGTCAGCGCGGCAAGGGTGCCGTCGCCCCAGCATGGCTTGCCGGCATCGGCGGAAGTTGCGGTGGAGAGGATGGCCGCGTTGTATCCACCGCTGAGGATGTGGGGGCCAAGGTCGGTCCAGATGGTGCCGCCATCGGTGGATATTTCGAGGAAGCAACCATCATAGCCATTCTCGGTGTCATAGCTGTGGTAGAACTCGAGGATGTCGCCGGTGGAAAAACTGGGCGATGAAAGGCGAATGCGGGCGGTGCTCCCTCCGTTGGTCGTCCGATAGCGGTACACATTGGCGGGCGTATTGGCGAGCGCCTCGCTCTCCACCGCCCAGGCGCCGGCGCCGACGACCTGCTGGATCGTCCAGCCGGCGATCGCCGACGGATCGAAGTTGTCGGTCAAGCTGGGCGGGCCGAAAGCGCGCGTTGTCTGCTGGAGGCAGGCATCGTTGGGCGCGCGGATGACGGTTTCGTTTCCGGCGGCGTCGGCAACGACGACCTCGAAGAGATAGGTGGTGGCTGGTTGGAGGCCGCTCAAGGTGGCGGAAGGAGTCGGCGAGATGGACTGGCTTGCGACCAGGGGGAAGCTGAAGCAACTCTGGCCGGCGCGAATCGTGGTCGTCACCGGGCCATCGACCGTATATCCAACGGTGAAGCTGCTGGTGGATACGGAGGTGACGGCGAAGCCGGAGACAATGGGTGCGACCAGATCAAGGGCCGCCGTCGCCGTGCGCGTCACGGGGCCGACATAGGTCGCTGTGATCGTGTCGGCGTTGGCGCCCTGCAGGGTGCCATCCGCCGTCACCACGGCGTCGCCCGGGGAACCGACGGCGAGGGTGCCCGTATAGACGGAGGGCGTGTCGCCCAGCGTCAGGGCAACGACCTCCGAATCGCCTGCGGTCGTGGTAATTGTTGCCGATATGGGACCCGGGCCCGCCGCGATGTCGCGGACGCGGACGGCGATCGCCTGACCGGCGCCATAGGCGGCCTTGCCGAGCGTGATGCTGGCAGACAACTCGGGGACAAGGGAGGCGAAAAAGGTCGTCTTGGTCACTTCCTCGCCCGCCTGATTATCGGCAAGCTGGTGGGAGACGAAGCACGAGCCCGTGTCCACATAGTCGAACTCCCCGCGGACGAGAATGCCCTCAACCACGCCGGTGGTGGCGTTGAAGACCGGCGATCCGGAGTTGCCGCCGTAAGTATCCAGATTGGCGACGAAGTGCGTCGTGGGCGTGTTGTTGTAGACTTGGGTGGTGGGGCCAAATGCGATCTTGAGCGGAAGCCCCGCGGGATGCCCGATGACGCCGATGGCGGTGCCGACGGGCACGGTGCCCGTGCGGCGAATCTCGAGCGGCAGGGCGCCGCTGGCCACGACGGCGCGATCAACGCGGATGATGGCGTAGTCCTGGGCGCTGCCGAGGTTCTCCTGGGCGATCAGCTGGACGGCTGTATAGACGTTGGCGGCGGGAACCGTGGATACGGGAGTGTTGGCGTCGCTCATTTGAAAGCCGAAGACAAACCGCACATTCCCCGCGGAGAGATCCCCCGCGTCGAAGCAGTGGCCCGCCGTTGCGATCAGATCTTCGCCCACCAGAAAGCCCGTGCAGAAGGCCGAGACGGGCTGGGTGCGGAATGGCTCGCCGGTACACGCAGGATCGCCGTTGAATGTGTAGGAGGACAGGCCGATCGAGAAAGTGCCGTTGCCGTTGGAAGTCACCTGGCTGGAGGGAAACAATCCGCAGACGGACTGGGCGAGTTGGAGGCGGGCGGGATTCGTTTCCGCGTAAACATCCACGCGGTCGTCGGTGCCATAGACCAGCTTGGAATCGACGCGACCCTTTTCCGGCGGGGTCCAAGGGATGGGCGAGATGGCCGTGCGGCCATTCTCCTTGGTGCCAGCGAATGTTTCGGTCTGCGAAAGGCCGGGGGCGGCGAGGGCAAGGGTGCCAAGGATCGTCCAGATGGCCCGGCGGGAGAACGAGTAGGACTGGATATTCAGGTTCATTTGATTTCCGTGCGGATTCGGCGGGGCGGGGAACTCCCCATGCATCGGGGGCGACCCCGCGCCGGTACATCTAGTCAGGGGCAGAAACTCGCCGCTGTCAACGCCTTGGGCATCGGGAAAAGCCGGATTTTGCGGGCGGGGGCAGGGGGCGGGCGCATTCTGTAACTTATTGTGGCCACTGCAACTAGATGGACCGGATTGATGCTATTGACGAAAGGGACACGGTGGACGTCAATCTAGTCCATAGCCTCCATCTGGTCCACAGGTTTGGCTTCGCAGTAGATCAGAATGCACTAAGCCGTGCCCCGCGGCAGGCGGAGGCGAGATTTCGCCCTGGCTCGTGGAGGCTGCCCTTCCTTTTGGCGATGGTTTTTCCTTTGAGGCACGGAGTTGGCAACGGCATTGTCCGACGCAGGGCGCGGATGGCGCCCCATGCCCCCGCAGAGGAGAACAAAAGAGTGTCCAAGGTGAAAGTCGGCATCGTCCAGCAGGCCTGCTCGCCAGACCGCGAGGCGAATATCGCGAAGCTGGAGAAGGGAATCCGCGAGGCGGCGAGGCGCGGGGCAAAGCTCGTGGTGCTGCAGGAGCTGCACAACGGGCCGTACTTCTGCCAGACGGCGGAGGACCGGTTCTTCGATTGGGCGGAGACGATTCCGGGCCCCTCGACGGAGCGCTTTGGCAGGCTGGCGAAGGAGCTTGGGATCGTGCTGGTCACGTCGCTTTTCGAGAAGCGCGGCGCGGGGCTCTATCACAACACCGCCGTGGTGATGGAAAAGGACGGCACCATCGCGGGGTTCTATCGCAAGTCACACATCCCCGACGACCCGGGATACTACGAGAAGTTCTATTTCACGCCGGGCGACACGGGCTTTCACCCGATCCAGACGAGCGTGGGGAAGCTGGGCGTGCTGATCTGCTGGGACCAATGGTATCCCGAGGGCGCCCGGCTGATGGCTTTGGCGGGGGCGGACTTCCTGATCTATCCGACGGCGATCGGATACAAGCCCGAGGACCCCAAGGACGAGCACATCCGCCAGGTGGATGCGTGGACGACGATCCAGCGCTCCCACGCGATCGCCAACTGTGTTCCGGTGATCTCGGTGAATCGCGTGGGCTTC
The DNA here is from genome assembly GCA_038208905.1 of Candidatus Sumerlaeia bacterium. Classification (GTDB taxonomy): domain Bacteria; phylum Sumerlaeota; class Sumerlaeia; order SLMS01; family SLMS01; genus JBBQYG01. Next base: position 1,026 of record JBBQYG010000065.1, on the reverse strand, counting down.
GAACCGGACCCCGGCCCCGCGCGGGAGGGGATGCAATTCTGGGGGGGCAGCTTCGTCACCGGAAGCCAGGGCGAGATCCTTGTCCACGCGGGCGACCAGGAGGAAGTCCACGTGGCGGAGATCGACCGCGCGCAGGTGGACCTGGTGCGTCGCGCGTGGCCATTCTTCAGGGACCGGCGAATCGACCTGTACGGCGATTTGACGAAACGGTTTCGGGACTGAAAGCTCAGTCGGGCTTCTTCAGCGTCTCGCGCGACAATCCGCTGGAGGCGGGTCGTTCCGTCCGTTCCGGCGGGAGTGTTGGCTTTGCCTCGGTGGAGGGCGGTGTGGCGCGATCGAAGAAGTAGTCGAAGACGCTGACGAAGAGGAACGCGAGGAAGCACACGAGCAGCACGGGCACGGTGCCGGAGGTGGCCCACTTTCCTTCGGCGGCAATGTGCTCTGACCGGAGGTGGACGGCGACGAGGACGGCCGCCATGACGCCGTTGAGCAGGACGTAGCCCCAGAGCGGGAGCAGGCGGCGGGAACCCCTCTTTTTCATGGCGCGCAGGGGCCTCCTTGGCCCATCGTTATCCGACCCGAGTGGGGTGCCGACCCCGCCGCGCGTCAAGGAATACCAATGGACATCGAGCAGGACGAGCAGCGCGTCATCGTGCGGGAGGGGACCTTCCGCCTGGAGTCGCCGTTTAGGCCCGCGGGCGACCAGCCAGCGGCAATCCGACAATTGATTGCGGGCTTTCGCAACGGGATGCCCGCCCAGGTGTTGCTGGGCGCGACGGGGACGGGAAAGACCTTCACGATGGCCCACGTGATCCAGGAGCTGAACCGCCCCGCGCTAATCATGGCGCCAAACAAGGTGCTGGCCGCGCAGCTCTATGCGGAGTTCAGGTCGCTCTTTCCCACGAACGCGGTGGAGTACTTCGTCTCCTACTACGACTACTACCAGCCCGAGGCCTACATCGCCGCGACGGACACGTTCATCGAGAAGGATTCCTCGATCAACGACGAGCTGGACAAGCTGCGCCT
>JBBQYG010000064.1:0-18968 GCA_038208905.1 Candidatus Sumerlaeia bacterium | reverse complement strand
CGCCTCTGACGTGAAAGAACTCCCGTCCGCGTTGAACTGGGTGAGTACCATCACGTTCTGAGACTGCCATTGCCGGATGATGTAGTACTGACTGACCAGCAGGACGGCGATGAGTGCCGCAAACGGCGCCAGCCACAGGCCGTTGCGACGCACGAAGCGCTTGAGCAGATATCCCCGCGACCACGGCTCGAAGCAGAACATCGGCTGGCTCTGCTTCATGCGGGAGATATCCTCCAGCAACTCCGACATGCTGCCATAGCGGCGCTCTGGGTTGATCTCCAGGCACTTCTCGATGATCGCCGCCATCTCCGCGGAAATCTTTGGATGGATGCGCGTCAGCGACACCAGCGGTGTGGAGGCGAGCGTCACGCGATAGACGTTGAGCTTCTCCTTCACGGAGCCCGCCGTGCTGATCGACTTCATCTGGGCCTTGCCGGACCGCGGCGGGCGCCCCGCGAGCAGCGTATAGATCGTCGCGCCAAGGCCATAGATGTCCCACCGCACGTCGGGTTGGAACTTCCCCGCCTCCTCGATTTCCGTCTGCTCCGGCGGCATGAAAAAAAGCGTCCCCAACGACACGTCGTCGCGCCCGCGCAGAAGCGCCTGGCCGAAGTCCACGATGCGAACGCTCCCCTGGTCGTCCACCAGCACGTTGGCCGGCTTCATGTCGCAGTGCAGGAACGCCTTGCCGTGTACATACATCAGGCCGCGCGCCATCTCCTCCATCCACTTCAGCGCCTGATCCAGGTTTGGCCAAGGGGTCCACTGAAAGTCGTCGTACTCCTCCTTCTCCTTCGCCGAGATCGCGTTGCGGCGATGCTCGCGGATGAGCGCGTCCATCGACGTCGTCATCATCTCCATCGTATAGAAAGGCGGGTCCTGATAGAAGTCCGCGTCGTGCAGAGTCACGATGTTGGGATGCTTGCCGACGGTGAGCAGCGCCTCGATCTCGCGCTTTAGGTAGTCCCAATCCGCGCCCACGGACCGGTCGAAAAGCTTGACTGCCATCTCCGCGTTCGTCCGCAGGTGAATGCCGCGCCAAACGCTGCCGAATGTTCCTGCGCCAAGCCGATCCAGCAGCTTGTAACCCTTCAGGTTCGGGATCGGCTTACCCTGCGGCGTCAGGCGAATGCTCCCCTGGGAGGAAGGCCCGCCACCTTGCGAAATGCGAAGGCCCTCCGGCGTGGATGACGAGACGCGCGGGGGCGAATCGACAGGAATGCGCTCGTTGGAGACGCGCGTCACCGGCGTCCGCGGGCGCGGCGCGGAGAAGGCGTCGGAAGAGCCGCTCGGCACCCTCGTCGGAATGTCCTCGGGCCTGGGCGGGGGAGGCGCGGGCGCGTCGGGAACGTCCTCCCTCGCGTGCAGCATCGTGGGGATGTCGTCCAGGTCCCCGCCCGGCGATTGCGGCGGGAAGCCAAAGCCAGCCGACTCAATGTGAGTCACCTCGCCATCGTCCTCAAGGGGCGAAGCGTTCATGATCGTCTGCTCGTCCTGAATATCGGGAGGCGGCACCTCCGCCGAATCGCTGGACTGCCTGCCGAAGACACGGCGCTTCTTACCTTGGGAACTCGACATGAAGGATACCCGGCCACGAGATGATAGCTAACGCGCCACCAGTAAACGACGGGGCGCGCCGCGTGTCAGGTCAAAAATTGCCGCAGGGACCAAGCGATGAAGGGGAAAAGTGGTGCCGGGGACGAGGGTCGAACTCGTACGATGTCGCCATCGCTGGATTTTGAGTCCAGTGCGTCTGCCAGTTCCGCCACCCCGGCACGGGGGAAAAGAGACTAAGGCGGTAGGGCGCGCCAAGGCAAGGGCGAAGGTATCATTTTCACATCCGGCCACTACCTGACGAGCGCGGCCACGACATCCGCCGCATCCACGATCCCGTCCCCGTTCTGATCGAGGCTGGTCGCATTGCCGCCCGCCAGCAGGAACGCCACAATGGAGTTCTCCGAAACGGGAGTCGGCGAGGGCGTCGGCTCGGCAGTGGGGGAGTGCGTCGGAGTCGCGGTTGGCGTACCGGTAGGGTTAGCCGTCGGCGATGCTGTGGGAGACGGTGACGGAGTCGGCGTGACTCCCAGTGGATCGCATTCGTTGCCCGATGCAGTAACGGTTAGCATCCACTCGAGGAGAGTTCCCGAATCGACCGCCTCGGTGTCGCGAATGGAAGCGCGCCACAAGCCGTTTGCATCCGCTCCCTTGAGCCCCAAAAAGAAAAGGTTCTGGGTGGACGGGCCAGTTGTCGCTGAAAGGCGTTGCTGGGCGGAGACGCCACTCGGCGCCGTAACCGTGACGAGCAGGTCGCTGGCGAGCACATGGTCCACTTGAACTCGAAGGGATACGGTATCGACAGTCTTGTTGGCTAGACTCAGGTCACTCGTGAATTCCACATCCGCCAAGTCGGGAAGGTCGAGCGGCACCGGCCCCGACTCGGTCCGCGAGACGGTGGTGGGACCTCCGAGAACCCCCCGCGCGGTATAGGCTGCAACAGTGGTTCCGGGTCGATTGACCGTGGCCTCCACGAAGCTTCCGCAGGCAAGCGTCTCTGCCACCGACAGCGGAAAGGTGATGGTCGCTTCCGCGTTGGCGGCGAGCGATGGCACGATCGCCTCGACCGTCACGAAGGCAAGTCCTGGATCAGGCCTCACCGAGATGGCGGCGGCAGGAAGTCCGTTGCTCGAGTTGTTGCGCACAGTCAAACGCAGCCTCGCCGGTCGCCCCGACTGAAGGAGCCCACCCGGCAGGTCCGACTCGAATCGAAGGTTCTGGACAATCAGTCCGTCGATATAGGCATCAATGCCTTCGATCCGTGAAGAGAGGACCGAAGCCCTGCCCGATCCTAGGATATCGGCGGAAAGGACGGGATAGTTGAGTTCACTATTTGCGAGCAGGTTGGGAATTCCGGTACTCTGGATCGTGAAGACCAGCGGATGGCTATTGATCGCGAACTTCATGTTGTACGCGGCGCTGCTGGAAGTTGGCTCGCCAAACAGCAAGTCAATTCGACCATCCCCATTATAGTCCCCGGCGCTTACCACCGTCCCTGGAAACCCGACCCCAGCCTTGAACAACTCGGTGCCGATGATCCCGAATCTTACCACACCGTCCACATCGTTGCTGATGATTTCGTCGCGATTGTCACCATCGAGATCGGCCATGAGCAAGCATGAGAGCGTGTTTCTGGATCGCCTCCCTGTATAGACGACGGCTTCGGGACTGGTGCCTGGCAACATGTCGAACACCACGATGTCGATCTCATTTTGATTGAGTATGGCAAATTCTGGTTCGGGGTCGTCATCCAGATTCCCGCTGGCGAAGAGTCTCGCCCTGATCTTCGTCAGGGAGATTTTGTCCCACGGCTCGCCGGCTGCCCCCGGGTTGATATACAGCTCTCCACCACCATCCGCTGGAAATCCGACGACATCCTTGAGGCCATCCCCGTTGTAGTCCCATGCGACGAGGCCGATGCAGAATACTTGGTCGATCAGCAGCTTCTCCGGGCGATCCACGACATTCCCATCCTCCATTTCGATCCACGTCAACTCCGGGGGGAAGTTGTTTAGGAGCGGCTTGCCGCTGCCCACCAAGTCCAAGTCGCCGTCGCCATCCATATCCGCCGTCAGCAGTACCCGGGCGTTCAGGATCCTTTGGCTACTGGTGGACAACTCGCGTTGCTCGTATCCCCTCCCCGATTCCGCGAAGTTCTCCAGCGTCAGGATGCGGGAACTGTACGTCGCGCCGACGAGGATATCCTTGTCGCCGTCAGCGTCCAAGTCCACGTGCTCCGCCGCGTAGGGAAGCTCGGCCAGAGACAGCATTCGCTCGGCCGTGCCGCCGGGCAGGGCGGGCAAGTAATTGGGTGCCACTGCAAGTCCCCAGATGACAGTGGCAATTGCGCTTCGGAATCCGAAAATCCCCATACAACACCTCCTTCTATTGGTCTCCGACCTTAAATCTGGCGGCGGAGACGCTGCCGCTGCCACCTTTTTCGAAGAGTAACGCAAGGATTTCTTGCCCCGAAGGACTTGAAGCGCCCGGCGTTTTTCCACCTGCGCATTCGGCGTCAGCCTTGGGCAGGAAACTGCTTACAGCGAGTCGTGGGGGAGGGCCGGCAAAATCCCGAACTTCGCGCTTGACCGCGCCGGGGGCTGTCCCTCTACTGCCGACGCCTCACGAGTGGGGGTATAGCTCAGCTGGTAGAGCACCAGGCTGGCAGTCTGGGTGTCAGCGGTTCGACTCCGCTTACCTCCACCACTCTTCTCTCCGACAAATCGCGACTCTCTGATCAGGCCGGCCCACCGCGCGGAGACGCGCGCCCGGGACAGTTCCCCGTGCTGTTTCTGGGCTTCGAGTTGAAGGAGTGAGGGAGTGGAGCTGACGGTCGGAATCGAACCGACGACCTACTGATTACAAGTCAGTTGCTCTGCCAACTGAGCTACGCCAGCCCCGAACTTCGGGGGGAGTCAACGGAGCCCGCCGCTTCCCGGTCAAGTGGAAAGCCCGAATCTTTAGCGCGCGGACTCCGCCGCTTGACCGCGTCGCCCGCCATCCACAGGCTCCGTCCCCATGATCTATCGCCTTCCCCTCTTCCCGCTTCCCAACTTCGTCCTCTTCCCGCGGACGCATGTGCCGCTGCATGTCTTCGAGCCTCGCTATCGCGAGATGATGGATTTCGCGATGGCGGGGGAGCGGCGGCTGGGCATGGCCCACCTGCGCGAGGGATACGAGAAGGACTACCACGGCGCGCCGCCGATCTATCGCGTACTGACGGCCGCGCGCATCCTCACGGCCGATCAGTTACCCGATGGCCGGTGGAGCATCCTGATCGAGGGAATCGAGCGCGTGGCGATTCGCCAAGAGGTGCAGACAGAGCCATTCCGCATCGCCGAAGTTACGCCGATCACCGAGGGCTTTCCTCCCATCGAGCGCGACGAGGTCATGGCCCTGATGCGCAAAATCGCCGCCTTGGCCGAGCACGTCGGCGCTCGCTTCGCCGATGGCAGGCGAATCCTCACCAACCTCGTGAACACCCACCAGCATCCCGCCGTCGTGTGCGACGTTGTCGCCTCCACGCTCGTCATGGACCCCTACGCGCGACAGTCGCTTCTGGAGGAGACAATCCTCCACCGGCGCATGAAGCTCCTCCTCGTCCAGCTCCAAAGCGTCGTCCACGACCTCCGCCAGGCCGGAATCGAGATCGACCTACCCGTCGTTGAATAGTCGCAGCACCCCGTTTTTTCCCACCCGACCAAGGACTGCTGAATGGACTCCCCGAGTACAAACTTTACGACTGGCTTCCTGCGCATGCCCAAGCTCCCCGTGGCGGGGCTGTGGATCAGGCTGGGGGCGCTGGCGATCGACCTCTTCATGCTGCTCAGCGCAATCCGACTCATCAGCAATGCGATTCCCGGGGTCTTCTGGGCAGCGGGAGAGTGGTCGCCCTACCTCACCTCCGGCCTCTGCTTCTTCTATTTCGCGGCCTTCAATGGGCCCTTTGGCAGGGGCAGAACTGTCGGAAAGATCGTGTTCCGCATCGCCGCGACCGACGAGGAAGGCAACCCTCCAACTTGGCGCCAATCAATCATTCGGACGATTGTACTCTATCCAATGTACGTAACGGTTCCTCTGACACAGGTCATCCTGGGCGACCGGGGAACCCCGATGGAAGAGTATCTCCGCAGCCTGCTTACGGGATATCCAAGCCTTGCCATTGTCCTCGCCACGCTCATTAGCATTCCCTTCAACCCGTTCAAGCAAGGCCTCCACGATTTTGCCGCGGGCACTCTTGTCAGGCCGACCGGAGGGAAGTCAGACAACGCGTATCCCTCATTCGATGAAATGCGCGAAAGAGTGGGGTACGATTGGATCAAGTTTCACCGCCAACCCCAATACTCTTGCGGTGTCACAGTTCTCATCATTATGTCACTCCTCGCATTCATGGGTTTTCCGCGCGAGACCGACGGAGACACCAAGGTCTATGCAGACGCCCGGGCACAGATCGAGACGGTGGATGGCTACGATGCCGGATTCCTCTACGCCCTCCCAATGAAGGAGGCGCAGCTTAGCCAATACAGTCCCCTTTCGGACTTCCTCACGTCACCCGTGCGCATGGGAATCGACAATCAGATGACGAGTGGCGCGCTGGCGCTTCACGTCGCTGTGTCTTTCGATAACTCCAAGAGATCCAACTATGCACAGGAAAAGGCAATTGCTGCCGCGGAAGAGTTCGCGGGCACATACAGGAACGTCATGTTATCAACTCTGGCGAAGCTCCTAAAGGCGTCCAGTGCCGGCAGCGATCAAACCTATTCCCGTGAACTTGTAGAGAGCCCTGTTGATCTGGTCATCGTGTACATTTCCCGGGCCTCACTCTCTCCTTTTCCGTTTCCCCTCCAGCGCTACACCGCCGCGAAGGTGTTTCACTTTCCTCCACTTGGAGTGGCAAAATCAGAGGAACCCCCCTCCTCAATTCCAGTTGCCGCCCCGGAGTGAATCGGGCAACCGTCGGCCCGTTGAGTTACACCGCACAAAACGAAAGGCAAGGCACTTGAGCAATCTGATGGACGTTTCGTCGATCAAAGAGAAGATGGCGGCCATTGACAGTCAGGCGGAGCAGCAGAAGCGCGCCCTCGTCGAGCCAGCCAAGAAGCGCATCGAAGAGATTCGACAGTCCCGCACGGCGCTTGATCGCGAAGAAGAGGAGTTGCTGGCCCTTATCGGCGAGCCCCGTCGCGGCGGCGTCGGCCGCAAGCCCCGGACCGGCAAGCGCATGACCGCCCTTCACAAGAAGGAAATCATCGGTCGCTTCATCGAGAACGGTCACATCCGCCCCAACACTGACCTCAGCCGCGAGCTGCGCATCGCGCTTACGGACGAGGGCTTTGGCTCCAATGACTTCCGCAAGCTGACGGCCTACATGCCCGCCGGTTGGCAAGCCCGCAGCAACGGCCAGCGCGGCACCGCCGCGCGGACGGTATTCCTCAAGGGCTAAGGCCGCCCATCGCCCCCGAGTCCCTGGAATCGCCCCTTTCTCCGCCTGCGGGAAGGGGGCGATTCACTTTTCCGAACCTCAATCGCAAGGACCCACCATGCGCTTTCTCCACGTCGGCGACCTGCATTTCTGGCGCGTGCCGCTCAACCCGCTGGCCTACGTGGGAAAGCGCCTCCTTGGCGTTGGCAATCTCATCGTCGGCGGTCGCGCCAAGAAGTTCCGGCAGGAGATGGCGCCCCTCCTTGCCGCGCGCCTTGCGGAGGTTCCCGCCGACGGCCTGCTGCTTACTGGCGACTTCAGCAGCACGGGCATTGCATCCGAGTTTGCCGCAGCCAACGCGGCTCTCGCCCCCGCCCTCGCAGGAAGGGAAGGGCGCGTTTTCGCCGTCCCCGGGAACCACGACTGCTACCTAACTTCGCAGGTCGATGGACGCACCTTTGGACTCGTCATCGGGAAGATTTCCCGCGCAGAGTGTGGCATTGCCTTGTGCGAACTTGAGCCCGGCGTCTTCATGCTTTCGATGAACGCCACCACCCCCAACGGAATCGGTTCCCACGGAGCCATCACGGAGGAGCGGCTCGCCTCCGTTGTGGAGCTTCTTGCCGCCAGCAGGGCGTCGATCCAACGCCTTGTCGTGCTTTGCCACTTCCCGCCGGAGGATCCTCCCGGCGTCCTCCCGCACGACCGCGGACCACAGCTCCTTGGGAGCGGTGCACTCCTCAGCGTGCTTGGGGACTTGGCCATTCCGATCCTTTGGCTTCACGGTCACCACCACTACCGTTGGATCTACGGCAGTCCTACCGTGCCAACGCTTACCTACCTCAACGGCGGCGCGCCGTTCCTTAGGCGCGGCGGCGCGGCCCCCGACATGGGATACCACGTGATCGACTTTGCAGGATCGCCCTGGTCCATCGAGACACACCGATTCGACCATGCCGCGAAAGGATGGCAGCACAAGCCCGTCAAGCTGCCGGCGATGGCGGAGTACATCAACCTTCAGCAGTGGAGTTGACTACGAATCACCAACGCAGAAGCGCCCTCCGGAATCCCGGAGGGCGCTTTCCGATTCCTGCGATATCGGGGTGCGATCAGATCGCGGGCACCGTGCGGGCTGCCGTCTTCTCGGGGCTCGTCTCCAGCGCCTTGCGGGCGCGTTCCACGATGGACGTGAAGCCCTTGGGGTCGTGGATGGCGATCTCGCTCAGGCTCTTGCGGTCGAGCTCGATCTTGGCGATGCGCAGGCCATTGATCAGGCGGCTGTAGGGCATCCCGTTGAGGCGGCATGCCGCGTTGATACGGGCGATCCACATGGCGCGGGCGTTGCGCTTCTTCTGGCGGCGGTCGCGATAGGCATAGGCCAAGGCGCGCTTCACCGTTTCCTTGGCGTTCTGAAACAGACGATGCCGTCCGCTGTAGTAGCCACGAGCCGCCTTGAGGACCTTCTTGCGGCGGCGACGGGAGGCTACGTTGTTGATTGCTCTCATGGGTGCTTACCTCGTGTCGTGATATTGGGTCGAAGGATTGGGAAACCGGGTGGACCTTAGAAGCCGATCAGCAGCTTCATTCGCTTCTCGTCCGCGTCGGACACGAAGGCGGGGGAGCCTAGGCGACGCTTGCGCTTGGGCGACTTCTTGGTGAGGATATGGCGGGCGTTTTGGCGCTTCCGCTTGATCTTTCCGGTGGCCGTCTTCGAGAAGCGCTTCGAGGCGCCGGAGTGGGTCTTCATCTTGGGCATGGGCCTGTCCTTTCGTACTGTGCGCCGTGGCGCATTGTGGATTTCTTGTCAGGTCTTGGCGGCGGGTGCCGCTTCCTTTTCCTTCTTGGGCGGGTGCCAGTCCTTGCGGCGCCCCATCAACAGGCTAACCTGGCGGCCCATCTTCATCGCGGGCGATTCGAGTTCCCCGATATCCTTGAGGGATTCGCGGATCGCGTCGACCAGCCGCTCGCCCAGTTCCGGCTTGGTGACCTCTCGTCCGCGGAACATGATCGTGAACTTGACCTTGTCCCCCTTCTCCAGAAAGTCGCGGGCCTTCTTGATCTTGAAGTCGCGGTCGTGGGCGTCGATGGCCACGCGCATCTTGACTTCCTTGAGGTGCGTGGTCGTGGCCTTCTTGCGCGACTCCTTCAGCTTCTTCTTCTTCTCGTACACGACCTTCTTGTAGTCGTAGATGCGGCAAACGGGCGGCTTGGCCTCGGCGGCCACCTCAACAAGGTCCAGCCCGGCCTCCTCGGCGCGGCGGAGGGCGTCCTCGATGGGCACAACGCCCACCTGGGTGCCGTCCTCTGCGATCAGGCGCACTTCCTTCTCGCGAATCTCGCGGTTGGTCCGGGTCTCGTCAGGCTTGCGGATGGCGGCGTCCTCCGTGTGGAAATGAAAAAGCTCGGCAGGCAGTGCCTGTCGAGCCGGTCGCGTCTTGCGGTCTTCAAACCAGAGAGTCTGTTTCAAAGACCTGGAAACAACCCGCGATGGGCGCCGACAGGTGAGGGGGGTGAATTCCCCTGCTTGAGGGACGGGATCAGACGGGCACCGAGTGGCCCAGTCAACGGAAAACGGCACCGCTCCGCGCCGAAAATCGCGGGATTGAAACTTGCTCCCCCTCCCCGCAGGGAAAGTAACATCGTCCCGACAAGCCCCCTCGACGGCCAAGGAACCCACCCCATGAAGCTCCCCATGACTCTCGGCGCACTCAAGGCATCCGGATGGCAGGATGAGTCCGTGAAGGACGAGATGCGCCGCAACCTCATCGCCAAGCTGCGCACCGGCGAAGTGCTCTTTCCGGGAATCGTTGGGTACGAGAAGACAGTCGTCCCCCAGGTGGTCGCGGCGATCCTCGCCAAGCACGACTTCCTCCTGCTCGGCCTGCGCGGCCAGGCCAAGACCCGCATGATCCGCCAGTTGGTGACCCTCCTCGACGATCACATGCCCATCGTGGAGGGCTCGCACCTCAACGAGTCCCCCCTCCGCCCGATCACCCGCCGAACGCGAAACCTCCTCGATAAGCATGGTGATGCGACCCCCATCTCGTGGATTCCCGCCGCCTCGCGCTATCACGAGAAGCTGGCCACCCCCGACGTCTCCATCGCCGACCTTATCGGCGACATCGATCCGATCAAGGCAGTCTCTCGCAAGCTCGACCTCAGCGACGAAGAAGTGATCCATTTCGGCATCATCCCGCGCTCGAACCGTGGCATTTTCGCCATCAACGAGCTTCCCGACCTTCAGGCGCGCATTCAGGTGGGCCTCCTCAACATCCTCGAGGAAAAGGACATCCAGATTCGCGGCTTTCCAATCCGCCTCGCGCTCGACGTGGCGCTGGTGTTTACCGCCAACCCGGAGGACTACACCAACCGCGGCAACATCATCACGCCGCTGAAGGACAGAATCGACGCCCAGATCCTGACGCACTATCCCACGAACATCCGCGAGTCCCAGCTCATCACCGAGCAGGAAGCGTGGAGCGACCGCGGCATCGAGGTCCGCGTGGAGCCGATCCTCCGCGAACTGGTCGAGCAGATTGCCTTGGAAGCCCGCGAGTCGGACTTCGTGGACAAGGCCTCCGGGGTCTCCGCGCGCATGGGGATTAGCTTTCTCGAAACCCTCTACTCCATCGCCGAGATGCGCGCCCATCGCCACGGAGAGAAGGTCGCCATCGCCCGCGTTGGCGATCTCTTCCAGGCGCTCACCGCGCTCACTGGAAAGATCGAACTCGTCCACCAGGGCGAGCAGGAGGGCCTCACCAACGTCGCCATCCACCTCATCGGAAAAGGCGTCAAGGAGGCCTTCAACAGCCGCTTCGTGGGTGGTCACAAGAAGGGCCGCGACAAGAAGACCGACTTCTCCGCGTTCCAGCCCATCGTCGATTGGTTCGAGGCTGGGAACATTCTCGAAATCGACACGATGACACCCCACGAGGAGTACGCAAAGCTCCTTGGCGGCGTGGGCGGACTTCGTGACGTTGTCGCCAGGATGGCCAAGCCCGGCAATGAGATGGAGCACCTCCTTATGATGGAGTTCTTCGTGGAGGGGCTGCATCAGAACTTCCTCCTGACCAAGCGCATTCTGGACGCGCGTGTGCGATACACGGATGCGGTATCCTATATGATGAACGAACTGACGGACTGATCGGTGGCCGTGTACCTCGACCACAACTCGACGAGTCCTCCCCGCCGGGAGGTCGTCGAGGCGATGGCCGAGGCGCATGCGACCGCGTGGGGCAACGCGAGTTCCCCCCACTCTGTCGGCGCCGCGGCCCGCTATGCGATCGAGAAGGCCCGCCGGCGTTTGGCTAAGCTGATCGGCGCCGCGTCGCCGGAGGAGATTGTCTTCACCTCCGGCGCCAGCGAGGCCAACAACCTCGCGCTGCGCGGTGTGTGCTTCGCCGCCCGGCGGCGGGGGAGTGGTAACCACCTGATCGTCTCCGCAACCGAGCACAAGGCCGTGCTCGACACGGCCATCGACCTGCGCGAGCGGCATGGCTTTGAACTCACAATCCTACCAGTGGATGCGTCCGCGCGGGTACGCGTTCAAGAGTTGCGCGGAGCGCTTCGCCCCACCACCGTCCTCGTCTCCATCATCGCCGCAAACAATGAAGTCGGATCCCTCAATCCCATCCGCGCCTTCGCCGATGTGGTCCACGATCAGTCGCGGGCGCGATTTCACACCGACGCTGTGCAGCTCCTTGGCCGCGAGCCGCTGAACGTGGTGGCGCTGGGCGCCGATCTGGTCTCCCTCAACGGACACAAGATCGGCGGACCGAAGGGCGCGGGTGCCTTGTATAGACGCGAGGGCATGGAGATTGACGCCCAGATTTCCGGTGGAGGTCAGGAGCAGGGTCTTCGCGCCGGGACAGAGGACGCGCCATCCATCGTTGGATTTGTCTGTGCCGCCGAACTGGCGGTGGGGGAGCAGTCCGCGCTCGCCGATTCATGGGGCGAACTGCGCGGGGAACTTTGGCGCCTGATCCAGCAGGTCGCCCCAAATGCGCGCCGCAATTCCCCGGAATCGGACTCACTTTTGAATACGCTGCATGTCTCCTTCGTAGGCATCGAGGGGAGCAGGCTGGTGATGGAAATGGATCGCGCGGGCGTGGCGATCTCGGCGGGCTCTGCCTGCTCCACGGGCAACGCGGCCCCCAGCCACGTGCTCCTCGCGATGGGCCTCGACGAAGCCACGGCACACGGCGGGGTCAGGTTTAGCATGGGACCGGGGACAACGCGGGAAGATGTCGCGGAGGCGGCGCGGGTACTGGAGCAGGCGCTGGGGGAGTGCTGACACGCAAGGAGATATCAGAGATGGCCTGGCGTCTCAAAAAGCCTGAATTCACCAATAGATTCAAGCTCGTCACGCGCCATCACGGGCGACGGCGGGCCACGCCATGGGAACTGGTGTTACTTGTCGGTGGTTGCGCGATCCTTGGAGCCCTTTCGGGGATCGTGGGTGCTTGGGTATTGGTGGTGAGCAATGTCGTGGACGGGCCGGATTTCATGACGGAACTCTACCAGACCCCCGCGATGCCACCGATCTTTAAGGCCGTGGTCGCCGTCAGCGGAATCCTGGGAGCGTTATTCGGACTGGCCGTCGCAATTCGGGGAATCATCGAGACCAGGAGCGAACCAACGCCCGAGGTGCCGACGATTCTAAGGGACTGAATCGCCTTGCGCTTTCGCCCAGTTTTACCGCGGCGTTGAGCAGGCTTTCAATCCGATGCGAAGTCATCCGTGCCGCCGTTCGGCACCCGGCGGAGCGTGTCCATGTCCAGCCAGAACGAACCCGAATACAAGAATCCCTACAAGGTCTCCAGCCGACACGACTCCATGCGCAAGTCGGGGGTCGGCATCGCGTTGCAGGCATTTCGGGCGACGCGGGACGACTGACGGTAAAATTTAGGATTGCGTAGCCGGAAACCTAAATTTACACTTTTTTGTAAATTTAGAGATCGGGCTACGTCCTTGTGAATTCTCCACAATCCCCCTTCGATAACCCCTTCAGGCCGGGCGCGGGACACCCGCCGCCCTACTTAGCCGGCCGTGACGAGGAGATGGAGGAGTTCAGCCGCCTCCTCGATCAGAAGATCGTGACCACGAACCTGGTGCTGACGGGGTCGCGCGGCGTAGGCAAGACGGTACTGCTCGATAACTTCAAGCCCGTGGCCCCCCGAAAGGGATGGATGTGGGCGGGCACCGACCTGTCGGAAGCCGCGAGCGTGAGCGAGGAGCACTTTGCCACACGGGTACTCGCGGACTTGGCACCCCTTGTCTCGAATGTCGTGGTGGACACGAAGCTGATTCGCGAGATTGGTTTCTCCGGTGGATCTTCCACCAAGCGCACAACCCTCAATTTCGAGTTGCTTCGCCAGATATTTGTAAGCACCCCGGGTCTTGCGTCCGACAAGCTGAAGGCCGTCCTTGAAGTGGTATGGAAGGGCGTGGCCCGCACCTCCGCCAAGGGGATCGTGCTCGCCTACGACGAGGCGCAAAACCTCGGGGACCGGTCGGGGAGCGAGGAATATCCGCTCTCGCTCCTGCTCGACGTCTTTCAATCCCTCCAACGTAGGCGGGTGCCGTTTCTTCTGGTGATGACGGGTCTCCCTACCTTATTCCCCAAGATGGTGGAGGCCCGCACCTTTGCCGAGCGGATGTTTCACGTGACGACGCTTGGGAGGTTGAACCCCGTGGAGTGCAGGGACGCGATCTTGAAACCGATCAAGGCACAGGCCTGTCCAGTGAGATTCTCGGAAGCAGCCGTGGAGGAAATCGTCACCACGTCCGGCGGCTATCCCTACTTCGTCCAATTTCTCTGTCGGGAGTTGTACGATTCCTACCTGCAGCAGAGAATGATGGGAATCGAAAAGCCAACGATGCCTGTTTCGGGAGCAATTCGCAAGCTCGATTCCGACTTCTTCCTGGGGCGTTGGAGCAGAGTGACGGATCGCCAGCGTGAACTGTTGCGGGCGATATCCATGCTTCCAAATTGCGACGATGAGTTCGGGGCTCAGGAAATCTCGGAGAAGGTTCGCGAATCGGGAATGCGCCCCTTCTCCTCCTCACAACTGATCCAGTTGCTGGGTACGCTGGCGGATAAAGGACTGGTATACAGGAACCGCCATGGCCGCTACTCCTTTGCCATTCCCCTCCTGGGCGGGTTTATTCGCCGACTCCATTCGGAGAGGGCATAGGTTCATCGCGGATGATCGTGATTCACATCTTCAGTTTCTCCACCGCCGCCCTCACCTTGTCCACGTTGGTGTGCGTGTAGATCGAAGTAGACGCGATGTTGGCGTGGCCAAGGAGTTCCTGGATGTCGCGGAGGTCGGTTTCCTCCGCATACAGCGTGGTCGCAAAAGTATGACGCAGCTTGTGTGGGCTGACACGGGGGTCCAGGCCCAACTCCTTCACGGCCTTGCGCAGCGCGTATTGCACCATCCGGCCAGTGATCCGGTTGCCGTGGCGGTCGAGGAAAAGGGCGCGGCATCCCTCGACTGGCTTCCCGCGCGAGGCCAGCCACGCGCCGAGAGCCCGGCGCACGACTCCGTTCATGGGGACCAGGCGCTCCTTCCTCCCCTTGCCGAGGACGCGGATCGTGCCCTGTTCGAAGTCCACATCCGCCACATCGATACCGACCAGCTCGGAGAGGCGAAGGCCCATCATGATGAGAACCTTCACCATGGTCTGGTCCCGGGCGGCCATCGCTGCGTCGGGTTCTGCCCGGGCCAGCAGGCGGGAGGAATCCTCGGGAACGAGGTACACCGGCAGCTTCCGGGGCTTCCGGGGGGACCGGAGGCGTGCGGCGGGCGAGACGTCCAAGTAGCCCTCCGACTCCGCCCACCGAAAGAAGACCTTCATGGAGGAGATAATCCGGCAGAGCGTCGCCGGCTTGAGATTCGAATCCTCCTGAAGCGTTGCGAGGTAATCCTTGAGTTGATAGGATTCCACGGTCGCCACATTGCGGCCGATGGCCCCCTCGCCAAGATGAACCACCAGCCGGTCCAGATCGTAGCGATAGGCCGCGATGGTCCGGGGTGCCAGGTTCCTCTCGGCACCGAGGTGGGAGACAAACCGCTGCATGGCCTCGCCGATGTTCATGCAGGCAGGCTCGGGACTACTGGGTACCCCGTCAAGATCCCCGTGGCGAGCCATCCCCGTTTTGTGCTAAATTTATATTTAGCGAACTTGCGTGGATGGGGACGCCAATCTCCCGATTGGCGTCGTTGCCAGTAACCCCCCGGTGCCACCCGATCGGCGCCTCCCAAAGCCGCCGATCAGGAAATCGGCGTTCCCAGCGCCACGCGGCGACACGGCTTGACGGCCTCACGCCCGGCATCTATCAATGCGTCAGGGTCGCCACCGTCCCACTCTGGACCGTCCCAAACTGCCGTTACCCTAGGAACCCACTCAACCATGACTTCCACCCCCGGGGAACTGAAGAGAGCCTACTTCGCCGTACCGCCCACGGGCCGGTACATCCGCGAGGACCGCTGCCAAACCCCCATCGACCGCCTCAAGACCGTCGCCCTGCGGTCCCCCATCGACCTCATGTACGCCGCCGCCGCCTTCGAGTCGGTGGGCGTCACCTGCAAGCTGGCCGACTACCCCGGCGAGGAATGGGACTGGGAGCGGTTTGAGAAGGACCTGAAGGCCTTCCGCCCCGAATTCCTGATCCTGAGCATCACGACGCCCTCCCTCAATGACGACTTAAAGGCCGCCGACCTCGCCAAGCGCGTGGATCCCAATATCGTCACAATCGCCAAGGGCGCCCATTTCAACACCCTCGACGTGGACACGCTGGAGAAATGGCCGACGCTGGATATCGTCCTGCGCGGCGAGTATGAGCAGACCTGTCAGGAGATCGCCCGCGGCGAGAAGCACCTCAAGGACATCCCCGGCCTGACCTGGCGGGACGAAACGCGCGTTGTCCGCAACGAGGGGCGCCCCCTCCCCGCAAACCTCGACGACATCCCCTACCCCGCCAGGCATCTGGGCCACAACGAGCTGTATTTCCGCCCCGACACGGGGGAGAAGCAGACCACCATCGTCACAAATCGCGGCTGCCCGTTCAGCTGCACCTACTGCCTCGCGAATCAGGTTTCGGGTCTCAAGAATCGCTATCGTTCCGTGGAGAACGTGATCGGCGAAATCAAGGAGTGCGTCGAGAAGCACGGCATCCGGAACTTCCTCTTTCGCAGTGACCTCTTCACCCAGAACAAGAAGTGGGTCATCGAGCTGTGCGACCGCATCGTGGAGGAGAAGCTGGACATCTCCTGGGCCAGTAATTCACGGGTCGACACGGTGAATCCCGATGTGCTGGCGGCGATGAAGAAGGCCGGTTGCTGGATTATTGCCTTTGGCGTCGAGAAGGGGACTGACGCTGCCCTGGAAGCCATCAACAAGAAGGCCACCACCGATCAGGCCCGCGCGGCCCTCGCGATGACACGTGTTGCGGGAATCAAGCGATCTATCTATATTCTCGTGGGCCTCCCCGACGACGACCGGGCCGCGATCCACCAGGACATCGAGTTCGCCAAGGAACTCGACCCCGACTTCCTCGAGATCTTCTATCCCTACCCGTTCCCCGGCACACCGCTCTACAAGGACGCCGTCGCGGCGGGCCTGCTGAAGGACGGATCGATTCCCAAGGAGGCCTATGGCCTTCCCGCCATGCCGACAAAGCACCTGACCATGGAGCAGCTTGCCCACCTGCGCACGGAATGCCTGCGACGCTTCTACATGCGCCCCAAATTCATCGCCCGGACGCTGAGGGAGACGCGGTCGATGAAGGAGTTCTTCAACTACGTCAGGCTTGGGGCGCTCCAGATGAAGCAGTTTGTGACGGGCGGATAGTCCAGCCTCCCCCACTTTCCGCCATTGACCACTGAGGCCCGCGCTTCAACGCTTTGGGCCGAAACCATTGATCGGACCGGATTACCCGGCTCTCCTCCATGCACATCAACCTGGCATACGGCACCGAGCAAGTCCCCATCGACGTGCCGGACAACTGGATCAACGGGCGCTGCTACCGTCCGCATCCGATGACACCCTGCGCCGACGGGCGGGGAGAATTGATGGCCGCATTCGCCGAGGACGACGCCCCCGCGCTCGAGAATATTTGCGTCGGCAAGAAGACGTGCGCCATCGCCGTGGACAGCGAGAGCCCCCATGTCGTGCAGGAGTTGCTGCCCGCCCTGATCGAGCTGATCGAGGACGCCTGCGACCTGACGGCCGCCGACTTCACCATCGTCCTTACCAACCGGTATTGGAATCCGATCCAGGCCGCCGCCATCGAGCAGATCGTGGACGCCAACACGCGCGCCCACTATCGCATCGTGCTGCACGACCCGCATGACACGGCGAACCTGGACGACTTGGGGCTTTCGTCAAAGGGCATTCCAATCACTGTGAACCGCGCCTATTCCAGCGCGGAATTCAAGGTGATTCTGGGCGGCGTGCGTCCCGATCTGATTCTTGGATTCACCGGTGGCAGGGCCTTGATCATGCCGGGCCTCAGCGGTGAAGTCACCCTCCGGGCGATGTACGATTTCCCCCATGTGGCCGACCGCAACTCGCGCAGCGGCAACTTCCGCGATAACCCGTTTCACATGACCGGCGTCGAGGCGACTAACCTTGCGGGATGCGATCTGGCCGTTTCGGCCACCACCGACGGGCTGGGCCGCATCACGGGGGTTCATGTGGGCCACTTCGGCAAATCACACCTCGCCGCCATGAATAAACTTCTGGAGGCGATGCGCATCAAGGTTAAGGAGCCGATGGACATCGTGGTGACTAGTGGTGGCGGGTCCCCCCTCGACTCCACGCTCTCCGGCATCGTCGCCGCGCTCAGTTCCGCCGAGTCGGTCCTCAAGCCCGATGGCACCATCGTCATTGCCGCCGCCCTCGATGGCGGCTTCGAGGGGCTAATCCGCAAGAATCAGTCGATCAAGGAATCCCTTGAATCGCTCTCCCGCGGGGATGGTTTCCGCCCCGGCCAGTGGATCATCCAGAGGCTCCACCGAATCCTGCAGGATCACGAAGTGATCCTCTTTAACAGGACAGTGGACGAGGATGACATTTGGGCCGCGGGGCTAACGCCGAGCCGCGACATGAACGAGGCGATCCTTGGCGCCATGCAGAGCCACGGCCAGCGCTGCAAGATCGTCGCCCTTCCCGACGGCCCCATGGCCCTCGCCGAAATCTCCCAGTAGTCTCCGCGCAGAATCCTCCCGGGGAAATCGACGAATACAATTGGTGGAACGAGGGGAACCTGCTCGAGGCCGTCGCCACGGCCCAGCGATCGGACATCGCGATCCTCGTCCTCGGCCTTTCGGCGGAGCTCGAGGGCGAGCAAGGCGACGCCTCCAACGCCGACGCTGCAGGCGATCGGGCGTCGCTGGGCCTGCCCGGCGCTCAGCAGCAACTTCTGGAAGCCGTCGTCGCCACGGGGAAACCGGTGGTCCTCGTGCTCGTCTGCGGCAGCGCGCTCTCGATCACGTGGGCCGCCGAAAACGTCCGAGCCATCATCCATTTCTGGTATGGCGGAGAGGAGGGCGGCACAGCCATCGCCGAGGCGATCTTCGGCGACTACTCCCCCCGTGAGGGCACGGGGGCGCGGCGAATCCCGTCAACACGGTCCATCTGGTCAACATGGTCAGTGAGGCTCCTCAGTGGCTGGCCCGATCTTTGCCCTTTCCCGACGAGACACTGATGGCGGATGATTCCCCGCCATCAACACCCCCCGAGGAGGCCGCAATGCCCGCCACTGAAGCCACTGAAACCCGCGCGAAGGAAATCCTGGAGCAGCTCCGCCCCTACCTCCAGGCCGACGGCGGCGATGTCGCCTTCAACAAGATCGAGGACAACATCCTCTACATCGAGCTCCACGGCGCGTGCAGCGGATGCTCAAGCTCGCTGATGACCCTCAAGATGGGCATCGAGCGCCGCATTGTCGAGGATCTCCCGGAGATTACCTCCGTCGAGATGG
>JBBQYG010000063.1:0-18999 GCA_038208905.1 Candidatus Sumerlaeia bacterium | reverse complement strand
TTCGTGCTTGAATTCTCCGGCAAGGAAGTTGTCCTCGCGCGCGAGGGCGACTACGCGCTCTGGGATGGCGCGGAGCCGCACGCGTGGCGGTGCGAGGAAGACTCCCTGATCGCTACTGTCCGTTGGCCGTCGGTTCCGTAGCTGTCGTGTCACGGCGTCATCTGCAGCGCCGCGCTCAGTCCTGGCACGCCATCCGCACCAGCGGGCACGGTGATGGACGAGCCCTCGAAGTCCTTCCCAATCGGCTCGTAGCGACCACCGAGGTGCTGAGCGAGAAACGCCTCGGTCACTGCCATGAAGGACTTGTTGTTCTCCGGGCGTGCGAAGCCGTGGCCCTCGTTGGGATACAGGACATAGGTCACGGGGATGTTCCTATCCTGCATGGCCTTCACGATCTGGTCGGCCTCTGCCTGCTTCACGCGCGGGTCGTTTGCGCCCTGCGCGATGAGGAGCGGCTTGCTGATGCGATCCACAAAGTTGAGGGGCGACCGCGATTCGAGGAACTTGCGGCCCTCCTCTGTGGTGTGGTCGCCCAGGCGGCGCTTGAACATCTCCAGCGCGGGAGCCCAATACGGCGGGATTGAATTCAGCAGAGTGATCAGGTTCGACGGCCCCACGATATCGACACCGCAGGCAAACACCTCGGGCGTGTATGTCAGGCCGACCAGCGTGGCATAGCCGCCATAGCTGCCGCCCATGATGGCGATGCGCTCCGGATCGGCGATGCCGCGCCCGATGGCCCATGTCACGGCGTCGATCAAGTCGTCGTGCATCTTGGCCGCCCACTCGCCGTTTCCCGCGTTGGTGAAATTCTTGCCGAGCCCCGTGGACCCGCGGAAGTTCACCGCAAGCACCGCATAGCCACGATTGGCGAGGAGCTGATGCTCGGCGTCATAGCCCCACGAATCGCGCGCCCATGGCCCGCCATGCACGTTGAGCACAAGTGGCACTGCGCGCGTCGGCATGCCATCGGCATTCAGCGGCACGTGCACGGGAATCGTAAGGTAGGAGACCAGCGCCAGGCCGTCGCGCGCGGGAATGATCACGGGCTTCATCGGCGCGAGGGGGAGTCCCTCCAGCGCCTTGCGATTGCTGAAAAGATACGTGGCCTTCTGCTCCGTGCGATCCCACAGATAGTACTCCGTCGGGCCCGTGTCGCGCAGGAAAGCCGCCACCCACCGGGTGTCGTCCAGCGTGCGGCTGGTAAGAACCAGCTCGCCGTCGGCAAGCTTTTCCAGCGCCTCGATGTCGGGGCGGATGCGCTCGTCGAGAATCGTGAAGCGACGCCGGTCATAGTCGAAGCTGACGGCCTCGATGGTCTTCTCGGTGGGATGGCTCATTGTGCCGCTCAGGTCCGCCAGCGGGTCCTCCGCGAGGACTTTCTGCTCGCCCGTCTCAAGATCGAGCGTCGTCAGCGCGCTGGTGTTCCGCCCTCGGCTGTCGCCGAAGTAGGCGATTTTGCCGCTCTTGTCGAAGCCGGCGAAGTAGGTGTTGAACGTATCCTCGGAGGCGACTTTCATGAACTCCTTCCAACCGCCTGATCCATCGGGGGCGTAGTAAACGAACGAGCCGTCGTCGGCGTATTTCGACGCGAAGCGCACTTGGTACGCGTCGTCTGTCACAAAGCCCGCGTACTCGTCGTTCTGGAGCACCAGCTCCTTCTGTCCGTTGATGATGTTCAGGCGGTAGATGTCGTGGAACTGCTCGTTGCGGTCGTTCAGTCCGATCAGGATTTCGTTCGGAAAGTCGGCGCTCACCGATTCGATCTCGGCGCGGACGCCTGTCTGCGGCGTAAGGTCTGCAACTGTCTTTGTGGCCACCTCAACCGTATAGACGCGCCAGTTCTCGTCGCCGTCCTTGTCCTGAGTATAGAGTAGGTGCGTGTTGTTGTATGCCCAGAAGTAGGATCGGATGCCGCGCCCCTTGTCAAAGGTCACGGGCTCGGCCTTGTCCGGGCTATCCGCGGGCGCGACCCAAACGTTCATTACGCCCTCGACGGGAGAGAGGAAGCTGATGTAGCGGCCATCGTTGCTCAAACGGACGGCGGCGCGGTCGGGGTTGCCAAACAGCACGTCGCGCGGAATCAGGGGGACTTTCGAGATCATACCGCCTCCGAGTGTGTACTTGGTCTGGCCCGCGACAGTGCGATCCGCCATCGTTCTGGTACATGCGCCCAGCCCGAGACAGGCGAAGGAGAGTGCAATGGCGGCGAGATGGCGAAGGTTCATGCGGAGGGGACGTCCTTGAAATTGAGATTCGTCTGAAGAGGAAAGCCCCCTCCCGCCCGGGACACAAGGCGAGAGGGGAGGCTTTTTATGGACCCATTCATTCGGTGCCCGGTTTGGCGGGATCAAACGCCCTTGGGCGCCCCCGCGAGCAATTCCGCCGACGCCTTGTCAGCGTACTTCTTGAAATTCTCGTGGAAGAGTCGCGAGAGATTCTTTGCCGCCGCGTCGTATGACTCCTTGTCCTTCCAGGTGTTGCGCGGGCGGAGCACTTCCGCCGGGACGTTGAGGACGGCCTTGGGAATGTGGAGACCAAAGACGTCGTCCTCCTCGAAGGCGCCCTTGTCCAGCGTGCCGTCGAGAATCGCGTCGATCACGGCGCGCGTGTACTTGAGCTCGAAGCGCTTGCCTGCGCCCGGGCCGCCACCGGTCCATCCGGTGTTCACGAGCCAGACCGTGGAGCCGTGCTTCTCCAGCTTTTCCTTCAGCAAGTCGGCGTACTTGGTGGGGTGCCAGACAAGGAAGGCGGCCCCGAAGCACGCGGAGAAAGTCTCCTGTGGCGCGCTCACGCCCATTTCGGTGCCAGCCACCTTGGCTGTATATCCGCTGATGAAGTGATACATGGCCTGGCCCGTGGTCAGGCGCGAAACCGGGGGTAGAACTCCAAAGGCATCGCACGTCAGGAAGATGACGTTCTTGGGATGCCCGCCGACGCAGGGAACCTTGGCGTTGGGGATGTACTCGATGGGATAGCTGCACCGGGTGTTTTCGGTGATAGAGACGTCCTCGTACTTCACCTCGTAGGTCTCGGGATCGAAGACGACGTTCTCCAACACGCTGCCGAAGCGAATCGCGCCGAAGATTTCGGGCTCCTTCTCCGCGGAGAGGTTCACGCACTTGGCGTAGCAACCGCCCTCGAAGTTGAAGATTCCGTCGTCGGACCAACCGTGCTCGTCGTCGCCAATGAGCGACCGCTTGGGATCGGCGGAGAGCGTCGTCTTGCCCGTGCCGCTGAGGCCGAAGAAGAGCGCGGTATCGCCCTTGGGTCCTTCGTTGGCGGAGCAGTGCATGCTGAGCACGCCCTGCAGCGGGAGGATGTAGTGAAGGACGGTGAAGACGCCCTTCTTCATTTCTCCGGCGTACTCGCTGCCAAGGATCACCATCTCGCGCGTCTTGAAATCGATGTCGATGGAGGTGGGGCTGGAGAGGCCCTTGATGTGCGGGCTGACGCGGATCTGGCCCGCGTTGTAGATCACCCAATCCGGCTCGCCAAAGTTGGCCAGTTCATCGGGCGTGGGGCGAATGAGCATGTTGTGCATGAAGAGCGCATGGTACGCGCGCCCGCAGATCACGCGGACCTTGATGCGGTACTTCGAATCCCACCCGGCGAATCCATCGACCACATAGACATGCTGGCGGCGGGAGTTGAGGGAGTAGATTGCCTCGTCGCGGAGGATCTGAAAGCTGTCCTCCGGAATGGGGATGTTCACGGTCCCCCACCAGATGTTGTCCTTGCTGGTCTCCTCCTCGACGACGCGCTTGTCCTTGGGGCTGCGGCCTGTCTTCTCTCCCGAGTAGGCGATCAAGGCGCCGCTGCTGGCGATGTAGTTGCCGGGGACCCGAAGGCCGAGCTGGTAGAGCTTTGCGACGGAACAGTTATGATACACGTTCGGGACGTTGATCCCGTACTTGGTGAGTTGGAGCATGGGGGCTAACCCTTGGAGGATTTTTCGCTCCGCTCGGCTGCTGATCCGGGGGTACTTGGACGGCTCCGGACACCGGCGCCGAGGCGGGAAGAGGGCGGGGCTGTGCGCCTCCGACTTTCGAAAAAACCGTGCAATTCCTTTGGCGAAGGGGGCAAATCGAATCGGCCCTTGGAGCGTCGGATTGCCCGAATGATTCTTGGAAGAATCGAAGAATCAGAGGTCTGGCCTCCGGGATCGCGTGCCCCGTTGGAACCCGGGCGAAGGGCGGGGCCCAATGTATAGATGTATATACGTGGAAAAGGGGCCCTTAAATGGGAGGGGGGGCGACCACCGAAGTGGTCGCCCCGACTGTGCGGCGGGGCAGCTGAAAAGCTGCTCAGGATTGCCGGCCGGGCAGGCCACCGGCGCACGAAAGTCCGAATTTTTGCGTGAGCAAAACTCCCGACGCCATGGGGCGTCACGGACAAGCGGAATCAAGAGCTAGGGGCGGGCGGTCTGCAAGGGAATTATCACGAGCCGCGGCAAATCGCCCCCGCTCCGTGCGCCGTTGGTGGGGTCGTAGGTTCTTCGCGCGACCGCGTCCTCGATGGCGGCGAGGGAGGTCAGATCCTCAATCTCGATGTTCCGAATGTCGTACCGAAGGTTGGGCCCGGGCGAGAAGAGGAGCGCGTAGGCGACGCTATCTGAATCGAGCAGTCCCGTGGCATATCCCGGAGGCGCGAACTGCTCGGGCATGGCATATGGGTCGGGGCCCTTGTTGGGATCCAGATAGGCCACCGGTGTTGTGAGCGAGGCGAGGCGATAGGCGTTGATGCCATATGCCCTCGATGTGGTCAGGTTCTTGTTGGGGCGCCTGTGATTGAGCATTTGCTCGCGCGGTGGAAACACACCGTGGTCGGCGTGGTAGGCGCGGAGGGCCGCCTCGATCACCCCGAAGGAAGCCTGAAGCTCCGCCGGGCGAGCCCGCAGGTAGGGCGTCACAAGCATGGGAACCACGAAGTACGTAAAGATCGCGATACCCATCAGGATCAGAAACGCAATGATGGTGACCCGCCTTCCGCCGACGCCTTTCGCGGCTTGAGTGGGCGCATTCCCGGATGGGGTTGAATTTGGGGGAGTAAAGCTCATGGGTTGGTTGTTCCCCAGCGCCCAAGGCGGGGCAAGGCCCCACGTCTGGTTCGCCATATCATAGACCACAAAGTCACCGAACTATGAGACGCTCGGCGGCACCTGTATGTTGGGTCCCAACGCTGAGGGCTCGGCGACGCTCCTCGCGCAGCACTGTCGGAACCTGTTCCCAACGTCGGAGGTGATCTCCAGTTCGCTCAAGGAGCCTTGCGGCGGAGGGAGAGGTAGACGAACTCGCGTTCAACTACGACGGCACCACCCCAATCCGCTCAACAACGCGGAGTGGGGGCTGAATGCGCCGTCGCCGTTGGCGGGGATCTACCGGTCGAGAACTTCATGATGGTCTGTTTCACGGCCGGGACAAACCCGGCTTGCCCCTCCGGCTTTGGCGGGCACTCTTCGGCCAACGGCGGGGATCAGTCGCCGAAGTCCCAGACAGGGCGGTGCCTCCATGGTCCAGAACACACTTATCTTCTCCCTCTCCCTGATCGTGCTGGGCATGGTAACTTACGTGCTGACAGGCATGGCGAGCGTGACAGCGCTGATTCCGAGCTTCCTTGGCGTTGTCTTTCTGGCGGTCGGGATCATCTCCATGAAGCCCTCGCTGCGCAGGCACGCCATGCACGCGGCGGCGGCGCTGTCGCTTCTGGTGATCGTGGCGCTGGGTGTTCGAGTCGCTGGTGCCTCCGACTTTACACGTCCCGCGGTCATCGCCCAGATACTTACGCTCGCGATGACGGTTGCCTTCCTCGTCCTATGCGTCCGCTCCTTCATCGCGGCTCGGAAGGCGCGAAAAATTTAGTTTTCCGCTTGGAGCGGTGCGAGCGCGCTTGACCCTCGCGCAGCGTTGCCCCAAGACATCTCGTGATCCAGCGGTAGTCCCGCCGCACACTAGGAAAAGGAACCGGCTCGCCCCATGGCATCAGTCCTCCTCAAGAATCTCTTCAAATACTATCCCGGCTCCAAGACTCCCTCGGTGGACAATGTGAACCTGGAGATCAAGGATCGCGAGTTCCTCGTTCTGGTGGGCCCCTCTGGCTGTGGGAAGTCCACCACCCTGCGCATGGTTGCGGGCCTGGAGGACATCAGCAAGGGAAGCATCGAGATCGACAGCCGCGTCGTAAACGACGTTCCCCCCAAGGACCGCGACATCGCGATGGTGTTCCAGAACTATGCCCTCTATCCCCACATGACCGTGTACAACAACATGGCGTTCGGGCTGAAGCTGCGCAAGTTCAAGAAGGACGAGATCCACAGCCGCGTGATGGACGCGGCGAAGCTGCTGGGGATCGTGGACTACCTCGAACGCAAGCCGAAGGCGCTCTCCGGCGGTCAGCGCCAACGCGTCGCCGTCGGGCGCGCCATCGTTCGCAAGCCCAAGGTATTCCTCTTCGACGAGCCGCTCTCCAACCTCGACGCGAAGCTCCGCGTCCAGATGCGCAACGAAATATCCAAGCTCCACGCTCGCCTTCAGACGACCATGATCTACGTGACCCACGATCAGGTCGAGGCTATGACCATGGGCGACCGCATCGTCGTGATGAAGGATGGCGTGATTCAGCAGGTGGACGATCCGATTCGCCTGTATGACTTCCCCGTGAACAAGTTCGTGGCGGGCTTCATTGGCTCTCCGCCGATGAACTTCATGGAGGGGACGCTCAGCGAGGAAGGCGGGGCACTCTACTTCAATGAGGGAAGCCTAAAGCTCCGCATACCAGCAGAGAAGGCGGCGGCGATCCGCGACGCCAAGGGCGTTGAGCGCAATGCCGCCACGATGGGAATCCGCCCCGAGGACTTCTTCGATCCGCAGTACATCCGCGCGGAACAAGGCGACCACCTCCAGAGCATCCGCGCGCGCGTGGAAATCAAGGAGCCGATGGGCGCCGAGACCTACCTCTATCTGACGACCGAGAAGAGCCCCTTCGTCGCGCGCGTCGATTCCCACGTCCACGCGGAGATCGACGAGTCGAAGGACTTGGTTGTGAACATGAAGAAGGCGCAGTTCTTCCATGCCGGAGAAATGGGCGCAAGAATCGGCTGAGGCAAGCTGGCGCAAGACCAACGGATAAAGCAATCGGCGCCCTTCTCGCGAGGGGCGCCGATTTGATTTTGCGCGGATGGAGTTGGTGCGTGCCTACTCGGGGATGTTGAACTCTTCGAACTTCACGTCCTGAACAAAGAGCGTCGCATCGGCGTTGTCGCTGGGATCGAAGTGGATCAGGTCGAACGCGAAGCGCACCCCCTGAGCCGCGACGGCGGAATTGGTGGGACGGTAGTACAGCTCGTACTCCTTGCCGCCGATGGTGTTGGGAGTGTTGGCGGCGGAGCTGTCGAGTCCGGCAACTACCAGGAGGCCCGACTCGTCGTTGGCGCCACTGGTGAGACGGAGCCGGAAATCCGGTACGCGAGACGGGTCCGATTCGTCGGTGCCAATGCGAGCGGTGAGGCGGTAGAGCTTGTTGGTGGACAATGCGGCGGATTCGGTTCCGCCGGGACCGCTGAACGCGAGCACGGGAGTCTGCCAGAAGCCAAAGACGTTGTTGCGGCCTGCCGGGGAAAGCGAGACGCCAAGGGAGGAGCTGCCGAAATCGGGATCGGCAAAGACGCCGGTGGAGTCGCTCGGTTCCCAGGCGGTGACGGAGAGCATCGGCGAGACCTTGGCCGAGCGGCGCTCAGGCGCCACAGGAGTGTTTCCGCCAAGGTTGAACCAGGTATCGAAGCCGTTGACGCGAAGGTAGGTTGGAGCATTTCCAAACGGCTCGAGCGTTTCGGTGTTCAGCGCGGTGGCATTGGGGAATTGGGCGTCGTTTCCCGTGGCACGGAGAATATTGTAGTATTCGTAGGCGGGAATGTCCCTGAACGAGTGGCGCAGAAGCGAGACAAGCCCGCCGATGTGGGCCGCGGCGGCGGAGGATCCGGGGAAATAGCTGCCGCTGGATCGCGTCGTAACGTTGGAGTAGCTGACCACCGACGGGGTGGTTTGGCGCGTAAACCAGCGGACGAAGTTGTTATCAAAGGCGCGTCCCGGCCCCGGCGAGAGCCCCGGCACCGTGGAAGTGAGCACCGTATCGACGCCGAGCTGGGCGTCGAGAGAGCCAACGGTTATCACCGGGGGAAGCGCATCGCCATTGTTGCCCGCAATCCCGTGCGTCAGATAGACAGAGTCGGAGCTGTCCACGATGCCTTGGAAAATGATCAGCGTGAAGAGAGTCCGGGTACTGTTGAGGGAATTCTTGCGGCTCATCACAAGGCGGAAGTTGTTATTGCCATAGACGTTGCTGGAGTCGATGTAGGTGAAGCGCTCGATGGGGCGCCCGGTCGTTCCGTTCTGCAAGTCGGTGGAACCGCGCACCACCTCGGGCAGAGGAGGAAGAGACGCCTGGCTCGGCGTTAAATCCAGCGGCTTGAGGAGGAACAGGTCGATATCGTCCTTGGCCCGGGGATTTACATCGTCCCAGATATCGTCCCACACTACGGCTATGTCAATGACACCAGACTGAGGGCGGACAAGTAGCACGTTGTCGGTGATCTGGGGCGCACGGCCTTCGGTCCAGTTGTGGACCTTGGAATCATTGGCACCGGGCACGGGAGTGAAGTAGCCGTTGACGAAGATCGGAAACCGCCCCGATTGCGCAGCCGTGAGTGTGCCAGACCCGGTAGGCGGAGGGGTGTAGTCGCCCGTGGCGGAGACATACACCACATCGTTATTGAGCACGATCTCCTGCGCCCGGCGGGAAATCGGGCTGCTGCCGTCGAATCGACCCGAGTCGTAGAAGACCAGATCGTCCACGATCACGTCCACGCCTTCGTCGCGCTCCGCATCGATGGAGGGAATCTTGTCGGAGCCAATGATCCGCAGCATGGTGTTTCGGCGGCTCTGGAGCTCGACGTCGGTCTTGGCGTCGGCATAGAATAACTTGGAACCGGGCGCAACATCGTGGAGGATTTCCAGAATCGCGGCGCCTTCGGCGAATGTCCGGCCAAAGGCAGGGACGCCTTCCTGCGTCAGGTCGTGGATCGTCGGCGAGGAGGGGAAAATCTCCACCCCACCGAGGAAACCAAACGTGGGGGCCATTACAGAGGGGTCGGGGACGGGAAAAATGGGGAGGTCACCACTCAGCACCCGACCATCCCGATTGGCACCTCCGGATTGAATGCTCCCCGAACTGAATCCGGCGTCGAAAAGTCCGTGGGATATCACGCCCACGCGAATGCCGAGGCCGTTCTTGTTTCCGAGTGCGCGGATGAAGAAGCTGCCGATGTTCGTGTCGCCTTCCGTCAGCACCGCCCCTGAAGCGGGGGACGCATACGAGGGCCGACGAATGTGCCGGACGCCCTTGATGGAAGCGATGGCCTCTGCCCGGTCGATGGGAAGCCAAACCTGCATCAGGAGGCGGGAGGGGTCTTCCTCCTCCAACTGAGCACCGGCGGCGACGACGGCATCGCGCAGGTCTTGGTCCCAGCTATCGAGCCATACATAGGCCTGAATCTGGTCGCTCTGCTTGCCGCGAAGGCGGAAGAGCGGAGTTGCGCGCTCCGTGTGCACGCTCTTCTCTGCACGTCCGCGATCCTCTGCGGACATCGGGCGGAGGTCATCGAGCAGGTAGCGAAATTCAGAGGTAAATCGAGGACTCCCCGCCTCCTCCCCCGCCGGGGATGCCGACGGGATGCCCATCATCAGGGAGCACACGAGCGCCATCGCGCCCACCGCCGGATTCATCGTTGCCTTCTTCATGGATGCACCATTCCTCAGTTGAAGAGATCCCAGCCCGTGACCGACGTCGTGTCGCGGCCGGGGTTGGTCTGGTTGCCAGGTCCGACGACGCCGATGGTAAAGGCACCCTGAGCGCTCGCCGCGGTTTCGCCATCGGGATTGAACACGAAGATCTGCCGTCCGCCGATGCGAGCATTTGCCTCGATGCGGATCGTCACATCGATCGCCTCGGGGGAAAGGACCTGCGGCGTTCCGATCACCGTGATGCCCTGCCCCAGGAATACCTGGGCGCCCGCCTTGAACTGACGCCCGAAAATGCGAACGGTGAACTGGGAACCAACGGTTCCGGAGTTCGGCTGGATCGCCGTGAAGGCCAAGCGCGGGTTGATGGTCGGTCCGGTGCCGGGAAGAACCTTGAGCGAGCCGACCGCCTTGGAACGGTACCCTGTGCCGATCAGCAGGTTCTCGTAGAAAGCATCGAGTGCGCCTATGGCATCCCCGCCAAAATTGCGTCCGACCTCGCCGACGTAGAGGTCTAGGTCGCCGTCGCCGTCCGCATCGAAGAGTTCGAGCGCCCGGGCGTTTCCGTGGGGCTCGCTTATATTATTCACGCCTTGGATCAGGGTGGCAAGGGGCGCCGGAATCTCGCCTTGGGTACGGTTCGTGAAGAAGGTAAGGCCCGGTGTTGCGCCATTGATCAGAAGGCGGGCCGAGGTATCCCGCTGAAGTCCTTCCACCGCGAGCACGATATCGGGCCATCCATCGAGGTTCACGTCGCCGACTTCGGTGTCGTACACAGCCTCGAGGACCGGCTCCTGGAAGACCGTGCCGGAAGAGTCGACGAATCGGCCGCTTCCATTGTTGGTCAGGAAGATGTGGTTTCCGTCCGCCGTCCACAAAATCACGTCGTAGGTTGTGTCGTAGATCGCTTGGCCCTGCGGCGTGACGTTGCGATTCAGGTTAACAAACCGCGCCGGGCGCTGGGTCACGAACGTGTCGTTGGGATTCGTGGCGGAGCGAACGACTTCGGTAACCCCGATGCGGGATATTGCTTCCGGGATGTCGTTATAGATGGGACGAGGATCGTTCGCAAAGACCGTTGACTCGAGCACGCCAACCATCTGGTTGAAGACTTGTGCCTCGCGGTCTGTCACGATGCCGTTCCCGTCGATATCTTCCGACAAGTCGCCGTTGCGCGAGAAGTTGGCCACGGTGATGGAGCGAACGGAGCGGGAGATGACGGGCCACAGGGCGGTGTTGGTCTGCTCGGTGAAGCGGCCCGTGCCATCGTTGAGGTACAGGATCGTCCGCTCAACCAGGTTGGGTCCACGGTCCTCCGGGCGGCCTGCGGTGCTGTTTCCAACGATCAAGTCCAGATCGCCGTCGGAATCGACATCCAGGAACGCCACGGCCCGCGTGTCGTCGAAGATGGCGCCCGGCTGACCATCGGGGCCCTGAACCAGCGGTATGCGGGTCGAGGTTTCGTCCACCAGAATCGCGGACTTTGGATCGGTGGGGTCGGCGAGGCGATTGATGAGTAGCACGTTGCGTGCGCCGAAGTCACGCACACCGTTGGCGAGGAAGATATCCGGGCGACCGTCCTTGTTGACGTCGCCCACGGCGAAGTCGCGGGTGAATTCGCGATTTCCCGGGCCACTGAGGTTCGGATACACCACACGCGGGGAGTTTTGATTCACTTCGTAGATGCCGTGCCCGAGACGGGTCAGCTCCATGATTTCCGGGGGGAAGCCCTGACGGGCAATCGACGCGGGAGGCGGCGTGCCTGTATCGGGAGCACGGCCGACGCGGCGTTCCGTCTGCTGGTAGCGGAACAATGAGTTGAAGTAGGGGAAGTTGAACCCGGCGAAGGCAGGCTGGTTGGCGTAGAGATCCTCTTCTTCCGCGTTCTTGTTGTAGAAGAGCTGGTTCGCCTCGCCGAAATTGGCCTGGAAGACGTCGAGATCGCCGTCTCCGTCGAAGTCAAAGAAGCGGGCCTTCGTGGTGGCGCGGTTGAACTGGAATAGCGAGGTCTCGCCGAATGCGTAGCCGTCGGTGGTGAGCCGAGGTGCCGGGTTGGATACTGGCGTGGGCTGGAAGTAGCGGGCTCCAGGGAAGCTCGGGCCGTGATTGCGCAGAACGTATGTCCTGTCACCCACTTGGCTGAACTCGCCGCCGCCGGCAGTCAGGATATCGGGGTAGCCATCGCGGTCGATATCTCCGGAATCAACTGATCCCGTGGACCCCGACGGACTCGTGTTGGATCCGAAGTCCGGTCGGAATGCGACGCTGTACTGGTTTGGTATGAACGTCACCGAAGACTCCGCGAAAATTGGCGCGTCCGTCAACGTAGCGGCATTCGGGCGAATCTCGGGGCTATACAGCTGGTTGACGAAAATCCGCATCCCATCAGAGTTGCCACCGACGATAATGTCGGAGTCACCGTCGTTATCCACGTCGGTGATCGCCATGCCAATGGCCGCCACGGTCTCAAGTGGGGCGGGCCTGAAGGCAGATTCCGATATGGAGCGGAACTCACCCGCCTGCCCGAGCAGCTCACCCTCACCATTGATATTCAGATAGATCGAGACAAACCCTCCCGATGGATCGAGCGAAAACAATTGCGACCCTGGGCCACCGTCGCCAGCTGCCGCGATGTCGATGCTGCCATTCCTGTCAAAGTCCGCCGATCCCGAGTCCCGGACACGTTGCTCGGCGGCAAAGAGATCCCGCTGGGTTTCAATCTGGGTCCCCTCGTCGTTATAGCTGCCGGCAAAGAAGCCAAATTCGGACGTGGCGCCGCCGATCGCATGATTGGTCTGTCCACGGCTGATGAGTGGAGTCCCGATGACGCCGCCGAGGAACCGCGAGCTCCGGTACATGGATGTACCGCCTCCCGTCATTTCGAAGGCGATGATGTCGTGAGCGCCCGAGCCGTAGCTGTCCACAACAACGCCCGTCGTAGTATGGGTAGATTCCGTTGCAACCGCTTGCTCGCCGTTCTCCGGGCGCACCGGGGGCTCGATGTCCGTAGGAATGGACTGACGGGAGCCAATCAGCGCACTCCATGGGTTGTCAAAGAGGGGAATCCAGAAATCTGCGCCATAGCTGGCATTGTAGAAGATTCCGTCGACCCCGCCATCGGCAATACTATTGAACTGAGCGACCGCGAGACGGTTGTCCCCAATGTTGAACGCCTGGGACCCGTTTTCATCGAGGAAGTCGAAGTTGATAAAGTAGGCGGTGCGTCCATCGCTGTCCACGCGGGCGTTCTCGCCAACAAACAGTCGCTGGGTTCGCGAGAGCATTGTAAAGATCGAGGGGCCGTAGATGCCAAGGAAAGCGCCAACAACCACCTGATTAGTGTCGAAAGTTTCGTCTTCCCGATTGCCTGGCGCACGGATTGCCGCCTGCGGAAGGTCCATGTGCCCGGGAGGAAGACGGTCGGCATTGCGAACGTCGGAGGTTGCGCCACCGAAAATCCCGTCGCGGCCAAGGGTCTCGTCACGCATCCAGAACTTGTCCAAGCGACGCGTCATGCTGATCTCGGGGCCGAGGATATCCTGAAGGACCGCCTGCCGGTTGACCTCGTCGGTGGGGATGTCGGGGTTGAAGACGGATCGAACCACATCGGGCGACTGGGCGATGAACTCGAGGAATGCGTCGGGAGTACCAGGCGGGAGGGAGCTGCCGAATTCGTCAACCAGTTCGTTGCGCCGGTTGATGATAATGCGCGTGCCAAACGTCTTGCGGTTGAGCGGGGCGTCGAGAACCGGGGTGCCAGGATCCGTGTCGAAACTCGCCTCGAGGACAGATCCGACAATATCGTAGAAGCCGAAGTCGGCGCTGGGAAATCCGGTTTGCGGATTGACCGCGGTGAGGAAGCCCGCGCTCCCGAGGGTTGTGCGGGTAGGAAGAACAAGGTCAAGATCGCCGTCGGAATCCAAGTCCACGGCCTCTCCGCGGGTGGTCGCCGGACGCGGATAGAGATAGCTAGTGTCGGCGTCTTTCGTATTGAGCACGCCAGGGAGAGCGAGGTCGGAAACGTCGATAAAGAAACCGTCGCCAACCTCGTCATCGTCGGGGAACCGGTTCTTCACCGTATCGTTGATGTCCACATTGAGCAGCAGGCGGTCTGTGCCGCCGGGCTGGCCGTCGGAGCTGCCGGAATTGCCGAAGAAGATGTCGAGATCGCCATCCAGATCGAAGTCGAAGAGGATGATGCTCGTCGTGATGTCGCGCTGGAGGGGCAGGCGGTCGTCGCCGCCGGGCTGGCCAGCGACGCCTTCTTCGGGGATGCCGTTGAAGCCGAATGTCAGATCGGTATAGAAGCCCGCCGGTCCTTCGGTGCCCCTGTTGATGTAGATGCGGTTTGCAAGGCCGGCCTGAGTATCCGAGCCCTGACCGCCAACGCCCACGATCACGTCCGGATATCCGTCACCGGTAAGATCGCCGGCGGCAATGTCCAGAATGTTGAGATTGTCGTTGGGGAGGCGGAGTTCGCTCTCGTCGTTGAAGACCACGAGGCCCGGCGCGCACAGGTCGCCGATTCCGTCGCCGTCTGTATCGGTTTGAGTGGGGTTGGGCACGTCGGGGCAGTTGTCGCCATTGTCGGGTACGCCGTCGCCGTCGCGGTCGAAATCGCAAACGTCGCCGGTGCCGTCGTCGTCGATGTCGCTCTGGCTCGGGTTCGGCACGTCCGGGCAGTTGTCCACCTCGTTGGAGACGCCGTCGCCGTCGCGGTCGGCGTCGCAGGCGTCGCCAATGCCGTCACGGTCGATGTCGCTCTGGTCGGAGTTGGGAATCAGTGGGCAATTGTCGCGCTGGTCGGGGACGCCATCGCGGTCTGAATCGTTGCAGGCATCGCCGACGCCGTCTCCATCGCTGTCCTCCTGCCCCGGGTTGAAGTCGTTGGGGCAGTTGTCGATCTCGGTGGGAATACCGTCGCCGTCGCTATCGGTGTCGCAGTCGTCGCCGACGCCATCGCCGTCGCTATCCTGCTGAGCCGGATTGGGGACGTCGGGGCAGTTATCGTAGGCGTCGGGAACGCCATCGCTATCGAAGTCCCCCTCGCAGGCGTCGCCAACGCCGTTGTTGTCCACGTCCTCCTGCCCGGGGTTTTCAAGATAGGGGCAGTTGTCGCGATCATTCTCGATGCCGTCGCGATCGAAGTCATTGCCGGGGAAGACCTGACGGTTTCCGATGTTGGTGATGATCGTTACGTTGGGAACGATGCCGCCACCGACGTGAACTGGGTAGGAGATGGCGGGATCGTCGGCAAAAATCTCCCGTGGAACGCGCCGCAGGTAGGCATTCTCGACGTGGCGGAAGAGCCTCTGCTGGGGATTGTCGAAGGTGAGGTCGTCGTAGCCCAGCGCCAGCGTGATCGACGCCGGAGTGCCCACCGTGGCAACACGGCCAGTTGGATCGAACCGGAGCAGAACGCCGGTGTTGCGCGGAGAGGTGATGAGCGGACCGTCAAGGATTCCGCCAGGCTTTACCTCCCAAAGTGGAATGCCGGAGAGCGGGTTGTTCTGATCCAGCTTAAAGCCCGCGATCTTGGTCTCCGCCGTATCGACAAGGATGAGGCGGCTTGGCGCGGTCACGCCGGGGATGTTTCCGAAGACCGCGAAGCGGAGGAACGGGTCCTCGGGCTTGTCGCCCCAATAGACGGCCTGGGGGACGGAGCTTTCGCCCTGCCCGCCGAATCCGCGCTTTTCCGTCTGCCACTGCCCGTTGACGAAGAGCTGGGGTGAAAGGAAGGAGCCGTAGGCCGCATTGAAGACGCTGGCCATGCCGAACTCGATGGGATAGCCGAGCGGGTTGGCGGGGGTTTGTGTCTGGTTGAAGAGCGTGTAGGTGACCTTAAGCACGCGCTCCTGAAGAATCGGCCCGATGATATTTGAAATCCGAAGTTCTGGAAGCCCCACGATTTCCATCTTCTGCTCGAGGATACCGACGGACGCGCCGCTGGAGTCCCTGATGCTGAAGATCAGCGTGGCGGTGTTGGCATCCTCGTCCAGTTCGAGATCGTCGAGGCTGCCCGCGAAATCGCCGCCAAAGCCACGCCCGCGATTGTCCAGGAAGATCGTCTGCTGGCCGGTCGGCTTGTTCAGGCGAAGCTGAGCCACGGCGAAACTTTCCAACGTGCCGCCAGCGGTTCCGCCCGAATCGATGAACGTGGGTCCGGCGGGGATACCGACCCGATAGCGGCCCGTATAGCTCTGCTGCTGGAAAATTGCTCCGGTGCTGCTGTCGGATACGATCTGGTCACGAAACTCCAGCCAGAACTCCAGAAAGGAGCTTCCGATGATATTGTCGCCGGGGCGCGACTCCTGTACATTGCCATCGCCGTATACAGGCGAGGCGGGATCGACGCCGCCGAAGAATTCGACGAGTTCGGGAGTAATCTCGTTTTCGAGCAACGGGACAACGGCGTTGGAGGCGATGAGGGAGATGCCTTCCTCGCGAGCGCCGACCAGCACGGAATAGCTTCCGCCCGGTAGTCCCGGAATCGAATAGCGCGAATTCTGGAAGTCCACGAGCGCCGGAAGAATGATCTCGCCTTCGGCGTCCGCAAAGAGGTACTGCTGCTCCGGTCCGGTGAGCGCGTGAGCGACCGCGCGGAGCGGCCCCCGGTTGCGCTCTGTCAGGCCGAAGCGCGTGTTGGTTTCGACGACCGTGTCGAGCGTGAGTGGGTCCCGGAAACTCTGGGGGAGGCACGCATAGATCGGATGATCGTAGATATCCAGTGCTTCGCGGGAGGTGATCTGAGTAAACTCGAAGGCGAAGCCGGCAAAGATCTGCCCCGGCACGTTGGGGAATCCTCTCGTGGGTGGCGTCACCAAGGCAAAGGCGAAATCGGCGAAGCGGGTACCCGTCCCCTGCAACTGAAGCGAGCCACCGCCATCGGCCAGCGCGAGGTTCTCGGCCACACCTTCGATGAAGGTGGAAATGCGCAGGATGTCGGGGCCGTAGGCGACGGGATCGAGTTCGCGCGCAGCGGCGAGTTCTTCTGGATCGGTCGGCACGTTGGTCGGGATAGGGACAACGATCGTCGCCCCGTAGCTGAGGAACTGGATGACGTTGAAGCTATCGTCCACGAGCGCGATGCCGCCAATGGTGTCGGGCAGGCCCTCGTTGAAGATCGGATTCGTGGAGACCGCGATGGTCCCGTAGTTGACAAGTTGGGTGGGCAGGCGCTCTCCGGGAATCGTGTAGCCGCCCACGGGGCCTATGGGATTGCCGCCCGAATCATAGATGTAGAGGCGCCATCCGGTGATATCGAGACCGGCTCCGCCGGCGATTTCGACGAAGTCATCGCCTAGAACTCGATTGTTCTCGATTACGTCGTAGTCAATATAGTCGATTTCGTTGATCCACACGTCGCTTCGGAGGGGAATGCCGAAATCGGGAATCAACTGATCCTCGCCGCGCACCAGGCTGCCGCGGATGCCGCCGCCCTTGCTGTCGCTGTACAGGCGCGTCATGCCGCTCTTGTCGTCCACGGAAAGCTCGCGGACGTCGTAGGGGTCGGTCAGGAATTCGTCGTTCACGTCGCCGGGCAGGATGTAGAAGGGCGAAAGCGTGGCGGCGTAGATGTGGGAGTCGGCCAGACCGATCGATCGCCCGATGGCTCTGGTGAAGACCGCCTGAATGTCCACGGTGCCGATGACGTCGTTGCGATCCAGATCTTCTCGGGGAAGGTCCTCTGGATCCTCGGGATAGAGGTTGAAGCCATCGAAGGCGCCCGCTATGATGATGTCGGACTCGATCAACTCGCCCGCCTCGATCGTTTCGCCGACCTGGCCGCGGAGCAGGAATGCAAGCTCGCTGAGCCCACCAAGCAACCCGCCATCAAGGAAGATACCAACGACAACGTCGCCGCCGATATCGTCCGTCGCGAGGAGAACCTGCTCGTTCGGGTTGCGGTTGAGGTCGATCGTGTAGTCTTCCTCGAAGAAGTAATAGATCGGTAGCGCGAGTATGCCATCGCCCACGGTGATGTTGGGATCGCGGAAGGTGATCAGGTTGCGTGTATCGAGCGCCGCCTCGAAGGGGCCCAGTTCCAAGTAGGCGATGCCGGGGAAGGCGCCGTCGGCGGAGTAGAGGGGAAGCTTGAACTCAATGTTGGGATCGTCGACGGCGTCCTCCCACTGCTTCTGCGCCTTTTGCAGGGAGAGGTAGATGTCGTCGTCGAGGATCGGGTCGGGGCCGGTGTTGACGCCCGGGTCCAGGACAGCGGCGGGGCCTTCGAAGGGCCGATAGAGGTAGTAGCGCAGCTCGGTCCCATCGCGGAACTTCAACTCTTTGCGAGAAAACGAGTCGTCGATGGCAGTCAGATCGGTACCCGCGCGCTCGCGGGTAAAAACCAAAAACCCCGGGCCGGCGGTCGCCTGATGAAGGGCGCCGAGCAGGATGCCTGCTAGTGCTGCGATGGGAAGGAACTGGCGAAGGGCGCGTGAAAGCATTCTGATCCCCTGATAGGTATCTCGTGCGGAGGAGGTGCGCGTGCGGTCGGTCATTTTTCTTCGGGGGCGGCTCCGGTGGCATTGGGCGCCACAGGCGCCGCCTTCTGGCTCTTCAACTGATCATCGATCATTTTCGCGCGGACCGCTTCGAGTTCCGCATCCGGCAGATAGGCGAAGCCGGGGAGCGGATCGAATAGCCGGACGACAGGGTCGTCGGTGCGATCGGGAACCGCGAACTCGCCGCGTATGCCGGCAATCTTGCGGAGGGCGCCCTTCTGGGCCGCCTTGTCGGCCTGTGACTTCGCCACGCCTCGAAGTGCGCCGCGAAGCTTCGCGACTTCGACCTTCGGTGCGCTTGTGTTGGTGCCGGTGAAGGTGCCTCGCGACGCCGTCGCCGTGGCGGGAATCGGTTCGGTGCCCTTGCGAAGCTGCTTTGCTTCCTTGTTGTGGTTGGCGATGGTGATTTTTCCCTGAAATCCGCCGACGACTTGATAGCTTTGGTTCACGGGGGATTCCGGATTCATCGCGTCGCGCGTTGACTTGGGCATGCGGTCCTGCGGCCTGCTGAGGAAGAGGATCGCCTCCTCGCCCGCGTGCAGCTTGGGGACGCCCGGCACTTCCATCACGAGCTTGCCAGCTTTACCGCCGGGCCAGCTGATTTTTTGGGGGCCCGCCATCTTGCCCTTGTAATTCTCAAGAACGGCGACGTTGGCGGTGGTGTAGATCTTTCCCATCACCACCTGGGTCTCGGTGGAGTC
>JBBQYG010000062.1:0-19348 GCA_038208905.1 Candidatus Sumerlaeia bacterium | reverse complement strand
GAGGGCTTCGTCAACATCGTCAACCTGGGCGAGTGGTGGTTCGAGCGCACCAACGGCCTGCCGCTGCCGCTTGGGGCGAACGTCGTGCGAAAGGCGCTCGGCAAGCCGCTTATCTCCCGTCTCAACGTGATCCTCAAGCAGTCGATCGAATACGCCCTCGAGCCCGCCAATCGTCGCGCGGCGGTGGTTCACTCGATGAAGTGGGGTCGCGGCATGGAGGAGCAGCTGGCGGACGAGTTCGTGGGGATGTATGTGAACGATCTGACGCTCGATTTCGGTGACCGGGGGCGCGCGGGTGTCCGGCGCTTTCTGGACGAGGCGCACCGCCAAGGCTTCATCGCCAAGCCTGTGGCCCTTGAATTTGCCGAGTAGCGCGCGCCGCAAAACATTGTGATTATTCGACTTGGAACAAGGCAGTGGACGTTTTCTCACAAGCCGGGGCGCCGCCGCCAGATTGGGTTGACGGCTCGTTGCCCGTTCGGGGAACGTCTCCGGCCTTTGAGCGGCGGTTGGGCGACAATGGTCCCCCCGCAACAAAATGATGAATGAGTCGGCCTTCCCCTGAGAATGAACAAGAACTGGATCGTATTTATCGTCATCTGTGTGGCGACCTATGGCTGGATGTTCTCCCGCCAGATGGCCAAGGACCGCGAGTACAAGCAAGCGGTTCAGGCCTACTTGGTGGATTGGGCCAGTTGGGAGGCAAAGCGCGCCGAGGCCGAGGCGCGCAAGGAGGAGGCGCGCCGCCGCCTTCAGGAGGGGCTCGCGCCGGGGACCTCCGCCGTTAACGATGGCGCCACCAGCGGAACCCAAACCGCCGATGCCACGATTCCCAAGCTGACTTCCGCAGACCGCAAGGAGCTGTACAAGCAGCTCCTCACCGCGCCCGAGGCCCCGCTGGCCGTCGTCGATACTCCGCTCTACTATGTTGTAGTCTCCACTCTGGGCGCGCGCCCCATCGAGTGGGACATCAAGTCCGCGGAGGCCGTGCAGAACGTCCTCGGCTCCGACGATGTCACTTCGTCGGGCACGGTGCCGATGATTTCCCGCGCCGGCGATCCAGATATCCGCGACTACCCGCTCCAGTTCGTCGGCCCCACGGTGCGCGACTACAACGGCGAGCTGTTTACCTTCGCCCGGGAGCGGTCCGAAAACACCACAAAGCTCACCTTCACGAGCGATCCCGTGCACGACATGGTCTGCGTGAAGGAGTTCCTCTTTCGCGACGACAGCTACGTGGTGGACCTGACGGTGCGGTTCGAAAACGGACCAGAGACGCGCAAGCCGCTTGGCCGCGACCAGGGCTTCGGCATCGGCTGGCAGGCTGGACTTGGCGATCCCACCGTCACCGATAGATCGCACCCGCCGGTGGCGTCGGTCGTTGGCGGGGTCGAGACGATTCGCGCGCTGCGCCTCGACAGGGACGACACCGTGGATACCTTGCTCCGGCGCGCCGACTGGGCGGGGTTGGAGAAGAAGTACTTCGCAGCGATCATCGTTCCGTCCGAGGGCAATCCGGTGGACTCGGTGCGCACGCTCCACGACCGCCGCAACGACTCGCCGGAGTACGCCCAGCGCGGCGCGGCGCCGCCGCTCAACGTGGAGCTGATGCACCCCCCGCGCGAGATCGCCCCCGGCGAGACCGTGTCGCTGGCCTACCAGCTTTATGTCGGGCCGAAGTCCATCGAGGCGCTCAAATCCCCCGCGTTCGTCCTCTCCGAGACGGCGGTGCGCCCCGCGGACCTTGTCTTCCACGAGGTTCCCCTTGGCCTCTCGTTCCTGCGAGGCATTTCGATCCTCATGCTCAACCTGATGCGCAAGCTGCACGAATTCCTTGGGGCGTGGGGCTTTGCCATCATCGCCACCACCATCGTCGTCCGCATCCTGATCTACCCGCTGACGCACTGGGCGATCAAGAATCAGG
Source organism: Candidatus Sumerlaeia bacterium (assembly GCA_038208905.1). Lineage (GTDB taxonomy): Bacteria > Sumerlaeota > Sumerlaeia > SLMS01 > SLMS01 > JBBQYG01. The sequence continues at coordinate 17,424 of JBBQYG010000062.1, read as the reverse complement.
CGCGCACGATGATCGAGCAGCAGCGGATGAGGCCCGACATCGAGGCGATCAACAAGAAGTTCAAGAGCGACCCGATGAAGAAGAACCAGGCGATGATGGCGCTCTGGAAGGAGCACAACGTCAATCCCCTGGGCATGTTCCGCGGCTGCGTTCCCGTGCTCCTGCAGGCGCCGATTCTCCTGGCGCTCTATGTTGTCTTCGCGCAGTCGGTGGAGCTTCGCGGCGCGCCTTTCATGTGGATCACCGACCTCTCCGCTCCCGATCGCCTGATTTCGTGGAACACCAACCTGATCCTCATCGGGTCGTCGTTCAACCTGCTGCCGCTGATCATGGCCGCCACGAACTACATCCAGATGCGCGTAATGCGGATGCCCGCGGCGGACGAAATGCAGGAACGCATCCAGAAGCAGATGACCATCATGATGCCGATCATGATGCTCTTCTTCCTCTACAAGCTCCCCTCCGGCCTGATTCTCTACTGGATCGTCAGCAATATCATTAGCATCGGGCAGAGCATCATCACCAAACGGATCATCGCCTCCCACATGGCCGTCCACGAGGCTCAGAAGAAGAGCCAGCCGTCAAAGGAATTGCGCGAGGGCACCGTGGGGATCTGAGCCCCGCTGCACCCACGCAGCCGTTTTCCGCTTATACTCCCGGCATCGCCGCATCATGGCGGCGTCAATTGGCCAACAGAAAGGCACCCGCATGAAGGAACTGGAAATTCTCGCAAAGACGAAAGAGGAAGCCCTCGCCAAAGCCGCCGAGGAGAAGGGCATTCCCGTCGAGTCGCTGGAAATACTCGACGAGTACGAGCCCGACGAGATCGACCTGAAGGACTTTCAAGAGAAGCACTCCCTCGCCGAGCCGCCGAACCCCGACGACGTCACGCTCTTCGTGATCGGCGTCGCCTTTGACTGGTACCTCAAGGTGGCCGAGGATTGGACCAGCGGCCTGATCTCGCGCTTCATCCCCGGCAGCACCGCAACCGCGTCACGCCTCAAGAACACGATCATCGTCCGGCTGGAAGTCCCGGAGACATCGATCCTCATCGGCAAGCGCGGCGCCACGCTGGACGCGCTCCAGCACGTGGTGGTGCGCGCGCTGCTGACACAGGAAGAGAACTTCCCCGATGTGATGCTGGACGTCGAGGCCTACCGCGAGAAGAAACTCGTTCGCCTGGAGAAGGAGGCGCGCCGCGCGGCGGATCGCGCGCTGCGCACGGGGCGTCGCGTCTCGCTTCCCCCCATGAGCCCCAGCGAGCGCAAGTTCATCCACAAGGCCCTCAAGGAAATCGAAGGCATCAAGACCGAGAGCAAGGGGTCCGACGAGGAGAGGCATATCGTCGTCGAGGCCACCGGGCCCGCGCGCGGCGGACGAAGCTTCGAAGGCAACCGCGGCGGTGGCGGAAATCGCGGCGGTGGCGGCGGCGGACGTTCCTTCGACGGAAACCGCGACCAAGGCAACCGGGACAATGTCGGCAATCGTGACAACGTCGGCAATCGCGCCGACGGAAACCGTGGCGGCGGCAATCGCGGCGGCGGGCGTTCCTCCGATGGGAATCGCGACAACATCGGCAACCGCGACAACGTGGGCAATTCGGCCCCGCATCCGGGCAACCGAATGGTCAGCAACCGTGGCGGTCTCATCACCGACGAGCAGCGCGCCCTCCTGTATGCCAGCTACACCGGCAAGGCCAAGGATCCCGACGAGGTCGAGGACACCCAGATCGAGGGGGGGGGAAGCATCCTTCCCGAATACAAGCCGACCGACCACCCCGAGGACAGCGGCGAAGATTTCAAGATGACGGACGAGATCGAGTGACCATTGGCGGGCCATCGTGCCCGCCCGTTGGATAGCGCATCAAATTCCACCAGCACGGAGAGACGCCATGGCTCGCATTTTCGAGGACATCACCCAGACGATTGGAAACACGCCGCTCGTCCGCCTGAACAAGGTGAACGCGGGAATCGACGCGACGATTCTGGTGAAGTGCGAATTCTTCAACCCGCTCGCCAGCGTCAAGGACCGCATCGGCCTTGCGATGATCGAGGCGGGCGTCCGCGACGGCAAGATCAAGCCCGACACCGTAATCGTTGAGCCGACCTCCGGCAACACGGGCATCGCGCTCGCCTTCGTCTGCGCGGCCAAGGGCTATCGCCTGATCCTCACCATGCCGGAGTCCATGTCCAAGGAGCGCCGCTACTTGCTGCGGATGCTCGGCGCCGATCTGGTGCTGACGCCAGCGGCCAAGGGCATGAGCGGCGCCATCGCCAAGGCCAAGGAGCTTGTGGCGCAGTATGCCCCCAACTCCTTCATGCCCCAGCAATTCGAGAATCCCGCCAACCCCGAGATCCACCGCAAGACGACCGCCGAGGAAATCTGGAACGACACCGACGGCAAGGTGGACATCTTTGTGGCCGGCGTCGGCACCGGCGGGACCATCACCGGCGTGGGCGAGGTCATCAAGGGGCGCAAGCCTGGCTTCAAGGTTTACGCCGTGGAGCCCGAGGATTCCGCCGTCATCAGCGGCGGCCCGCCCGGCCCCCACAAGATTCAGGGAATCGGGGCAGGATTCATTCCCGGGAACCTCAACAAGGACATCATCGACGAGGTCATTAAGATTTCCAACGAGGAGGCCTTCGTCATGGCCCGCCGCGTCGCGCGCGAGGAGGGCCTGCTTGGCGGTATCTCCACCGGCGGCAATATCTCCGCCGCGCTCCGCGTCGCCGCCCGCCCGGAGAACAAGGGCAAGATGATCGTCACAATCGGTTGCTCCTTCGGCGAGCGCTACCTCTCAACCGCCCTGGCCGATGAGGCACGCGCCGTCGAGGATCAGGTCGCCGCAGTCAGCTAGAACAACTGCCGGAGTATGCCACCGACTGCGCGGAGGGCACGGAGATCGACTTCTCCGTGCCCTCTTTCGCTTCTCAGGGTGCCGACCGTTTTCGCTCGCCTCTTGTTTTTGGCCGCATGATTCCAGAGTGAGGAGCATGGAAGGAAGGGGCAGTTGGAGGAATCCTTTGCAAGGCGCGGCCTGAGATCGGCGACCTCGGCGAGCAAAGACTCGATCATCGCTCATGCCCAATCAGGCGGGGCGTCAAGATCAGTTCGGGAGCCGGCGAAGTCTCGTCCATGCGCGCCACTTCGCGGCCACGCGAAACACAAGCTCAAGAAACATTGGAGGGGGGCGACGGCTATGGGATCGCCGTCCACGCCGAAGGCCGATGGGCGACTCATGGAATGGCTACCCCTCCTGTAGCGGAGGTGATTCTCCCATGTCACGGGCTAGTATCACTGGCAGTTGGAAACTTCGGGCTGTTGTGCTTACCTATCGCTCCGCCAACTGCCCCGCCGTCAGGGTGAACTGGCGGTCGGCGCGTTTGGCGATAGCCTCGTCATGGGTGACCATGACGAGGGATTTGCCGGCGGCGCTGGTGATGGAGATCATGAATTCGAGGACCTCGGCGCTGGTCTTCGTGTCCAGATTGCCCGTGGGCTCGTCGGCGAGGACGAGGGTGGGGTTGTTGATGAGGGCGCGGGCGAGGGCGACGCGCTGTTGCTCTCCGCCGGAGAGCTTGGCGGGACGATGGTCGAGGCGCTGGCCGAGGCCGACGCGGCGGAGCATTTCCTCGGCGCGGCCCGCGGCCTCGGCGGTGGGCTCGCCGGAGATCATGCCGGGCATCATGACGTTCTCTAGCGCGGTGAATTCCGGCAGCAAATGGTGGAACTGATAGACGAAGCCGATCTGGCGCGAGCGCAGGCGCGCGAGTTGGCGGTCGCTCATCTTGGCGTAGTCTTGTCCGCCGAGCGAAACGGTCCCGGCGCTCTGGCGGTCGAGCGCGCCCAGGATGTGCATGAGGGTCGATTTGCCGCTGCCGCTCTGGCCGATGATCGAGACGAATTCGCCCCCGCGGATCGAGATGTCCACGCCGGTTAGCACCGTGAGGCGGCGCTCCCCGTCGAGGTATTCCTTCTGCACGCCCTTCGCGATCAGGATCGGTTCGCCGTTGGTGGTTTTGCTGCCGCTCATGCGGGTGGTGGTGTCCTTTCAAGCTCGCGGAAGGCGGCGGGGATGCGGTCCGCGACGTCGCGGATCGTGATGCCGCGCGGAGAGACTTCGCGCGCGAGCACGTCCGCCGCAAGCCCATGAACGAAGGCGCCGAGCTTTGCCGCGTCGGCGGGCGGAGCGCCCTGGGCCAAGAGGCTGCCGATCAGGCCAGCGAGGAGGTCCCCCGCTCCGCCGCGCGCGAGCGCCGTGTTTCCCGAGCCCACGTGTGTAGCGATGCCGCTGGGCTCAGCGACGATGGTGCCGCGACCCTTGAGGAGCACGATGGCGCCGAGGCGCGTGGCGGCCTCCCTCGCGGAGGCCCATCGGTTCGACTGAATCTGCGCGATTGACTTGCCGAGGAGGCGGGCCAGCTCGCCGGGGTGGGGCGTGAGGACGTGGCGCGGGCCGAGCAGCTTTTGAAGCGACGAATCCGACGCGAGCATGTTGAGCGCGTCGGCATCGAGGACCATCGGCAGGTCATGATTTGCGAGCAGCAGCGCGAGCGCGACGTGAGTTTCGTGACCCTTGCCGAGTCCGGGGCCGATCACGAGGGCGTCGCTGCCGACGAAGATATCCTCGATCCCCTCTGCGTCGAGATGGGCGAGGTGGTGGCGGTGATGACAGGCAAGGCTGTGGAGCGCCTCTGGCAGCGCCGCCGCCGCGATGGGCCTCACATCGCCGGGGCACACCATCCGCACAAGGCCGCATCCGCCGCGCAGCGCGCCGATCCCGCAGAGCACTGCCGCGCCGGGCATTGCGGCGGAGCCCGCGATGACGGTGACGAGCCCAAAGGTTCCCTTGTGTCCGCTGGCCGGTCGCGCGGGGAGCAGCGCCGCGGCGTCGCCCGCAGTGAGCGTGTGATTCTGCGACTCTATGTCATCGAGCAAATCACGTGGGAATTCCAGTGGCTCCACGCGCACCCCGCCACAGGCATCCGGCCCATTGCCCGACACCATGCCGAGCTTGGGAAGTCCCATCGTGATCGTGCGATAGGCGCGGACGGCGTTCTCCGCGTCGCCAGTATCTGGATGGAGCCCGCTGGGAATATCCGCGGAGAACACCGGTATCCGCGCCGCATTGAGATCGCGAATCGCCGCGTCATAGGGCGCGCGGGGCGCCCCGGTTGTCCCCGTGCCGAGGAGCGCGTCCACCGCGACGTCGTGGCTGGCGATGAATTCCGAGAGGTTACCGATCTCGGCCACGGGGAAAAGTGTGACCCCGTCGATCCCGGCGAGTCGCACCAACGCATCACGCGCCGGGCCTGCTGTCGGCTCTTCAATCGGGATCACCGAGACCCGCCACGCGGCGTTGGCGAGGTAGAGCGCCGCCACGAAACCGTCTCCGCCGTTGTTCCCCTTGCCGCAGAGGATCGCGACGGACCCGGTCTCGAAATGATCGCACACGTCCATCGCGATGGCGCGGCCCGCGGCGTCCATCAGGCGCAACGCGGGAATCCCGCGCTCCTCGATGGATCGGCGGTCGATTTCACGCATCTGTGCGGCGGTAACGAGTTTCATCTGGCTGGGATCACTCGGCGGGCTTGGTGTTGCGGGCGCTCATGGTCTTGCGCGGGGCGCGGGCGGGGAGGCCCTCCAGCGCGCGAAGGCCCTCACAATAGGACACCGCATCGCGCGGGCGCCACGCGAAAGGAAACCCCGCGCACTGGGCAGGCTTGGCCCCGTGGATGCGGCAGCCGTGAAGGCCTGCGTCGTCCACTGTCAGGAAGATGCAGGACTGAAGATCGTCCTCCTGATCGCGCAGCACCACCGTGTCCCCGCGCATATGGGCATAGGTCGCCAGAAATTCCGTGTCGCCGATGCCGAGGGCATGGGCCGCGCGCGAAACATCGCTCTCCGTCATATCCACATAGCCGTCGCCACGGCAGCAGTTGCCGCATCGGTGACACTGGAACTCCTTCTTGTAGGGCCATCCAACGCTGCGCGCCATCGCGGGGCCTCACCTCCTGCTTGCGGGCCTGGGGCCCGCGGCGCCACCTTCATCGTCCCGTGCCATTCGCCGCGCAACCCCGAAAGGCTTCCGCCGCCGTCGCAGCGGAGAAGCGTCTGGGGTTGCATCGATCTCCGAATTGGGGCCTGATCCTGTTCGGGATGAAATGGAGCTAACAGGATGAAGACCCGCGAAGAAGCCCTAACGATCCTCGCCACACTGCTACCGGTACTCAGGCGGAAGTACAGGATCGCGGGAGTCGAGCTTTTCGGCTCCTACAGCCCGGGCGAGCAGATCGAATCCAGCGACATTGACTTGGCGGTCGAGTTCACCGGCTCCATAACCTATCGGGAGCATGTCGCCCTGGAGGAAGAACTCTCCAGCGCCTTGGGCGCCCGCGTTGATATCGTGGATCGCGACCTGCTCGGTTTCCGCATTCGCCAGCGTATCGAGCGCGAAGCCATCGCGGTATGAAGCCGAGAACCTGTGCCGATGTCTTGCAGTATTCGGAAGACATGCGCGACGATGCGGGAAAGGCGAAGGCGCACTCCCACGGCAAGAGTCTCAAGGACCTCGCCGACGACGAACCCTACCGCTTTTCGATTCCCTATCCACTGCAAGTAGCCGGCGAGGCAGCAACAAAAGCCCCCGGCGCTGTTCGTGCGCTCGCGCCTGAAATCCCCTGGGCCCTGATCTCAGGATTCCGTCACCACTTGGTTCATGGATACGGGGGAGTGAGGCTGGACAAGGTGCAATCGATCCTCGATTCAGAGTTGCCACCGCTTCTGGAGTCCCTCGCCGGGTTGATCGCGCTTGTTGAGAAGCACGGCGAAACTCCAATTCCGCCAGTGGAAGACTGATCCTCCCCCATGAACATCCCCCGCCCAATCCCCGGAGCCACCGTCCTCGCCAAGGGCCGCTTTGTCAGCCTCATGCGGACGCCCTCCGGGTGGGAGTACCTCGAACGCGCCCACTCGCCGCTCGCCGCCGTGATCATCGCCGTGACGCCGGAAGGGAAGCTCCTCCTGGTGGAGCAGACCCGTCCCCCCATCGGCGCCCGCTGCATCGAGCTCCCTGCTGGCCTCGTTGGTGACCTTGAGGACACGCGGGAGGAATCGGTGCTCGACGCGGCGCGTCGCGAGCTGCTGGAGGAAACCGGGTACGACGCGGCCCGCATGGAGATCGTGGCCCACGGGCCGCCATCGCCGGGGCTCAGCAGCGAGTACGTCGTGCTCGTCCTTGCGCGCGAACTGACCCGCTCCGGCCCCGGCGGGGGGGTGGACGGCGAGGACATCGTCCTCCACGAGATCCATCTCCCCGACGTCCCCGGGTGGCTGGCCCAGAAGCAGACGGATGGGGCGATGGTTGATCCGAAGATCTTTGGGGGTTTGTGGTTCGCGGAGCGGGCGGTGGGCTGCCCATGAAGTTTATTCCGTCGATGACTTCTCCATTGTAACCTCCAGCCCTTCGGCAGATAAGGTTCGCAGCAACTCGGCGCGATCAAAGCAGTTGACCCATGCGCCAGTGCTCCCTCGAAAAGGCGGTCGACACCATGGCGGCAGCGAAGAAGCAGACGGGTACAAAGGCCGCAACCAGCGCGTCCAAGGTTCTCTCCTCCAAGGACACCGGCAAGGCCTCCAAGACGGCGGCGGCCAGCGCCCTCACACAGAAGTCCTCCCCCCAGGAGACCACCGGCAAGAAGGCGGCGACGGCGGCCTCCAAGGTTCTGCGCGATGGGCGCACCAGCAAGGACTCCAAGAGCGCGGCGGGATCGGCTATGGCGCAGACGAAGGCCAAGAAGGCGGCGCCGAAGAAGGGGAAGTAGGAGTAACCACTCGTCGGTCACGTATGAGGTGAGCTCCCATCCCCGACCCTCCCCGCAGTCGTTGCCCTCGCGCATCCCCATACTGACGCGGCAACCGGTTGAGGATAGCGAGAATGACTTCCCACCTGATCTTCGCAGGGCGAGCGGGAGGATTTGTATCCAGAGCTGACGGTACGCGCGACGTTGGCGCTGGACAAGGGGGCGGTCATGGAATATCAACTGAGCGAACATGCCGCGAAGGCCATCGCCGAGCGGGGAATCAAGTTGGAGTGGATCCAGAGAGCGCTCGTATCGCCAGAGCTAATCATGGCTCATCCTGACGACCCGGAGCTCAACCAGCACTTCCTGCGCATCACGGAAAACGGCGACCGCATCTTGCGGGTGATTTTCAACGGGACCACGAGCCCACCGAGGGTCGTTACAACTTACTTCGACCGTGCCGCAAGGAAGCTGCTATGAACCTACACATGGACGAAAAGGCTGATGCCCTCTATCTTCGGCTTGAGGACTCGGCAATTATCGAGTCGGAGCAGGTGGCGCCGGGAGTCATTCTTGATTTCAACGAGCAGGGTGTGGTCGTGGGAATCGAGATTCTAAGTGTTTCGCAGCGCGCTCGTCGGGGGGATGAAAGTGAGCCCCAGAACGAGCCTGTGGGTGCCCGTGGGGCATCCCCGACGGAGGTCGGGCGACCAAGGCACCCTGCGGAAAGGGCGACCGGCACCCCACTGAAAGGTAGTGCAGAGACACTCTGGTCTTACCGCAGGCCCGGGCGGGGGGGTATGACCGAGAAGCAGACGGGCACAAAGGCAGCAACCAGCGCGTCCAAGGTTCTCTCCTCCAAGGCCGACGGCAAGGCCTCCAAGACGGCGGCGGCCAGCGCCCTCACACAGAAGTCCTCCCCCCAGGAGACCACCGGCAAAAAGGCGGCGGCAGCTGCGTCGAAGGTGCTCCGCGACGGGCGGACGAGCAAGGACTCCAAGAGCGCGGCGGGATCGGCGCTATCGCAGGTGAAGGCGAAGAAGGGGAAGTAGGCGACTTCCTCACCCTAAGCTGGCTCACAAAGAGCGCGAGTCGCGACCTGTGCTCCCTCCGCCCGCTTGACACCTCCCGATCCCTCGGGTGTCATCCTCACTTGACTGCTATGCCATTCGTTGACGCCGCCCCGGCGCCCAGAGGTGTTCTCCGACCATGCATGTGACGCTTCCCCAGAAGGAACTCGAACTGGCGGCCCAGGTTGTTTCCAGCCTCGTGGATCGCACGGCGGGGCCGCTCCCCGTCCTTGGGAACCTGTTGATGGAGGCTTCCGAGCAGGGGGTCACGTTCCGCGGGACGGACATGGAGGCGCTGGTGACGGTGAACGTGGGGGCGACGGTGAAGCGCCCGGGCCGGACGACGGTGCCGGCGGATACGTTCCGCGACATCGTGAAGTTGCTGCCGCCGCAGGGCGAGGTCTCCATCGAGGAGATCGGGCGCAAGGTCGAGGTGCAGTGCGAGACGAACGATTACAAGCTGATGACGCTGCCGGCGGAGGACTTCCCGGAGTGGCCGGCAATCACCGGAGAGACGAAGTTCCAGATCGCCCAAAAGACCCTGAAGAACATGGTGGAGGCGACGGTTTACGCGCTCCCCACGAAGGACCATCGGCGCGTGCTGCTGGGAGTGTTGTTCGAGCTGGCGGACCATTCGCTGCGCCTGACGGCGACGGACGGCAAGAAGCTGGCGCGCATCAGCGCCAGCGTTCCCGAGGTCGAGGGCGTGGGAACCGGCAGCATCGTGGTGCCGCGCAAGATTCTGGACAACCTCGCCCGGTTCCTCGGCAGCGAGGGGCCCGTGGAGATTGAGTTCGCGGGGCGCCAGGTGACGTTCCGCTTCAACAACATCCACTATCGCTGCAACGGGATCGACGGCAAGTATCCCGACTGCGATACGGTGATCCCCAAGGATTTCCCGATCACGATCGACCTGAACCGCGACGTCTTCACCCAGGCCTCTCGCCGCGCGGGCATCGTGACCGACGACAAGAACAAGTCGATCATCCTGAAGTTCGAGAACAACAGTTGCCAGTTCGCCGCCGCGGCACACGACATCGGCACGTTCAGCGGAAAGATCTCGCTGGACTACACGGGCGCGCCGCTGGAGCTGGCGTTCAACTACCAGTTCCTGAACGACACGCTGTCGCGCTTCGCGTCGCCGGACCTCAAGATGCTGATCAAGAACGCGACGGCGCCGGTTGTCTTCAAGTCCAAGGACGAGGAGACGCGCTTGGCGCTGCTGATGCCGATCAAGCTGTCGGATCTGAAGCCTCCGGCATCGGCGGGTTCCGACGACGACGAGGACGAAGAAGAGTAAAGGCAGGGATGAGGTAGGAGGGACGAGGGATGATGGTCAGTAGAGAGGAATCGATCGCCTGGATTCGCGGGGATATGCCGAGCGCGAGACGCACCGCCAAGGCCCTTGTCCGGGCGATCTTTCGGCTCCCGGCGGGGTGCCCGGTTCCGTTTTGCCTGGCGTGGCGGCTGGGTCAACTGGTGGGCATAAACCATCATGTGCGGTGGCCGGTGCACATCACCACAACGGTGCGCGCGCCTGAGAAGGTACGCCTCGGGCGGCGCACGTTTCCCGGCGATTCGCCGAACTGCTACATTCAGGCCATTAACGGCATCGAGATTGGCGACGACACCAACATTGGTCCGGGTGTTGGGCTAATTAGCGCCAATCACGATCCGCTGAAGAACGACCGCTGGCTTGCGGCGCCGCCGATCCGGATGGGGGCGCGGTGCTGGCTGGGGATGAACGCGATTATCCTGCCCGGCGTCCAGCTTGGCGAGAACACGGTGGTCGGCGCGGGGGCGGTGGTGACGAAGAGCTTCCCCGATGGGTGGTGCGTGCTCGCCGGAAATCCGGCGCGGGTCATTCGGCGCCTGCGGGAATAATCCCCCTCCAGCCGGGAACGGCCGTCGGCGCGATGTATCCCTCGCGCGCCTCGATTCGCGGCTGGCGCGGATTCAGGAAGGTGGGAATCACCAGATAGCCATCGATGCGTATCGTAACCGTTGTCTGGCGCGTGTGGCGGAGGTACTCGCCCACGGCGCCGCGGAGGCGCGCGACGCGGTCGGGGTGGTGGACCTCGGCCCACGGCTCCGGGTCGCCGTCGCGGCGCAGCTTGACCTCGGCAAAGAGGAGCATCTCCCGCGTTCCCATGATCAGGTCGATGTCGGAATCCCCGGCGGAGACCCAGCGGTGCGCCAGAGGGCGATACCCGCGCCTCCACAGATGCCGGGTCACGGCGCGTTCCCCCCAGTGGCCCTTGCGCGCGGAATCCCAGCGCGCGTCCCACGGGGGAAGGGGAAGGAACGGCCAGAGCAAACGGATCATCCCGGGCGCCAGTCTATCGCAATGCGCGCGTGGGGGCGATTGCCATTGATCTCGTGAACCGCGCGCGCGCAGTGCATGTTCCGCCCGCGTTTCTGAACGCTCATTCTCTCACGGATTCCGCTCATGCTCCAGCGCCTCTCGCTCCTGATGCTCCTTGCCTGCCTGCTCGCCTATCGCCCCGCCGGTGCCCAGGAGGCCCCCGCGTGGAACGTCCGCCCGACCTACTCCTACGAGAAAAGCGTCATCGCCGTCGTCCGGTTCAACGCCAACAATACCGGGCTGGAGATGGAAACGCTTCCCCGCATCATCCGCAATGACCTGACGCTGAGCGGGTTCTTCGAGAACGTAAAGGACCAGATGCTCGCCAACCGCCAGAACATGGTCGATCACAACCGCAAGAACATCGCCTTCGAGGCGTGGGCCGGAATGGGAGTGAAGCACTACCTGATGGGGAATGTCAGCGAGGACGCGACGAGCTACAAGGTGCAAGTGCTGGTGTACGACATCGACTCCAAGCGTCTGATCCTAAGCCGCGACTTCGTGGATCGCAAGGAGCGCATCCGCGACCTGGCGCACCAGATATCCGATGCGGTGATTCTCCAGATCAAAGGAATCGAGGGCGTCTGCCGGACGCGGCTGCTCTTCGTGACGGAGCAGGTCCCCGGCGTGAAGGAAATCGCCACGATGGACTGGGACGGCTTTGGCGCGCGCCCGATCACCAACCTGGGCAAGCTGGCCACCACGCCGGTGTGGGGAGCCAACGGCACGGAGATCTACTTCACCTCGTATCATGGGAACCGCGCCAACGTGTATGGCATGCAGCTCACGCCCGACGCGGCGCTGAAGCTTAACCCCGGCCAGATGTGGACGATCGCGGCCTATGGCGGCACAAACCACTCGCCGGAGTGGAACTCCGCAGCCCGGCGCCTGGCGCTGGTGCTGAGCAAGGATGGAAATTCCGAGATTTACACGGCCAGCCGCGATGGCAAGTCGGCCACGAGGGTCACGACGACCAAGGCCACCGAGGGGAGCCCGTGCTGGTCGCCCGACGGAAGCAAGATCGCCTTCACCTCCAACGAGGCCGGCGGCGTCCACGTGTTCGTCATGAACGCCGACGGCAGCGGCAAGCGCCGCCTGACCACTCTGGGGTCTTGGAACGACGAAGTCTCTTGGTCGCCGGATGGCCGCCGCATCGCCTTCGTCTCGCGCCGCGCTGGCGCGAACGACATCTATATCTGCGACGCGGAAGGCGATAAGGCCAACCTGCGCCGCCTGACGATGAACCAGGGCAACAACGAGGCCCCGGCTTGGGCCCCCAACGGAACGCACCTTGCCTTCTCCTCCAACCGCTCGGGCCAGTGGCAGATCTGGATGATGCTGGACGACGGCTCCAACCAACTCCCGCTCACCTCCGCCGGGCGCAATACCTCCGCGGCTTGGGGACCGTTCTTGGCAAAGAACTAAGTCGGTTTCCGGCAACCGAAGAGCGAGACCCCCGCCGAGCGATGCTCGGCGGGGGTCTCGCATTCTGCCCGCAACTTTGGACGTCACTCCCCGTGGGGCTTGCCAGAGGCCGATGTTCCGAATAGCATGCTCGCATCCTTTCCGCGGAGCGGCTGCGTGCGTCATCGGTCAAGATACTACATCGACACTTCCGTCAACTCGGTCAATTTTCGCTTGGGATATCAGGCGATCGACATCCGGACTCCCAGGGAGGCGATTCTTGATGAGCATCAAGACATCTGAGGCATTTAGGGTTGATGCGCTCGAACTGAAGCGGCGCTGTCAGGAGGGGGTTCAGCGAGATACTGCTGGACTAGTGACTCCGAGCACGGGCAGCGGCTGGAAGCGTAGCTTGCGACGAGCGATGATGTTTTAGCCGATCTCTGGCGCAGTGCTGGCTAACGGGAGCCTTCGTTGCGCACGAAGACGACTAAGTCCTAAACAAAAAAAAGCCGGGGAGCAGAATCAATCTCTGCTCCCCGGCGTTCTTGCTACTTGCAGCGTGTCGTTGATCAGCCCGCCGGCGCGGGCGGCATGTCCTTCTTGGCGATGGACTTGATGTGGAGTTCCTTGAGCTGCTTCTCGTCCACTTCGCCGGGGGCGCCGGTCATCAGGCAGGTGCCGGTTTGGGTCTTGGGGAAGGCGATGACTTCGCGGATCGAGTCGGTGTCGAGGATCGACATCAGGCAGCGGTCGAAGCCGAAGGCGATGCCGCCGTGGGGCGGCGCGCCGAAGCGGAGCGCCTCCAGCAGGAAGCCGAACTTGGCCTTCGCCTCCTCGTCGGAAATGCCGATGGACTTGAAGATGCGGGCCTGCACGTCGCTTGAGTGGATACGGATGGAGCCACCGGCGCATTCCTCGCCGTTGAGGGCAAGGTCGTATGCCAGCGCGCGGACGGAACCTGGATCGGATTCGAGCCGGTCGATGTCCGCGGGATGTGGTGACGTGAAGGGGTGGTGGGCGGGATCGAAGCGCTTCTCGTCCTCGTTATAGTCGAAGAGGGGGAAGTCCACAATCCAGCAGAATTCGAGGCGGGACTTGTCGATGAGGCCGTTCTCACGCGCCACCATCAGGCGAAGGCGTCCGGCCATGTCCTGGGCCTTGCGCAGCTTCTTGTCGGCCATCATCAGGAGCATGTCGCCGGGCTTGGCGCCGGCCTTGGCGACGATCTCCGCGAGGACGTCCTCGGTGAAGAACTTGGCGATGCTGGACTCCAGCTTGCCGTCGGCCCCGACGCGGAACCATGCAACGCCGCGGGCGCCGATCTCGCGGCCGGCGCGCTTCTGGAAATCGCCGTCGGGCTTGAGCGCCGTGTTGCTGTACTTGTCGGCGCCGCCCGGGTGGACGATGCCGATGACGGAGCCGCCCTCTCCGAGGATGTTGGCGAAGACGGTGAACTCCGTGCGGCCCTTGATCGTCTCGGTGAAGTCGATCAACTCCATCTCGAAGCGCAGGTCGGGCTTGTCGCTGCCGTAGCGGCGTAGCGAGTCGGCGTAGGGGAGGCGGGGGAGCGGCAGCTTGAGATCGACGTTCAGCGTGGCCTTCCACATGGCGGCGGCAAGGCCCTCCATCTCGCGGATCACGTCGTCCACGGTGACGAAGCTCATCTCGATGTCGATCTGCGTGAATTCTGGCTGGCGGTTTGCGCGCAGGTCCTCGTCGCGGAAGCAGCGGGCGATCTGGAAATAGCGGTCGAATCCGGCCACCATGAGGATCTGCTTGAAGAGCTGGGGCGACTGGGGGAGCGCGTAGTGCATCCCTTCGTTGAGGCGCGACGGCACAAGGAAATCGCGCGCGCCCTCGGGCGTGGGCCTGCCGAGGATCGGCGTCTCGAATTCCACGAAGCCCTTGGACGCCAGGTAGTCTCGGGAGGCCTTGTAGAGCAGGTTGCGGATCATGAAGTTGCGCTGGAGTTCCGGGCGGCGCAGATCCAGGTAGCGGTACTTCAGGCGCAGCTCCTCGTTGGTCTTGCCGAACTCGTCGATGCGGAAGGGGAGAGCGTCGGCGCTGTTGAGGATCACAATCTCGCGGGCCGCCATCTCCGTCTCGCCGGTGGGCATCTTTGGGTTGGCGGAGCCGTCGGGGCGTAGCTCCACGATTCCGCGCACCGCGATCACGAACTCCTCGCGGAGGTGGTGGGTGATGGAGACGAAGTTGGATTCAACGATCTCGAAACCCTTGGCCCTGAGCTTGGGCTCGAGCGCCTCGATGTTGGACCGGGTCACATTTCGGTGATAGTCCTGGGCCGCAAAGCGCGCGCGGAACTGCTCGGCGCCAGCCTTGGGCTCGCGTCCGTCGGGCCAGATGTTGATGTCGCCCTGGGTGAACGCGGTCAGCGCGAAGCCATCGGCCTCGATGGCGCGCAGGTGGGCGAGGATATCTGCGGGGGGCGCCGACGAACGGAAGTCGAAGTCGATGCCGGTCTTCTGGTCGTTCTCCAGACTGTCGGGATTGATGCGGACCTGCATCAGGCCCTCGCGGTCGCGAAGGTCGATGAACATCAGGCGGCCGTGATCGCGGCGGCGGTGGACCCAGCCCTTGAGGACGACTTCCTGCTTCAAATGGGAGGCGCGCACCTCGCCGCAGTACATGGTGCGGGGCGCAAATCGCAGATCTGGCGTCAACGTCGTGTTACCCGTCGGAGGAGATAACCAGGGCCACCCAACTCCCCCGGCCCCGGAGGAGGGGCCTTATGCCCGCCGACTGGCCGCGACGCAAGGGGGGACTGGCGCAGGGGGAGCCCGAGTCACGCCGCCGAGGGTGTCGATTTTCCTGCAACTCGGCTGTTCTTCGTGCTTGACGCGCCCGGTCGACCCGGTGATTCTCCCACTCCCGCGTCGGGGTGTAGCGCAGTTGGCTAGCGCGCACGCTTCGGGAGCGTGAGGTCGCGAGTTCGAGTCTCGCCACCCCGACCACTCACCAACCACCGTGCCGACGGCCAATCGAGTCACCACCTATCCTCCCATATCGAAATTCCTTGCCGGAGTACGCGGCCCCTTCGCATTTTTCCGGCAACCTGATTCAGGCAGGACGCATACGTCCCCATCAGGTCACCCTCTACCGGAAACATCCCCAAAGGACCGCATTTGAACATCTCTACTTTCGCCGAGCTTAACCTCGCCGAACCCATTCTCCGCGCCGTGCTGGCAGAGAACTACACGATCCCGACTCCGATTCAGGCGAAGTGCATCCCGCCGCTCCTCGAGAAGTCCGACATTCTGGGAATCGCCCAGACGGGCACCGGAAAGACCGCCGCCTTTTCGCTCCCGCTGCTTCACCACATCGCGATCGAGCGCCCCAACCTCCTCCCCAAGAAACCCCTCGTCCTGATCCTGGCGCCCACGCGCGAGCTTGCCGTGCAGATCGGCGACAGCGTGAAGGCCTACGGAAAGTTCATCCCCGTCCGCCATGCCGTGGTTTACGGCGGCGTCGGCCAGGGCCCACAGGTCAAGGCCCTCCAGGCCGGCATCCACATCCTCGTCGCCACGCCCGGTCGCCTCATGGACCTCATGCAGCAGGGCTTCGTCGATCTGTCCAGCGTGAAGACACTGGTCCTGGACGAGGCGGACCGCATGCTGGACATGGGCTTCATCAACGACATCCGCCGTATCGCCGCCAAGATTCCCGCACAGCGCCATACGCTGATGTTCTCCGCCACGATGCCCAAGGAAATCGCCCATCTGGCGGATTCGCTTCTGCGCGAGCCCGTGCGCATCAACGTGGCGCCGACTTCCGAGCCCGCGGAGCGCGTCGAGCAGCGCGTCGTCTTCATCGAGAAGAAGAACAAGCTCGCGCTCCTCAGCGAGATCCTCGCGGATCCCGCGATCACCCGCGCGCTTGTCTTTGCGCGGACCAAGCACGGCGCCGACCGCCTTTCCCGCCAGCTTGAGCGCCTCGGCATCAACGCCGACGCGATCCATGGCGACAAGGCCCAGAACGCGCGCCAGCGCGCCCTCAACGACTTCAAGTCGGGTGCCGTCCGCATCCTCGTCGCCACCGACATCGCCGCCCGCGGCATCGACGTGGACGACATCAGCCACGTCATCAACTACGACCTTCCCCAGGAGCCCGAGAGCTACGTCCACCGCATCGGCCGCACGGCGCGCGCCGGGGCGAGCGGCATCGCGCTAAGCTTCTGCGACGAGACCGAGCGCGATCAGCTTCGCCTGATCGAAATGCTGATCCGCCGCGAGATCCCCGTGGTGGAGAACCACCCCTACCACTCCGCGGAAGTTGCCGCCGGTGGCAGCGGCGCCATCCCCAAGGGTTCTTCCCGCTCCTTCCGCCCCGGCGGCGGACGCCGTGGCCGCCCCAGCGGGCGCACGACCTGGTAACCGCCGGATCGACAATCGACGCAATGATCGCGGCCGGGTTTCGACCCGGCCGCGATTTCGTTTATCACTCCCGCGCCGCTCGCAGGGAACGCGCGAACGCATCCAGATCCGGGAAGAACGATTGGAAGTCCGCCTCGATGGCGTCGCGCTGCCCGGCAAGGTCGTCGAGCGCCTCGTGGAGGGGCGGGCGGCGGGCGAGTACGGCGGAGAGGCGGCGCAAGGCCGCTTCCACTCCGCCTATATCGCTATACGACATCAGCCGGTCGCCGAGGACAATGCGCTCCAGGGTGTCTCGGGCGGCGGGGGGGAGGTGCTCGCGCTGGGCGAGGAGGAGCGGGTGGGCTTCGTCGAGAAACCTGCGGAGTGGAGTGGCGCGGTACCGGCCCCAC